>BPJB01000001.1:722734-1084101 GCA_026004395.1 Patescibacteria group bacterium | reverse complement strand
ATAGTCTTAGTGCATCTCATGCTTTTGCGCAGGGAGTAGATCCCTATCCTAATAATACTTATCCATCAGCAGCACCCTTAACTATAGATAGTACTAAAGCTCAAATAAAGCTTATTGAGATCTCAGCTGCACTTATCTGCCAGCTCACAGGACTTGATGTGCTTAATCCCTACCATACCTGTCTGATACCTGATCCGCAAACAGGAGAGTTACGCTCCTACAAGATAGATCCCCAAAATCCTCAGATAGGAGGTGTTGTCGGCTTTTCCACCAGCGCTATTGCCTATCTTTTTAGACAGCCACTAAGCAGTACCAGTTATCTTGAGTATTTGGCATCAAACTTTGGAGTTGTCAGAGAGACACATGCACAGACTGATCCGGGATCTGGATTTACTGCTCTTGAGGCGATTAGAGATTTGTGGATAAGAATACGCGATATTACTTATATTTTCCTGATTATCATTTTTATACTGATTGGAATTGGTATTATGCTAAGGGTAAAGATAGATCCACGCACAGTAATGTCTATCCAAAATCAACTACCCAAGATCATAGTCACTATCATCCTCATCACATTTTCCTATCCAATTGCCGGACTTTTAATTGACGGCATGTGGCTTGCAACATATGGTGGTATAAATACTCTTACAAGCGGTAATCTACCGTGTATAGGAGAACCTAAAAAAAATGCAGAGGGTGTTCCCCAAAAAGTAGATTTTATAGCAACAAAAAATCTGCTAAATAATCCTATTAATTACACCAGTGAGCTTTTTGGTAATGCAACTGGTTGTTTAGGATCAGTTGATGGATTTATGGGAATTTCAGTGAATGTAGCAGGAAGCATAGGAGATGTACTTTCACGAGGTATCATAGCGCTTTTAGGTTGGAACGAGGATAAAGACATGAAATGTAATCAATCATACCATAAAGTTTTTGGTATTCAAACAATAATTCCTAAACTCGACACTGTGATGGATTGTGCAAAGGCTGGTTTTTTTGGTGCAGTGAAATGGTTAATAAGTATGTTGACAATTATCATTGTTCTTGCTGCTATAATTATTGCTCTTTTCAGACTTTGGTTTTTGTTGCTTAGAGCATTTATTTATGTAATTATTGGTGCCATCTCTGCTCCTTTATGGATTGGTGCAGGACTTTTGCCTGGTAATTCACTTGGTTTTACATCGTGGCTCCGCTTTATGGCAGCGCACCTTCTGGTCTTCCCTGCTGCTGTTGCCATGATTGTGGCTGCAAGGGTGATTTATGTCCAGGAAGGGCTCAACAACCCTTCTGCCAACACTTTTATCCCGCCTCTTCTTGCCAATCCCAATGCTCTTGACAACTTCGGCAATCTCATTGCTGTTGGGATAATCTTTGTCACACCTGAGATTCTTCATCTACTTAGAGATGCTCTGAAGACTCAACCCAACAAATATGTAACACCTGCAATTTATAAAGGTTTTGGTAGAGGAGCGGCAGTCACAATGCCTCCTATTGCAGGGGTGATCTCTCGATCCTTGAGGCTTGATACACGAAGAGGAGAAGCAGGATTCCTAGCAGCTACTGGATTAAAAGCCTTTGATAAAGTTAGAAATACACGAATAGGACAGAAAATACGTCTTAACAGAATAACGCCAATGAATTTCCTTTATAGGGGAAGACAAAACTTCGATGATCTAGCAAGGCGAAATCTAGTTCATCCTCGGCCCATCCAGACACCAGACACCGAATCTTAGTAACTGATATCAAGAATCTGAGAATCATAGATCAATTTATAGGTTGAAAATAAAATCTATTTCTATAAATAAAAATAAGATAAAATGTCTTTTAAAACTTTAGTTACTTTACTGCTCAATAATCATTCTTAGAAAAAGGCTAATTGCTTTTCTATATCCTTTAATACTTCCTTGAAAGACATCACTAATAAGTGCTCCTCGATATAACTCCCACCAGGTAGTTGAGGAATGCTTTCTCAGCCATTCCAGATCCTCATCGCTAAAAAACTGGCCTCCTGTCTTAACGCTTCTCAAATCAAACTCATCGCCAACAATCTCTGAGGGAATACTTCTTAGAGCTTCAATAACCTGTTCATAAAAGAAAAAATTATAACGAGGATCTGTTGAATATAGATTACGATGCGAATAAAGTTCAGCAGCTATACGTGCTAATGCAACTCTCTTCCAGAGCTTGGTCTTATCTGCATTGACCTTGAAATAATCTATAAGGTGATTGCCATTTTCATCATAGAGTACTCTTCCTTTTTCATCTGTTGCCCAAAATTCAGGAGTATTCAAGATCTCATATCCAAACATTCTACTTGCCAGAGGCTGCCATTCCCATGTGCTGACCTTTTTCCCATTTACTACCTTTTCTACTTGTGTTCTTACAGATTTACTAAAATCAAGCTGTCCATATGTTGACCACGCATAGCGCATCTTCTTAAAAAAATTCTCTTTGACCTCAGTCTCAAACTCCTTTCGGTTGAAAACAACTCTTCCAAATGGATCATAAGTAATAAACTTACTCCAGTTAATTTCTGTCGCTTCAGTAATATCAGTAAACATCGAGAATGCTCTGATGACATGATTTCCTGCATACTGACGCATGGTATTGTCTGGAAAAAGAAGACGTTTCGCAAGTTCATGAATTTTTGTTGACTTAAAATCAGGATCATCCAGCATTTTTTCCATCTCCAACATTACTTCTAAAGGGGTGTAATAGTGCTTTTTACCTTGACTATCAACAAAATATGTTCCATCATCACTTAACACTAGAGACTCTGTACGCGATCCTGAAAGAAAATCAACCATCAGTTCTTTAAGAAAATACACGTTATATGGAGTTCCAAATGCTCCTCCACGTCTTCCTTCTTCAACCTGCTTTAGACGGTAGCGCATGAGATTGCCGGGTTTTGCTCCTGCATCATTGGCATTTGCTTTCAAATCATTTCTATAACCTGCGCCAAACATACGCGCCATGAATCCTGCAAATGTTCGTGCATATTCAATATTCATCTCCTCAATATTAATATTACTCTTGGAGTATTTTTTCTTGATAGATAAGGCAATCAAATCATTTACTACTCCAATAATCTCAGTATGCTTTTCAGGAGAATTAAAGATATTAATAAAATCACGAAGATCTTCTTCATTAAACTCTTCAGTTTTATCAAAAAGCTTGGCTACTAATCCGTCTCTATCTTGAATTAATGCCTTTGCTCCCTCATCAGTCTCACCAAATTTTTTGGCTGCTCGTTGTCTAATTATTTTTTTAATCTCTTCTTTATCAAGAAGAGGCGCATCCTCTCCTAGAATAACTCTCAACATATCTATATCTGAGATATAATAATACGTCAAAAAAGCTGTATTGAGAGCCTGACCTGTTGCTGTATCTAGCTCTGGTTGTTCAGGAGTAGTTCTTGCCTTTCGATGTTCTTCAGTAATAGGATTTGAAGTGAAAGCATCAGGCATTGTCAAAACCCAAGCAAGAGCACTCTTACCACCCCACACTGTCTTGGTAGCGAAGTTATAATAAAACATTTCTTGAATAGCTTTGGGCAGTTCTGTATCACTACCCATTACAGCTTTATATTTCAAATCATTAAGACGAAACATGGAGAACTGCCAAAGTTCTTTTCGCAGTTGATCAACCAGTTCTTTGTACTGATTTCTATCTTTATCACGAAAATAGCGATCCTCATACTCTATCATTTCTCCTATGGAGATATCACGAACTTCTCTTTGGAGACGGACTTTGGCAAAAAGACTAAACTGCTCATCTGGAGACTCATTATGAAAATAAAGCATTCTATCTCTCACCCATCTTAGGAAATTTGCTTGATCAATTATTTCTTTGTCTTTTCCCGTCTTTTCGTCTTTTACTGTCTTAACAAGACTGTATTCGCCACCTCTGCTCCATTTAGGATCAGAATTTTTCATAATTTCCTCTATGAGTTCATTAAAATTTTGCGGTATACCTTCAAAACGTCGCTCTTGCTCTTCGGAAAGAGGATTAATACCGCCTCTTATCAATTTCTCTGCTTCTAAAATCTGCTCCTCTGAAGCATTAGGATGACGACGCTTATACTCAGCCATTAATGTTTGTTGTTTTGGGGTAAGAGGAGGTAGTTCATAGTTTTCACCTTCACCAATAATTTCTGATGTTTGGGGAAGTATTCCCTCTCTAACAGTTATTGGTTCTCTTACTGATTCTACGCGTCTTCCACCCTCATCTGGAGTTTCACTTAGAGGAGTATTTATAATCGCTGTTTCTGGCGGTTCTACTCGTTTTTCATCAGGCATAGATTTTTCTCCACTATTAGCATAGATATTTGACCCTTGTCCTGTCAATTTTTCTTGATTTAATTGTCCTAAATTACGCTCTTTCATGCCTGCAGTATAGGAGGAAGAGAACAATTTAACTTGAGAAAAAGCTTATAAAAATCTTTTAGGTTGATTACATAGCAGGTAAGTTAATCAATATTTGATATGTGTATAAATTATGGCTATTGATCTAACTACTCAAAACAGATGTTTTAAAAAAAATAGATTTTATCTCAACCAAAAATTTTGTATCAACCAAAACACAAACACAAAACACTGATTATGGATGATTATTTTTTACTCTAAACCAAAAAGAGGCAAAAATTTATGGATAGAAGCTTAAAAACTCAATCTCATATTTATTTAAAGCAATCACAAAATCAAAGAGAAATAAGGCAATAAATAATCGTGCTTAAAGTTAAGTTTTGTTTAAATGAGATACTCCTAATACTCAAATATCTTTAATTTATGCTTGAAAACGAATTCCTCTCCCTTTCACAGTCAAAATATGCTTTGGATTGTTAGGATCAACCTCAACTTTTCTTCGTAGTCTAAAGATAAGCTGATCTATAGCCTGCTCACTTACACCTGCTGTTGATTTGGCATCCTGCCAGACTACTGAGACAATTTCCTCTCTCTCAATTACTCTCTCTGGATTTTGCAGAAGGTGCCGCAAGAGACGAAACTCTGATTTGGTGAGATAATCTGACAATACACTCTCTCCTTTATGGATAGTATTGGTCAAAGAATCGTAAATTATTTTCTCATCTTGCAATAAGTAATCTGAGAACTGGATATACTTCTCAAGAAGAGGAATTGCAATCTTGCCATCTGCTATTAATCCTACTTTTATTAGATACTGCAGATCATCTGTATCTTTTGAAAAAAAAGATCGTGTTTTGAGTATTTGCTGATCAAAAGGAGAAAGACTTTGCCAGATAGTCAGAAGCGCACTTTGAATTGTTCTTTGGCTAAGAAGAAATTCTTCGATATTATCAGGTGCTACCTCTTGCGCCAAGAGAGACTCGGCTGCAAGTTTGCTTAAGCGGATATGGCCCCCTGTAAGATCTACTATCTTTCCTCTAACAGTATTAGCAAGATGCTTGCCTGTGATTTTTTCCAAGTAATCAAATCGGAAATCAACGCTAGGCTTATCATACAAGGACAGATACACAAAATGTCCTGTTACAAAATCGCTGAAATCAGCAAAAAGAAGCGGCTCAATTGTATCCTCCAGAGGACGCGTGAGAGAAAAGATACAGGAAAAACGATACTTGGCACGATCTCTTAGAGAACGAAGATTGGTAAAAAACTGAGAAGTGAGTGCTGGCACGTACTCATCAAACCTATCAAAAAGGAATATTAATGTGAATTTTTTCTCCAGCGAGAGATAATCAACAGCATTTTTTATGCCCTGAGTGAGCACTAGCTCATCATTGTACGCTAGAGCATCTTTAAATAATTTATCAACTACTTCATATTCCTCTACCATGCTTCTCTCCCTCAGAGACTGAGTCAGATTAAGAAAGATAAGCTTCATCACATCAAATAAAGGTCTTTTCCTCACTTCTGAGAAATTGACCATGACAAAATGGACAAACCCATGTTTGGTAGGAAAGTGCTTAAGGCGAACGTCTCTGTTGTAGGAAAGTAGTCCCAAAAGGCTTGATCTTCCTACTCCCGGAATACCAATAATCTGGCAGGAATTGCCTTCTCTGATCAATGTAACTATCTCCGAAAGCTCCCTCTCCCTCGTATCAGCAGGATATAAAGATTCGAAATGCTTTGTATTTATTATCATAAAGTTATTGTACATCAAAAACACCATTTTATTTAATTGCATAACAAGTTGCATTGCGCTACGATAAAATTATGTCCTGGTTGAAGCATTTTTTGCTACAAAATCGAAAAGTTTTTCTTTTTTTCCTTTTTATAATTTTTACAATTTTTTTTGCACCTAATACAGCACATGCTCAACAGCGAACTATCCAGGTCTATCCATTCAATGGTTTAGAGGACGGAGAATTGGAATACGGAGAAACTGGTGCATTCACTTATGCGAATATTCCCCTTATTGACGGGAACACTCAAAATTTAAGTCTTTATTTAAAAATATCAAGGACAGAAAATTTAAAACAAGCTTTTCAAACGCTGTCGCTTACAATGGATATTAATAATGGTTATTGCATCATTTCAGATCAAAGCGGACATGATTCTATCTTTATGACAAATGACGGCAAAAAACCTACATGCAGCATACAGACAATCGATAATAAAACAGGGTACATACATGTAACTGCTTATATTAATTCATCACGAATAAACATAGACCAACTACCACAACAATTTTGGGTCGGAGTTATAAGTACGGATGGATCAAAAACTTATCAACCATTTTCATTTAATATTATCAATCCTAGAATACAAAGTTCTCTTGTTCTTCCTTCTGAAGCTCCCTGGCTTTCAGAGCCAACAATGACTATTAACGGCTTACCTGTTGGATCATACTCTATAAATGTTAAGAGGAAAGAAATTAAAAAGGATGATAAATCTTTTTCAAAAAAATTTAAACTTGTGGTCAACAATAATGCAAGTTGTGAGTTAAAAGATAGAGATGATACTGTGGAAAAAATCTTTCCATCAGTTAATTGTACAGCAGTTGAAGGCAATTATTTTAATGCATCTCTAAAAATTGTCCTTAAACCTGATGCAATTAGAAGACCACCACTCATAGCAAGGGCTGGTCCCCAATCTGCTGAACTATACCTTGATACATATCAATTCACCGTAAATAGTGACAACAATGCTTTTGAACCGCTTACAAAATCAATGGATGTAAGAGGTGAAGGTATTATTCTCACCGTTAAACCAGAGAATGGTGGTGATATTTTTTATGAAAAAAACCCTATAATAGTCAGGGTTGATGGATGCCCGCCAGAAACTCAAAATGCAAAAATTATTTTCTATAATGAAAATAATGAGCTCGTGACCAAAGATTATCAACTAAGAATTATAGATATAACTCCCGGGAGAGATGTCACAATAAATCCATTTGATGAGAATGATAAAAATAAAAAATTTATTCTTAGGGCCAAATGTTCTCCTAATGAGGATGTTTTTTCAAATCCAGTAACAATAACAGTAAATCAGATTGGTGGAAACTTAGAGGATATAATTTTACTTACTAATCCAATTGAGGTAGGTAAAGAATGGTCAATTAAATTAACACATCTTAATAATGCTGATGATATTTGCTACTACATTGTTATCTCAGATGAAGAACGCAATGGGATGTTTAAAGGACAAGAAAAAATAAACAATGAAAGATGTCTGAAAAATATAGATAACCTAGATAAAAATGCACAATATATTATTACAAGCTTTGTTCCAGAAAGTGCTGAAAAAGTAATTAGCTCACCTCCTCTTCCAAAATTAATGGATGGAATTTATACAGTTACACTTATGAGAGCACAAGAAGAACTGAGCTGGACTGAAAAACATGGATCATTACTATTGGAAAGCGCATTTGGAGCGGGGGGGGCCCTTTTGGGTATGGGTACCGGTCCATTTTCTTTAGGTGCAACAGTAATTGGTGGCGCGGTAGGAGGCGTTTTAGTAGGTAAACAAATCGCTACGTGGATTATTGGCGACACGATAGATCAACCTTTAAGAATTCTTGTAATTTGCGTAGGCAGTGCATGTGGATATATTTCAGGCGATGCTCCACCTTGTTTATATGGATATTATGCAGAGGATCTTGATGCAAATGGCAATCCAATTCGGGAGCCTAGAAATCTAGCTGATCCTAAAAGTCCTGATTTTACCTCGGATCTCAACGCTCGTAAAGAAAATCAAAAAAAAATAGTTAAATGTGCTGGTGTTATCACACCATTTGGAGCATTTTCATCTGAACCAGGCAAGTTCATCAAAGATCTCCTGCGTGTGCTCTTGAGTATATCAGGAGGTATTGTTTTACTGCTTATCATCAGATCAGGTTATCAACTGATGACATCACAAGGTAATCCTGAGAAAATAACAGAGGCAAAGGATCGAATCACCTCCGCAATTATTGGCTTACTCTTTTTGATTTTCTCTCTTGTTATTCTTGAGGTGATCGGTGTTGACATCCTTAACATTCCTGGGTTTTCAGGCTAGAAGATAGCGTATAGAAAGTAGTGAGTAGTTGCGTTCTATGTCGTATATTAACAGCTATAAAGAATTAATAGTGTTGCAAAAAGCAATTGAATTAGTAAAACTAATCTATATGATAACGGAAAATTTCCCAAAACCTCAACTCTCTGATCTAACAAAGCAGATGAGAAGATGTGCAATGCCAATTCCCTCAAATACTGCTGAGGGCTATGCAAGAAAATCATCAAGGAAATATCCTCTCGCTTTTGGATCCGCGAGAGAACTAGAAACCCAACTTATTATCGCAAAAGAGCTTCAGTTTCTTGATGAAACCGACTTCTCTCCTGCAATCATTTACTCATTGAAGTATTACGTATGCTAAATACTATGACAAAAAGATTGCGAATGAAAATCGAAGGAGTATCGCTGTCATAAACTACACGCTACTCCCTATAATCTATATACTATGAATAACACTATGACTGACCTTCTCGCACTGAAAATCGGCGAACAAGAGATAACAGCTCCTACAGGAATACCCGTTGGTGGTCTAGGTGAGGGCGAGGGAGGGATAAGACTCATCCAAAACGGATTATCGTGGCTTCTTGTTGGTGCTGTCATCCTAGCGCTATCTTTCCTCATCTGGGGAGGGATCAAATGGATCACATCTGAGGGAGACAAGACCAAAGTCACCAATGCACGCAAAACTATTATTTATTCTCTGGTAGGAATGATTATTGCGTTGTTATCATTTTTGATTGTCTCTTTTATATCCAACACCCTTTTTGGGGTAGAACTACTCAAAAAATAATCATCTAGGATGAAGTTGTCCATCTAGATAGTCATGCCAAATGTCATTAAATCAATTTATCTTATCTTGTGATATCAAATATCAGTATTGATGGCTTTTTTTGAAAATATCATTTTTCTCTACTAAAAACAGATTTTTTTAATTAGACTTCAAATTTAGCCACTTGACATTTCATTTTTTATATGCCTATGATAAATCTAGATATGATTTCTGCCCGCAAATTACTTATAACAGCAGCCACTTTTTCGCTTTACCTGACTACAGCTTCTCCAATACTGGCTCAAAGTCAAAATGTAACCTTATGTCCAGAAAATATATTTGGTTCTGGAAACTGTACTAAGCTAGCAAATGCCACCTTTAATGGAATAATTGGCACCATTTTCACTTATCTTTTGATAGCAGGTGCATTGGTAGCTATTATCTTCCTCATCTGGGGAGGAATCAAATGGATCACATCACGTGGTGATAAGACCAAAGTCGAGTCAGCACGTTATACGATTATCGGTGCGATAATCGGATTGATCATAGTCTTCGCCTCATTCCTGATTATCAATCTGGTAACTAATACTTTGTTTAAAGTTTCAGACGTTACCCAGCTTGAACCACCATCTTTAACAAACTAGAATATGAACATCAATATCAATAAAGCTATAACAACAACTTCTATCTTGGGATCATCTGCTTTAATGTTTCTGCCCAATAAGGCCTTGGCGGCAAGTTTCTGCCCTACACAAGACAAGCTACAAGGACTCTGCACCACTACTACTGCTGATAAACTTTTCAATACCATTCTCACTTATCTTTTGATAGCAGGTGCATTGGTAGCTATTATCTTCCTCATCTGGGGAGGAATCAAATGGATCACATCAGGTGGTGATAAGACCAAAGTCGAGTCAGCACGTTATACGATTATCGGTGCGATAATCGGATTGATTGTAGTCTTTGGCTCATTCCTGATTATCAATCTGGTGCTCAAAACCTTCTTCGGGTTTGAAGGATTAGGGATAGGTGGAACAGGATTTGAAATACCCGGCTTAATAGGCCAGTAGTAACAATCAGTTTAGTAATTTTCCTTACCAAACCCTTGTATTCTTATTTTCTTTATTTTAGACTAGATACATGAATTGGACACTTCCTGATGGCACAAGCTGTCTTGTTGATAATATCCCAACCTTGCAATGCGTTATTCCTCTTTTTCAAAATATTGTTTTCTGGGCAATAGCTCTTTCAGGCATCACTGCTGTTGTTTTTATTATCTTCTCAGGAATAAAATATATTACATCACGTGGTGATGCCAAACAGGTCGAAGGTGCGCGTAAAACTCTGACTTTTGCTATCATTGGGCTTATACTTGTTTTGAGTGCTTTTCTGATCGTCGTCCTTATTGGTAATATTACAGGTGTCAAGTGTATTCAAAACTTCGGGTTTAACACTTGTACTTAACTAAGATGATACAAACTAAATTTTTTCAGTAAATATACGCTAAAAACTAATAATCGGAAAAACATTTAATTAAATAAATTTTTGTGTATTAATTTATCTAGATTTTCGGGGTAGTTTTACGAATCAGTGTCCGTTTGCTTCTCTTGAAGAAGTTGTTCTAGTTTTTCTCGAGCTTGCGTCAAATCAGATTGCATAACAGTGGTTGCAGTTGAGGATAGAAGCTCCATTTCTGTCTTTTTTTTCACTCTTTTATAAAATTCAGAATCTAATTTTTCCTTATTCACCAATGCATTTTGCAATGCAATATTTATATTCTCTTGCAGTTTTAATTCATAAATAGCATCATAAAGATCCCAGACCGCTCTCTCAACTGTGATCTTTCTATCAGGATCCATTGTATCAAACGCCAAAAGCAGCTGTTCTTTAAACTCTCTCTCAAAAGGTAAAATCTTGATAATTGTTTTTGTCGTAAAATCCATATTATGGTAATGATAATGCTTCGTGTGTAAGTTTATCTGTAATAAAGATCACTCCCTGACGAAGATCTCTCCAATCAAGTGTCCCATTATTAATCCTAGCTGAAAGCTCTGTCAGTATAACACGAAGTGTAGGATTTCTGCTTCTTCGTAAGTGAAAATGTTCATTTAATAATTGGGCCAGTTTATCAGGAGGTAATACAGATGATATGATCTTAAAATACTCCTCTCTATCTGATCGTTGCTGGTAGTCAAAAAGCAGATCCATTATTGCATAATATCCTTTCTCTATTTGTTGATTATTTGCTGTTTTAAGATTTCTTTCAGCCTGCGAATATGTTGGATCATCTGCTCTGATTCTAGAGATATCGAAGTATTTTTCGCTTTTTTCATCTAGAGCTCCCAGCTCTCTTACTGCAGTAAACAGCACTGATTGCCTATCAAGAAGATCAAGTGCAGTATTTATAACTGCCTTTTCCTGCTCAAACCCATCAACTCCTTCTATCGTTTTATTTAACACATTTATTCTTCGATCGATGTCTTCTATTCGAGCATCCAGTTTGGCTTCATACCAGAGAAGCATTTTGCGTCGGGCTTCCTCTTTTGCCAAGGCTAAAATCTGCCGCATATCAGGGCCTTGAGGTCCTTGAGGAAAAGATGGATTAGAAAAGACACCTGTATAAGAATTATTAAGAATTGTGATTAATTCTGTATCTGATTTAGTTAATAAATCATTTGCTGACAGTGGTCTTCCCGGTTGAGTAATTTCTTCATATGCTCTGAGTTGTTGAGAATTGCTAGGATAATTAGACTCTAACTCTTCTCCTTTCTTTTTGGCTTTTGCTCTATAAATAATCTCGTGTAACTCTTCATCTGAAAGATTTTGAGTTCTAGCACTGTATGGAGGAGCTTTAAGTTTTGCTTTCAATTGATCTAAAGAAAGTGCTGCAAGATCAGCATCTGTAATAGTTGCATTCTGTGTATTAATGATAAATGCGTACTCAGCATAAATCTCATTAAGTTCTTTGGATGCATAAACTATAGCCTTTCTCTCCTCATCCATTAACTCTTTTCTTTTCTGCCTGTATTCTTCTTTTATTGATTTGAGTCTCTCTATTTTTTCTTTTATCTTGTTGATTTCCTCAGTTAATTCTGCAATCTGCTGATCATAAAGATTTTTTGCACGTTCCTCAACAAGTTCTAAGATGGCATTTTGTCTGCTAAATTGGGGTCTCCCTCCTTGAGTAAGCAATTGACCAATTGTGGTGTTGATAAAATTCATTTTGTTGGCCAATACATCTTCCTTTTGAGCAACAGGACTTGAGGGATTGTTGGGGTCAAGATTTATCTCCAAACTATTTATTTCAACATCGATAACTTGTTCTACCTCATCAATTGTAGGGTTATCAGGCAAGCTACTCACACCCAAATCTCTTAATTTTCTTTCTATATCTTGAAGCTCTTGCCTCTTCTGATCCACAATGGTGAATCTTTCTCTTTCAGACCTGATTTCTTCTCTTTCTTTCTCAAGTTCTGCTATTTCTTCTCTTTCTGCTTTCGTCTTTTGTTCTTTGATTGTTGATCCTTCGTAGGCGTCTTTTTTGCTTCTTAAAGACGTAATTGGTCCTGCATAATCTAGAGGCGTATCCTGTCGTTTAATATAGTCTCTTATCATCTCTGTCATAACTTGGGATCGTGCTCTGTTGAGACGCCTTAGATTATCTTGGACATCCTGCGGATTCATATTCTGCGGGTTAACTATCTCTCTAAGCCGCTGCTGCATCCTCACATCAGTCTGTTCTGGAGTCTCTCCTTGAGCATATTTGAAAATAAATTGTTCGGGAAGAATGTCTATCTTTGACCGGGGAATACCCAAGTTTTCATAAAAACTCCACCTTGTATACAATCCTTGTACTGCCTCTTTTTGTAATTCATCCATACGGGTAGATGCAAGTATGCCAGCCCTAAGCTGTATGTCACCAGCTTGTGTAACTTGAAAATCATCAAGATCTATGCCGTACATTTTGCGCATATACAAAACTGTGTTAGGATCACTTTTCATTGCCAGAAGTGCATCTTTGGACCGCTTCAGATCTATTACCTCCCCTCTGCGGAAAGCATCAATCAATCCTTTCGCTCCTGCCTCAGCGCCAATAATAGCAGTAGCAGAGCCAACTCCCCAAATTGGATTACCTGACTGCAAATAGGTTAAAATACCAACTCCTACTCCTCTGAACAGCATTTCTCTAAGATCTGCTTTTTTAAATTGCGGTCTGATTTTATTTATCCAAAATTCTCTTACTTTTTCCATTTTTCCATCCCCTGTAAAAATTTTCTCCTCTTCGGGAACAGTTGGCTCCGGATTTTTTGCTTCTGTTGCAGCGTAAAGCCCCAATGCATAGAGCTTCAGCGCTGATTGATGTTCCATAACCAAGGTTGCTAACATCCATCCTTCTGGACTTTCAAGAAAGGCTGAGATTTTTCTCTCACGTTCAGCAGGATCTTCACCTCCTAAAATCTGCAAAAGCAGCTTCTCATGCTCATGACCTGGTTGATTTAGAATCTCCTTTCCTGGACCCTCAGAAAACTCTTGCAGATTCTTCATATAATTAGCAAGATAAGTTTTGTATTGATTGAGTGTTCTTTCCTTTATTGTTACCCATTGAGCCTCAAATTCTCCTCTTTCACGTTTTGCTTTATCTAAGGCGTTCCCCGGAGATTCTATGGATCGAAACTCATTTAAACGAAATTTAAGAGTGCTCTCAGGCTCTGAGGGTGCTTGTTTTTTTGAGGTTTTGGATTTATCAGATGCTACAGCAGACTCGGGCACTGTTATATCAGCCATATATAAAAATCATAGTTGATATAGGCAGTTGAATCAAGTATTATCAAACTATGGACTCAAAACCAGTTGATCAACATGAACAATCTTTGCATCCAGAATCGTCCAGTCCAAATAACTCTCAAGATAATAAAGAAGGAATAGATGATTTGGACATTAATCCTTTTAACACCAATCCTGAGTCTTCTACCAGAGAATCACCCTCTCAAGATACGCAAAAAGAAGAAGCTGAGACAGAAAAAAAACAAGAAAGCCGTGAGGTAACAAGAGAAAGACAAAAAGAGGAGATCCTCCTTTTGGGAGATGCCCTGATCAATAGAAAAATAAGAGAAATACGTAAAAAAATTGATCACGGTCAACAGCTAACTCCTGCAGAGAATGCACTTTATCAGCTCGATCTTTTAAGCAAAATTGATATAGGAAAAGAGGTTGATATATCCTTTGCTCAAGGGAATGAGGTATATGTACCAACGGATAGTCAAAAAAAGGAGCGTTTACTGAGTATCAAAAGAAGAAATGCTGATGATACATTTACCTGTACAGTTTTGACCGTACACGGATCTGAGGTGGGAAGAATCATCCCTGTAAAAGACATTCTTGCAGCACAAAGATTAGTAGAATCTGACAAAATAGACACGCTTTTTAGTAGCGATGAGAGACAATTACTTAATCTGCAAAAAGAAGTGATTTTGAATGAAGGAAATATTCCAGAAAATATTGATTCTCAAGAAATCAATAAAATTATTACAACAACTGCAGAATCTAATGGTATTATCACGGCGGATGATATTGACCAGCTCATAGCTAACGTAACAAAAGAAAATTCTTCTCTCTCAGAGGAACAAAAGAAAAGTCTGCAAGAAATTCATGTTTTACTTCAGCGGCAAAATCTCGCAGATGTAAAATCTCTTCAACATATTCTTAATGTTTTAGGATGTAATAAAAATGGCATTGATCACCACATCGCATCATTAAAAACAGAAATTGCTAGACTGGAAGGAAGTAGCAATCCAACAGATCAAAAACAGGCTGAGGATCTAAAGTCTCAACTCCTGCTTTGGGAAAAATTTAGCTCTGATCTAGAAAGCAATAATCTATTTGAGTCGTATCTGACCAGTATGGAAAATGGTTTGATAGATAAAGATAAAGCAAAAAAAATTATCACTGCAATTAGATCTGGAGATATTGATGCTCTTATCTCAACTATTGCAGGAGATCTTATTCAACAAGCTGAAAATAACGAAGAAGCACAAAAAAAACTTGAACATCTAAGAGCCAATCTCAAAGAGATTGCTAAAGGAACATCTTTAGGTATTGGGATTCTACTTTTGTTATCAATCCTTGTAATTGCTGAGGCTGCAAAATCCATTCCAGAAAAATAATTTTCACAAAAACCGTACTAGTTAGATAATTATTTGACCCATTTTGATAATCTTGAAAGTAGATTTTTCACGTTATACACTGTGATGAATAGTAGTACCTATTTATCTTAATTGTACTTTGAGACTTAACTTTTGAATTGATTATGGAAAACCATCCTATACCACAAGATGTGACAGGATTTCAGTTCCGGCTTATCGGAAACATGACTGTCAAACAATTTGCCTATGTAGCTGCTGGGTCTGTGCTGGCAGTCATCTTCTATTATTCTCCCATATTTATCCTCATCAAGATTATCTTTATCCCACTTTGTGCTGGGGTGGGAGCTGCTCTTGCCTTTCTCCCTATTGAAGGACGGCCAATGGATTTGATGATTGCCAATTTTTTCAAAGCACTCTTTAGCCCAACACAGTACATTTATGTAAAATCTGGTGGGACTTTAGCCATATCCACAATTGATCTTTCCTCTCTAAGAAAAGACTTGGATCAAAAAGCAAAACAGCATGATAAAGAAAAAGAAAAACGAGAACGTGAACTTGCCGCATATCTACAATCTGTTATGCACAAAAATCGCAGCGTTCTGGATGAAAAAGAAGAAGCCTTCCTGCAATCTATCTTTAATCCTCAGATAACTACTGCACAACTTATATCCATTAGAAGTGATAACACGGATAAAACTCATCAGCTCTCTGAGGAGGAGATGCTTAGAACTAAGATCGCACAATCTCCCGAAGATCTTGAACATGAGCTTGAAAAAGAAGCAGAGGCTATTAAAAAAGAGCTTGAGAACGCCAAACAAGAAGAGGCTCAACTTCAACAAGCAAATCAACCCACAGAAACAATCCATAATGAGGTCGAAGCCCTAGAAAAACAACTCAATGATATCCTGGCACAAAAACAACAGCTAGAAGAAGAACTTAAGAAACTCAAACAACAAATGGAGCTTTCCCAACAACAAAAAGTTATAGAGAAGACAAAAGTTGCCGAAAAATCACAGCATGTACATAGTATCCCCAAAGACCAAGCTGTGAAAGTAGGTCTTCCGAAACTGCCTGATGCTCCTAATATTATTATGGGCATCGTCAAAGATCCACGCGGTAATTTATTACCCAATATACTAATTGAGATTAAAGATAAAGATGGTAACCCTGTAAGAGCTTTCAAAACTAACGGCTTGGGTCAGTTTGCATCAGCCACTCCACTTGCAAACGGCGTTTATACAGCTGAGTTTGAAGATCCTAGAGGTATTCATCGCTTTGACACAGTAGAAATTGAGGCTAAAGGAGAAGTCATGTTGCCCCTTGAAGTTATATCTACAGATGCCAGAGAAGAACTGAGGCGTGAATTATTTGGTTAAAATATTGTAAATAAAAGATTGCTTGAGTTTAGCATAAAGATAAGATTTAGTATGAAGTCACCTGCTCAAAAAACACATGCTACAACACAAAAATTTACAGAGATTGTTGACATTGTTGATAATATAGTAATTTTTACTGGTGGGAACGCAGCGCTGGTTATTGAGATCACCGCTAGCAATTTTACACTTCTCTCCAAAAAAGAACAGGATGCAAGAATCTACGCCTATGCTGCACTGCTTAACTCTTTAACCTTTCCCATTCAAATTATTATCCGCAATAAACGCATGGATATCTCCTCCTATATAAAAGACCTTGAAGAGGCAGAAAGAATGACCAAAAACGAGCTTCTTTCCCAACACATCAAGCTTTACCGCGAATTTGTAAGAGAGATGGTAAGAGTCAATGTTGTTCTTAATAAAGCGTTCTATATTGTTATACCTTTCTCATCTTTGGAAGCTGGTTTAAGTGGCGTCAAACAAACGTTTGGTAAAAATGAATCTGAAAAATACGCCTTAGTTGAAGCAGCCAAAAAAACACTTCTTAGTAAAGCAGAATCCTTACACGCACAGCTTGCAAAGCTAGCTATTTCATCAAGAACGCTTGAAAAAGAAGATCTGATCAAGCTGTATTATGATATTTTTAATGATTCACCCATTCAAGCTTCACAAGCTGAGATGGATATTAACACACCCATTATCAAACCAGCGTAAAGTATGAAACTTTTTGGAGGAAAAAAAACACAACAATCTCAAATTACACACAAAACCCACCCGACTCCTGGAATAGCCAATCTTGAGAAAGGAATGGTATCGCTTGTAGATATCATCGCTCCTTCTTCGGTTGAAGTTGATTTCAAATACATTCGCGTTGGAGAAAAATTCTTTACCACACTTTTTGTTGTTGGCTACCCCCGCTTTGTCTCCCCAGGATGGCTTGAGCCAATCATTGATTTTGACCATACACTAGATATCGCTATGTTTTGTTACCCAACATCAGCATCAGATGTTTTGGATGATCTAAAAAGAAAGATTGCAGAGATGGAGGCAACAATCGAATCCGAAGCAGAACAAGGCAGACCTGCTGACCCTCGAGTAGAAGCAGCACTTGAAGATGCACTCGCTCTTCAAGAAGAGCTTGCCAAGGGAGTTGAGAGATTTTTTCAATTTAGTTTTTATCTTACACTCTCAGCAGATAATCTCAACGAACTTGAAGAGGCTTCAAAGCAGCTAAAAACCACACTCTCATCTCTTCTTATTTCAGCAAAATCCGCAACTTTGCAGATGGAAGAGGGATTTAAATCAACTATACCTTATGGTCAAGATAAACTCTTTATAACACGCAATATGGATACGACCTCTCTTGCCTCTACCTTCCCGTTTACATCGGCTGTTCTCACACAAAATAAAGGAGTCATGTACGGCATCAACCAACAGAATGGATCTTTAATTATTTTTGATCGCTTTTCACTGGAAAATGCGAATGAAGTAGTCTTAGGAAAATCAGGCTCCGGTAAATCGTATCTTATTAAACTTGAAATTATGAGACAGTTTATGTTAGGAACAGAAGTTATTGTGATTGATCCTGAGGGAGAATATGAAACACTTACCAAATCACTAGGGGGAGAAATTGTCTCATTCAGTTCATCAGCGCCCGTAAAAATTAATCCTTTTGATCTCTCACAATTATATGAACCCGGTGAAAATGAACTTGGGTTAAAAATTCTCTCTTTGCATGGGCTTTTGAAACTAATTACCGGAGAACTTGATGCAGAACACGATGCAATTTTGGATAAAGCGCTAGTTGAAACCTACAGACAAAAAGGAATTACACCAGACCCTGAAACACAGAAAAAAGAACCACCTCTTTTGGAAGACCTCTACAAAACACTCCTTGGAATGGAAACACAAGCAGCAAAAGAAATCGCCTTCAGACTTGAAAAATTCATCAAAGGAAGTGCTGCTGGAATCTTCAACCAACCCTCAAACTTTGATATTACCAATCCGTTAACTGTCTTCTCTATCCGTAACTTAGAAGAAGAACTGCGGCCAGTTGCCATGCATATTATCCTTGATTTTGTCTGGACAAAAGTTAAGAAATCACTTAAGAAACGTCTTCTTATACTTGATGAGGGTTGGTACATGATGAAATACGAAGATTCTGCCTCATTTGTCTACTCAATTGCCAAACGCGCACGCAAATACTATCTAGGATTAACAACTGCCACACAGGATGTTGAAGACTTTCTCAAAACAGATTATGGAAAAGCTGTTCTTACCAACTCATCTATTCAAATTCTTCTTAAACAAGGAACGGCTGAAGTAGATATAGTGGGAGAGACTTTTTATCTTTCTGAGGGAGAAAGAGAGCTTCTTCTTTCAGCAGATATAGGAGAAGGTCTTTTCTTTGCGGGTCAAAATCACGTTGCGATGAAAGTACTCGCTGCTCCTTTTGAGCATGAGTTAATAACCTCCAATCCCCAAGAAATTATTGAGCGAGAGCAACAAAATCTTTCTCAAGAGAATGCAACAGCCAGCCAAATCCCAACAAATGAAGATTCTAATGGTACTTTAACAACATCTTATTCCTCAATTCCCTCTACTCCATCTTCTAATGAAAACTTACCGCCTTCTCCTCCTACTCCTTTAACAGAAGGATCTCTACAACAAACTACTAACCAACCAGGCTCCTCTTAGCAATCTAATTAATTTTTGCTAGTATAAGAAAAGAGTAAGGATATTTCTTATCTTCCCCTGCCATGGATAAAGCTCTTAAATATCTAAAAGTTAATCCCAAGATTGCATTTGAGTACTCTCAAGCATGGTCTGAACTCTTGGAAAAATTTCCTTTTCTTATTTCTATCTCATCAAAAAAACAATGGAGAGAATTTTGTGAAAACCACCAACAACCACTTGAAGAATTTCATCAAGAATTTCCAACTGTTCGTATTGAGGATTTATGGCTTTTGGGTCCATTAAGTACTCAAGAGGATGTACAAGAAGCAATCCTTAAACAAATTGAAGACGAAGTAGAAAAATCGCAGGATGAAAAGCAAAATAAAAAACAACCTCTTCCTTACTTATCGTTCAAAGCAATCTCTGGATCACTAGTAATAAAAGATAAAAACAACAAAGAAATTCCTCTGGCTGGAGCAACAATTATTGTAAAAGACATTCCAACCAAAAAAGAAATAGATCAACAGATGACCAATTCAGAGGGCAGATTCCGAACAAAACCTCTTTTTCTCAAACGCTATCTTCTCGAGTTTCAACACCCTGCACTTACTAAATTCAACAATAGAACTATCCACAGGGTGGTAAACCTTCGCTATTTCCAGCCTCCTCTTAAAATAGTTGTTTTCAATACCATGCCCTCCTTTACTGACGCGGAACAAGCACCCTCAGAAAACAATCAACCCACCCCATATCAAGCTGATGGAACGAATACTACTTCTGATAAAACAGGTGTCAATCAAACAGGTGACGATTCTGAGCTGGATACCCCTGAAAAACAAATTTTGCCTTCTACTCAAATAGACGCAGAGCTTGTACCCTTTGTTTTTATTACATCTCCTACACGAGATTCCATACTCGTTTCCCAAAAGGCAGCATTTCAACCGCTTTCTGACTTCAATATAGAAATCCCCTTTAGTGAGGAAATCAAACAAGATCCCTCTTATCAACAACTTAGGGAAGAACAAATCAAACGCTGGGAAGCAGAAAACCATGAATCAATCAACAGTGTCAAAGGTCAAGATTATATATTGGGAAAAGGATCCTCATCGCTTGATAAAGATACTCTTGCTTTATTCGTCAGACAATTCCCGCAGCTTGCTCAGAAATATAAAGATCAAGAGGCAAATAAAATTTATCAAGACCAAACAGGAAAAGTTAGTCCAGAAAGTGATCCTATTTTCCAAAAACTAAAGGCTGAAGTTGATAAAGCAATGAATCGTGTTTTGGAAGATTGGGAAAGATCACCCACTACTCCTCCTATTCCTCTGCAGCGGGCAACTATTGAAGCAATTCTTCCCTATTACCGCTATTTTGCAGAACATTTTCCTAAAAAAGCTTCAGCCTATGCTCAATTTGACAACGCGCTTAATTTTGTGGTCGGATTATTAAAAAAACAAACTACCATCTCATCAACTTCAGAAAATAAACAATCTCCTTCTTCTCCTGTTGATTTGGACAGCAGAAAGATAAGTATAGATTCCAGTGAAAATCTTGTTTCTGATAATGAAAAAGTGATTGGAGAAGAAGAATCTTCTGATGAAGATGATAATTCTTCTTCCTCTTCATCCTCTTCATCAAACAAAAAGGAAAATAGATCCCAAAACCTAACACAATCAGCAGAAAAGAGTACCGATGATCGCAGCTCTTCTCCCTCTCGTTCAAGATCTGCTAATAGACCACTGCGATCATTTTCTAGACCACCACTTCCTCAAAAACAACTCACGAGAATGTTAGGAGCAAGAGTTGGACAAGCAGGAAGATTGGGAATAAGCAGTGCTGCAAGAATTGGAGGACTTGCAGCAAGAGCTGCTCCTCTGCTAGCTCATCCAGCAACTTGGATAGTTATTGCTATACTGCTTATTTTGCTGATATTGCTATTAACAATAGGTGGAGACGAATCCACCACCGAGATGCAAGGACGCTTTACTGAAGTTTCTAAAAATACCACTGATCAGCAAGTAACCAATCCTGAATCTCAGACATTCTGCAGAGGGAGAAACTGTGCAACTGTCCAAGGTGCATCAACATCTGCAAGGGTTTTAGCGGCAATGGATACCAATCTTTTTGAAGCAATTAGTGATAGTCTAAAAGCAGTTGGCGACACTGTTGATAAGTACCAGCAAGAACTCCAAAAAATAGCAGAGCGTATCAAAGAATCACAAATTACTTATACTATTCGCGTTGTATATGAGGGTCAGGCAGAGGATATTATTGTTACAGATCCGATACCTGAAAATGCTCTTTTTATTAGTGCATCAGGAAAATATACAACAAAAAAAGAGATACTCCCCAATGGTTTAGAAAAAGTCACAGCTGTTATTTGGTCAGTAAGAGAAAATCAAGGAATGATCAACAATCAATCAGGATCATCCAGTGGACAACTAACAGGAACTCCTAGCACATCGCAGGCTTCATCTGTGAACTTTAATAAATATACGCAGTCTCCTTACAATCTTCCACCTCCCAATGGTCCATCTGATATCAATTTTTCCGAAAGTCAGATGAATGATATGAATACACTGGGATCATTAGTTGCCAAATACCAAAGCTATCTGCGTACAAAAGTCAAAAATGGTGATCCCAAATATATTGATCCTTTTCTTTCTGTGATCTGGACAGGCGCTGTTGAGGGAATTGGAGGTTATCGCTTTTTCTGGAACTGTCAAGACACACACAAAGAGATCAATCGAGGGTGTATAGGAGGGTACTACTCAGGAGGATGGCAGGTAGGATATGGTATTCAAGTCTCCCAAGCAACATCACATATTGTCGAGGATTTTGAAGCTGCATATGGACAAGGAAGCGCATCTAATCCATCCAAAGTGAAAGAAGTAGGACAAAGAGTCATCAATGACTCTGGTGGCAAAATTACCAACCCCCCATCCTTTCCGGAAATAGCTTTGACGACGCTTGCTAGCCGTGCACAAAGTGGAGACAGCTCTGCTCAACAAGCAATTGCTATTCTTCTTATGGATAAAGACCTTGGTGCAATAGCTCTCGCAAGAGAAATTGCATCAGATATAGCAGCAAATGATAACTGGCGATCCACAATGGAGGGATGGGCACCCTACTATAAACAGTTCATGCAAACATTCTCCAACAGAGCAAAAGCGCTTGCTGATAAATATAAAGGAATACCAATGAGTGATAACACAGGCACAGTATCAACCTTTGCACCTCAAGAATTTACGATTACTATTCTACCCCTTGTCAGAAATGACCTTTTCTACAGCAGTAGAGCCATAGCTCGAGCTATAGGAGGGCAAGGAAATCCCCAATCAGGAGAAAAAACCACATCAACAACTAATCCACCCAATCCCAATGCCACTTGCCCTGGAGTAGGACCTATCACCTGCGGTACAAAGCAGGGAAGCGCAGTTGCTCCTGCATGTCATTGCACTGCATCCTACCAAGCAAGCGTTTGTAGCATGTATGGAGGAGTGTGTGATTACTGCGCTGCTGGAGTTGATTCTGCAAGTTATGCTATTGATATTACTAATCCTTTAAATGGGCCTGTTTATATTCCTAAAATCTCGATAAATGGTGAAGCACATTCTGTCACCTGTAAAGGATATAATAATCAAACAGGTAAAGAGCCAGATCAGGTTATTCAGATTGTCAGCTGCAGCGATGATATCACTGATGAACCTATTTGGATGCAGTTTCATCACAGTAGAAAAAGCAATCCAGTTGAGGTTGATAAATACTATAAATCTGGAGATGTTGTTGGATATTCGGGATCTTTTCAAGTCTTTAACTCCGGTCCACATGTTCATTTTCAAATAGGAATTGGAGGTCCATGTGGGTTTGACGGAATACAAGGTTGCAGGAACGCAGATCAGTACGTAAAATGTAATTGATGATTCTAAAATTCCCAAAAACATTATTTTTTTTCACTATTATCCTTGCTATTATTACCTTGATAATTCTTCTTGTTCTTGTTATGAATTTGTTTCCGAACCCTAGAGAAAAGCAATCTCCATCCCCCACTCCTTCACCCAAAAAAGAATCTTCATTTTCTTCTTTTCCAGCTTCTCGCTCTCCTATTCAAACAATAACCACATCACCAAAAGAGGATTCTACAGGAAAAACAATTAAAAATCCTTCACAAAAAATTGAGGTGACTTTTTCCCAAGACATTACTCCTAGTGATGTAAAAGTGATTGCATCTCCTCCACTTCCTCTGAAAGTTCAGAGAGGAGATACTGCAAACAGTCTTATAATTTTTCCCGATCCGCCTGAGTTCTGGAAACCTGATGTGCTGTACACAATCAAAATTTTTGATAATAAACAAAGACTTATAACTGAATACCAAATAAAAGTTCCTTTATTAAAAGTTCCGGATATTCTTGATTAGGGAGGATTCATTCATGAAATACTCATTCAATAAATATTGCAAATATTTTTGGATAGTCATAATCAACATAATCTTGGTACATTTTATTCTGCCAACAACTTATGCTCAAGAAGCTCGAAGTGGTTATTGTGTCACCAAAGTGGGAACAGTAGAAGGGGTGAGCGAGGATGAACTAGGATGTAAAGAAAACACACTAAACACCAACTCTCCCACCGTAGGAAGTGGAAATGTAGGAGAGCCGCCACCTGCAGATGTTCAACAAATGAAAAGCAAATTATGCAACGACTATAAAGTGTGTCCTACAGAAAGCGGCTATAGCCCTCCATCTAATGGCTGGACTAAAGAACAACTAACTGCTCTCTGGAATGTTGTACAGAGAATATATGCCGCTCCTTCATATCGTGCTTTGGCAATTGGAAATTATATTCTGGAGATAACTCGTGCTACTTGTTATCCTCTTGCTTGCAATGATGGCACGTGGGGATATTATGCTGGTCAGGTGTATCCCCAGTATGGAACAAAACCAAACTCGCGCCTTATTGTGATTACCAATGATATTAACAACGCCGCCTCACAACTTGTAATGGAGTGGCTTTTTGCTCATGAAATAGGACACTCTGCATCAGGAGGACTTCCTAATGGAGGATTGGCTGGATATCTAGGTGGAAACGATGCTTATCGTCAAGTTGAGAGTTGCGGTGAGATAGTTAGTAATTACGGATTTACTAACTGGAATGAAAATAACTCAGAAATTCTTGCTTTTTATATGACTGCTGCAGAGGAGGTTATTGCTGATTATCGTGGTGCATCTAAAAACTTAAAAAAGGATTTTCCCTGCACTTATAATGCTGTAAAGCAGGCATATTTTCAAGGTGTAGAATATTAATATGAATAACTCAAATATTGTTTTTCTTCTGCGTATAGGATTCGTTGTTATCCTCTCAATAGTCTGTGTTATTATTATCGGATTGCTGTTTTTGCCTGAGAAGAAATCCCAGATTTTAATCGAAAGTAATCCTTCCGGAGCAGAGGTTACTCTTGATGGTAAAAAACTAGATGCAAAGACACCACTTACTTTAAAAGATCTTCCACGCGGAAAACAACTTCGAATTACTCTTTCCTTAGAAGGATATGTTTCTGAGGAAAAAGTAATAAAACTCTCAGAAAAATATCAACGCATTACTTTCACTCTTATTCCTAAAGTGCCATCAGAAAGCAATCTACCGCAAACAGAGGAAGTCCCTCTTATTCCAACCCAAAACCCTGAGTATCTTGAGAAATTAAAAAAAGAGCCCTTTTGGGATAAGCTGCCTTATTGGTCGCCTCAAAAAACATTTGTAATAGAGTACAAAGATAGTGATGACTATATACTTATTACTACTTTTGCCAAAAAGGATAGCTCAACATTTACCCAAGACACTTTGCGCTATCGGCAAGAAGCATTGTCGTGGTTACGAAGTAATGGACTTACTTCATCATCTAAGGTAGTTATTAAGTATCAACCAACACTCTAAAATCTACTCTTGAACACGAATAGGCATAATCAAGTGAAGAAATGACTCATCGTCTTTTATTTTAAATACACCGGGATTCAAAGGCCCTGTCATCTCAAAAACCATCTCAGATGCAGGTACATTAGAAAGCACATCCAAAAGATATCGAGCATTAAAAGCAATTTCATTCTCCTCACCTGTAAGTTGTGCATCAGTCTCAACCATATTTTCTCCAACTGAAGGAGTATGCGATGAAACAATAATGCTTGTCTTTCTCAGTGAAAGTTTAATGATGTTTGCTGCTTCTCTGGCAAAAATAGAGCAAATTTTAACAGCCCTTAACAACTCTTCACGATCAAAAACAACATGAGAGGCATGATCTGAGGGAATAATGCGCTGATAATTAGGATACTCTGCCTCAATTAATCTTCCAACAAGAAGCGTATCGTTTTGTTCAAAAATTACTTGATTGCTTCCTTTAGAGACATAGATCTGAATATTTTCTGCATCTTCTTTCATTGAAAGAACTTCTCTAAATACACGAGCTGGAACAATTATTGACTGGTCTTCACCTTTTAAACCATTGGATGTTAAATGTTTTAATGAAAGTCTATAACCATCTGTTGCTACAAAGATAAATCCTGACTCTTCTTTCCTCATCAATATTCCTGATAGGGCAGGTCTTGTAGTATCAGTACTCGCAGAAAACACTACCATTGAACAATCTCTTTTTAATGAAAGGAAAGGTATATCAGCTAAAAGCTCGCCTTTTTCCTCAAATAGTTTGGGGAAATCTTCCTTGGGTATTGTTTGGAAAGAACTTTTTGTTTTTTTACTTGTTACCTTAAGCAATCTATCCTCTGTCTCAAGTGTTATTGCTTCATTAGGAAGAGAATTAATAAGCTCTGTAAATGGTCGAGCGGGAACTGTTGTTCCTCCTTCTTCAAGAACATCTGCAGGAAGAGTTGTTTGAATACCTATTTCAAGATCAGTGCTACTCAGTTTTATTTTATTACCCTCTGCTTCAATAAGAATATTAAGAAGTATTGGAAGATCGTTTCTAATAGAAATAGCGTGATTTACAAAAGATAATTTTTTTTGTAGATTTTCTGCAAGAATATTAACTTTCATAAATACATATCTGTTGTTGTAGTAGTGTATATGGATAAGTGGAAAAATGCAAGATTAAATTGCCCTATAAAGTTATTAAGAAATTAATAAAATTTGTAAATAACCCTCTTTTCTCAAACAATTATTTTTAATAAAAGAAAAACTCGCAAATCCTATATGTGAGAATATTTTTTTATTTAGTGAATATTCTGTTTTGTGTATATGTTGGGGATAAAATTGGGGAAAAAAATCTGAAAACCCAAAAAATGATTTTTCCTTCAGTTTTACCCATTAAGTGTTTTTCTTATCCCCATAATATCCTCAGAAATTTTAGCCTTGTTTTCCACAAGTTTTTCAATTTTTTCCACACCGTGTATAACAGTTGTATGGTCTCTGCCTCCAAGCAGGTTGCCAATTTCAACAAAAGTTAATCCAAGCTCTACTTTTAGAAGATACATTGTGATTTGTCTTGCTTTTACTAGTGATGCTTCTCTTTTTGGTCCTTTCAGAGCTGTTGGCTTGATACCATAATAATTACATACAGTTTTGATAATATCTTCTGCATGAATATGTCCACGTTGTTCCTCTTTAGCTTCTCCAATAGCCCGACGCGCTGTCTCTATGGTAATATCTCCATTTAGCGTTGAGGCATGCGTTATGACACGAAGAAGAAGACCTTCCAAACTTCTAACATCCTGGACGCGATCAGCAATAATTTTTGCTACATCAATGGGTAGTGAATAGCCAAACTTCTCTGCTTTTTTCAAAAGTATAGCAGTTTTAAGTTCAAAATCAGGCTCAGCAATATCAACAGTCAATCCTCCTGCAAAGCGACTTAAGAGCCTTTTTTCAAGTTTTTTTATTTCTTCTGGTGCTCGATCAGATGTCAGGCAAATTTGTGCACCATTATCTATTAGGGTATTAAAGGTATGAAACAGTTCTTCTTGAACTCTTTCTTTTCCTTCAATAAACTGGATATCATCTATCAAAAGAAGGGAGGCTGATCGGAATCTTTTTTTCATTTGCGCCGTACTGTTGGTTCTGATAGCTTCCACCACCTCATTTGTAAATTCTTCGCTTGTTATATATATTATTTTGCGATCAGGGTGAAGTTGATAGAGATGGTTAGCAACAGCATGCATTAAATGTGTCTTTCCTACCCCAACTGGTCCATAAATAAATAAAGGATTATATGTTGTCGGCACAGAAGCTACTTTTTGCGCAGCAGTGAATGCAAGTTGATTGCTGCTAGATACTGCAAATGTTTCAAATGTATAATCTGCCCTAACTCGCGGAGGATGGCCAATAGAGAGTGTTTGAGGTTTTGGTGGAGATGATATAAGAGAAGAAAAAAGTGTACCTTCTTTCTGATCTATATGTGATGGAGAAGGTACTCCTTTGACAATAAATATAACATCAATATCTTCACCTGTGTGTTTTTTTAAAGATTCTTTGATATCCTTTTGGAAACGTTTTTCCATTAGGCTCATTACCATAGTTGAGGGTGTAGCGATAGTTGCAATCCGGTCCTCCAGTGAGATAAGGTGAAGGGTTTTAACAAAAGTCAAAAAATTAGCTCGCGACACTTTTTTCTCAAGATCAGAAAGTACAGTTTTCCAGAGTGTGTTTAATTCGTTTTTCATAAACAAGTGATTTATATAAGTGCTAGTGGGCAAAGAGTAATTTGCAGTGTACAAATGTGGATAACTGCTGTCAAGTCTTATAACATTTTGTAAGCAGAAAGTATTCGTAATTGAATATTATTAAAAGAAAAAATAGATTAGATACAAAATCTTTTTAAACTGACAAAATGATTAAGCAGCTGTGATTGTTTGATATTTTAAGTAAGTATGACAACAATACGCTACCAATAAATTGTCAATCATTCATTTTTTTGTTATACTTTATTCAAGGATAAGCTATGGAAAAAATTGTTAAGCTTAAAAAGGTTAAAAGAAAAAGAAAGCATGGTTTTCGCGCAAAATCCGCAACTCATAGCGGTAGAAAAGTGTTAAAGCGTCGTCGGGAAAAAGGAAGATTACAGCTTACTGTTTAATCATGCTTAAACGAGAACTCCGTCTCCCCGCACGTATTCGTCTTGCCAATCCAATTGTTTTTAGTAATTCTTCTCTTGTGCTTAAAGTTATAAAAAACAACCAAGGACATTCCCGCTTTAGAGTTATTGTTTCCAAAAAGATAGATAAAAGAGCTGTTGTTCGTAATAAAATTAGACGTTCTTTTTATGACGCTTTTAGAGAGCTCTATCCTCAACTAACTGATTCATATGATATGATTGCAATTGTTAAAAAACACCCTGAAAATTTCGATGCTCGTTTACTTCTTGAAGATCTGATGAGGAAAGGACGATTGATCATATGAAATATTTTTTTATAGGAGTGATAAAAGCATATCAATTTTTTTTATCTCCTTTTCTTAAACAAATATTCGGAGTACAGAGAATGTGCAGATACAATCTAAGTTGTTCGGATTATGCGATTGTTGTTATTAAAAGACATGGTATAATACAAGGATCACGGATGGCTTTAAAAAGGCTTCTCTCCTGTCAACCTTTTTTAAGGATTAATCATGGGAAACATATTTGAATTATTTATTGTTCAACCAATTACGAATTTACTTATCGCAATTTATCAACTATTGCTTCTTTTTCATGTTCCATCTGCGCTTGGTTTTGCTATCATTCTTCTTACTGTTGCGATTCGCTTTCTTCTTCTTCCTCTGATGTCGCAGCAGTTGAAAGCTTCCCAAAAAATGCAGGAGATTGCCCCTCTTTTGACAAAATTAAAAAAACAATACAAAAACAATCCTCAACGGCTACAAGCTGAAACAATGCTTCTTTATAAAAAATATGGTATTAATCCCGCAGCAGGTTGTCTTCCTGTTTTGATCCAGTTGCCGGTGATTTGGGGATTATATTCAGTACTCCAGCATGTGGTTAAACATACGACATTAAATGAGATTAATAAATTGGTGTATATAGATGTACTTAAACTGAAAACAATGTGGGATACACATTTTTTCGGTATTCCTCTTGGTCAGACTCCTTCTCAGCTTATAAACATTTTAGGTGTATGGGTACTCTTTATCCCTTTTCTTACGGGTTTTACTCAGTTTTTGCAGTCCAAAATGATGTTTGCAACAAGCTCTGTTAAAAAAAGTGATCAGAAGACCAAAAAAACTTCTGATGCCTCAAGTGATTTTGCAGCAGCATTTCAAACTCAGTCAACGTATATTTTCCCACTGATGATTGGTTTTTTCTCCTATACATTTCCAGTGGGACTTTCTCTCTACTGGATTACTTTCACAGTTTTTGGTATCATACAACAATATAAAATACAAGGATGGGGAGGGCTTAGTCCCTTTATCTTAAAACTAGGATTAAGTAAGGAAAAAAATAACTCTAAGAAAAAATGATTTTTTAGAAGGAGATCTATGACAGAGCAAAACGAACAGCAGGTAATTAAACAGACAGTAGAAGAGCTTCTTGCAAAACTAGATGTTAATGCAACAGCTGATGTCTCAGTTTCTAAGGAAGGAGCAGATGTGGTTTTGAGTTCAGAAGATAGCGGTATTTTGATAGGTTATCACGGAGAGATTCTGGAAGCATTACAGCTGATTCTTTCTTTAATGATTTCTAAAAAATTGGGTAAATTTATTCGTATCTCAGTGGAAGTTGGTGATTACAAGAAAAATAGGAGTGAGTATTTGCAACGGCTTGCTTTGCAAACAAAAGAAAGAGTTCTTCAGGAAGGAAGAGCCCACACACTATCTTCTCTTAAATCTTGGGAACGTCGTGTAATTCATCTGCTTCTTTCCAATGATGACCGTGTCACAACCGAGTCAATGGGTGAGGGCAAGGATCGTGTATTGGTGGTCAAGCCTCGCGAGTAATCCTTCCCACACTCTTTTTTTACTTATATTATTACTTCTTCCGGTTCAACTAGGAAAGCATTTTTGGCCAGCATTCGCAACAGTTTCAGGACTACGCATTGATTTTTTAGCTCCCACGTTATATTTTACAGATATTTTAATTATCCTTTTTTGCGCTTTTTCACTCAAAGAGTTCCCTTGGCGTTTTTTTCGTTCGCCGCTTTTTGGAATGATAATTTTTTTTGCTCTTGTTAATTTAATCTTTTCTATAGAACCGCTCAATACCATAATAGGGATAATACGTTTTAGTGAATATGGTTTATTCAGTTATTTATCAGCGCATCTTCTTTCTAAGAAAGGGATGTTGAGAAAGAGTCTTCGTGTTCTTCTGCTTGCAGCCATTTGGATATCAGCTCTTGCTTTTGTTCAATTTTTTCTCCAGAAATCTGTTGGAGGATGGCTGTATTTTTTGGGCGAGCGGTCTTTTAGTGCACAAACACCCGGTATTGCCAATGCATCTCTGTCTGGTTCATTAGTACTTCGACCATATGCTACTTTCCCTCATCCTAACGTACTTGGTGGGTTTCTTACAGCTGTTATAACAGTTGCTATTTATTGGGGATTGCATCCCTACTTGCAAAAGAAAGTTATAAATAAAACTGCGTTATTTATTCTTGGTGCAGTTTTCCTTAGTCTGATGGCACTTTTATTGAGTATGAGCAGAAGTGCAATTGTGGCATTTTTTCTTGTGCTGATCTTTTATGTTCTAAGAATGAAAACTCTGAGAATACATATTCTAACAGGAGGAATTATTCTCTTATTAGTATCAGCGCTAGTGTTAATCCTGTTTGGTCTTTCACCGCGTTTTTTAGAGCTCAAAATGACAGATGAATCGGTTATATCTCGTTTTACACAAATTAATCAAGCAATGAGCATAATTGACTCTTACCCTCTTTTTGGCGTGGGACTGCAAAATTACCTTATTCAGCTAGGAAAGATTGAGAGCAGATACCAAATATTACAACCTGTTCATAACGTATTTTTCTTGGTTTGGTCAGAGATGGGAATTGTCGGTGTTCTCAGTATGGTTATATTTCTTGTCCGGCTTTTTAAAAGGATCAAAGATTCCCCTTCTTTGGTTAGAGAAGGAAAATTTGCACTTTTTTTCCTCATTATATTTTTGGGAATGTTTGATCATTATCTGTATACTCTCCATCAGGGCAGAATATTACTCTCGCTTCTTATAGCATTTATGCTCTCTCGCTTTTCTTTAAAAGGGTAAAAGATTTGATTTACAAGAAGTAAAATTTCATCGAATATATTCTAAATTAGAGCTTATTGACAATCTTTTCATCATTCGCAAAAGAAAAATTTTCGAATTGGGTTATCAATGTAATCTATTTGCAAAAACATCTCTTGGGGATTTTGACAGACTACGCTACAATGATACTACTGCCTATGACCTCACCTATATTTGCAAAATCTGATAACGATCGACCAATTCTTATAGTGGATAAAAAGGGAGAGATCGGTCCTCTATTGGCAGAGAAACTGCAGGAGAAGCATTTGACTCTCTTGGTTAGCTCTCAAGAATCAAAACCATTAAAAAACATTATTCATGTCCCGTTTCTAAAAAAGATTCCTGTTATTCCTGATAATAGTTTTCCTTTTATTTTCCTTTTTTATCAGGGTGAGAAAGAGCTGCTGGATGCAATTCCTTCATTTATTAAAAAAGCGAAAGATTCACAGGCAAAGCTTATTGTTCTTACTGATATTTTTCATTTTAAAAAAGATCTTCCGAGAATACTTTTTAGTCATTATGAAAAAGTACAGATTCTTGTTTATGGTGATGTGTTTGGTCAATCTCTATCCCCCACTTCTCCAGTAAAGAGTCTTCTTTTTAATGCTAAGACTTACGGTCGGATAGATCTTCCTAACTCGGGTCTTGATATGCTTTATCCCATACTGGATGCAGATGTAGTGGATGCTGTTCTGGAGATTGTTTTTTCAGATTCTCCTCTTTCTTCTGTATTTCTCATTTATCCAATCCACGGAGTTACACAACTAACAGTTGCACGTATTCTTCAAAAGCTCTACCCGCTCCTATCAGTCGATTTTGTAAAGCAAAGACAATCTCTGCCACAAGTTACTCTCCCTGATGGAATACCAGTTTTCTCAGCTTATCCTTTGGAGAGAAGATTAAAGCAGATTGATCTTACCCATACACCCCTCTCTTCTTCAAAGGAGAAAAGCCATACTAAGACTTCTCAACTTTTTCAGAGCAGACAAAAAAGATCAGTATTTCTCTTTTTATCTCTTTTCTCTTTTATGCTTTCCTTGCCTATTTTATCCAGCGTGGGATGTGCACTGCTTGGAGGATTCTTTCTTATTCAAGCTCAGAAGACGATTGAAAAGGGGGAGTTGCCTACTGCTGAGCGCTACGCAAATGCGTCTGCATCTTTTTTCACTATTGCTGATCACTCATCCAATATTCTTCACTCTGTACTCAAGGTATTTGGAGTATCAGAAGAAATAATCGGATTTCAGACAATGATCCATACAGGAGGTGATCTTGCTGAAAGCGTGATCCTTGGCGTAGGAGGCATAGAAAAAATAACCAGTGTTTTTAACGCAAAAAGTAAAAACCCCAAAGACGATTTTCTTGTAGGAATGAGTCAAGTAAAAGAAGCGATAAGCAAAATCTATCGCTTACAGGCAGAAGGTAGGCTAGCTTCTTCTTATAAGAAGAAGCTAGCATCAATGGAGAAAGCAATTACGCTTTTTCTGAACACCAGCGAGTCCTATCCTGCCCTTTTAGGATTTGATAAAAAACAAACTTATCTTGTTTTATTGCAAAATAATTTTGAGCTTAGACCTACGGGTGGTTTTATTGGATCTTATGGAATATTAGAGATAGAAAAAGGACAGATACAGTCATTGGAAGTGTTTGATGTTTACGATGCGGATGGAAAATTTAGACAACATATTGATCCCCCTTTTGCATTGCAAAGATATATGGGTGTTAATCATTGGTATTTAAGAGATAGTAACTATTCCCCTGATTTTCCAACGAGTGCTGCCAATGTTGCTAATTTTTTTAAGTTAGAAACAGGAAGAGAGGTAGATGGCATAATAGCCATTGATGTTACTTTGCTGAGCATGCTTTTAGAGGAGATCGGACCATTGGAACTTCCTGATTATAATGAAACTGTAAATAAGGATAATATATTTTTGGTTACACAACGCCATGTGGAGAAAGATTTTTTCCCAGGCTCAACACAGAAAAAAGATTTTCTTAATACTTTACGTCATGCGATTGAAGCGCGTCTATTGCAAAATAAAGGAGAATGGGGGAAATTAATCAGAGTCGTTATCAAAGGAATTGAACAAAAGCATCTGCTTTTTGCGTTTGCAGATCCTACCATACAAAAGTTGTATTCTCTTAATCAACTCTCAGCAACAGTTAAAGAATATCGTGAAAACAAAGAAAATCTCATCAATGACTTTTTATCAATCAATGAGGCAAACATTGGACTTAATAAAAGCAACTTTTATTTAAGACGGAAAATTGATCATCAAGTAGCAATTGATGGTGAAGGTCATATAATTAATACTGTCTCCATTTTGTACACCAATACTAGTACTCAGAACTCTTCTTTTGGAGGAGAATATAAAGCATATGTTCGCTTTTTGGTTCCTAAAGGAGCATTTTTAGAAGAGGTACTAATAAATGATAAGTTGCAACAAACTCCTCCTGCAGTGACTGATCCTAAGGTCTATACCTCTTCAAAATTCATTCCACCTTCTGGACTGGAAGTTGAACAATCAACGGAAAACGGTCGAACTGTATTTGGAATGATGATTAATATTCCCATAAAAGCAAGCAAAAAATTAACAGTAAGATATAAGCTTGCCGAAGTGCTTCCTGTATGGGAGCAAACCTTCTCCTATAATTTATGGGTGAGTAAGCAGCCAGGGATTATTGATGATCCTTATTCTTTGTCAATTGCGTATCCTCTTTCAGCAAAAATACTCTCAACAACGCATCCTGTAAATGATTTGGGAGGCAAACTGCGTTATAGTAGTAAACTTACAACAGATCAGCTACTGCACATAAACTTCACTCGGCGTTAAACTATTGTTAGGTTTGGAATTTATCGTAATAATCAGTATCTTCAAAAACATCACCAAAATGTATCGGTTGATCAAGATGGATCGGATATCCATAATCAATACGTTTTGCCTTATCAGTATTGTATCCGCCATCATTAATAGTAGAGGGGATTTGTAAGGATTCATTAGATGAAAAATCAGGCTTAACCATCTCTTTTGCAAATACTATATTCTCTTTCTGTGTTTGTTTGGGATCACTTTTATCCTTGTTTAATAAAGTAGTATTGATTTGTTTTTCTGATCCTGCCGGATTTAATACTTCACTCATAGGAGTAAGATAACATGTTTGTAACATGATGGCATGACGATGCTATGACGGGGAAAAAACAAAATCCTGACAAAAGACTAAAAAGGACATTTTTTTAACGCCTCAATCCCAGGTAGGGTGCCATTTTCAATAAATTCAAGCATAGCAGCTCCTCCTGTTGAGATATGTGTTATTTTCTCAAGATGTTCTTTTTGCGAAAGCGCAGCCAGCGTCTCTCCTCCTCCAACTATGGAGATTGCGCTTTCGTTTGCTGCAATAGCATAATAAATAAAATCAGTTCCTCTTCGATAGGCATCAACTTCAAAACGACCAACAGGTCCATTCCAGATAATTGTTTTTGCTTGCAGAATTGCTTGACCAAAAAGCGCCATTGTTTGAGGTCCAATATCAAATATTGTGTCGTGTTTGGTCAACATCTGAACTTTTTTATATGTCGTATGCTTTCCCTGATGATCGCCAATTATCACGTCTTCAGGAAGGAGGATTTTTGTTTGCTTCTCCCCTGCCAATCTTAAAACTGATTTTGCTTCATCTATTTCTTGTGGTTCAGTAAGACTTCGTCCTACTTCTATTCCAAGAGCAAGGAGAAAAGTATTGGCAAGGCCACCTCCTAAAAGTAGGAAATCTGCTAGTGTTATAAGTTTGTGGATTAATTTTATTTTTGTTGAAATTTTTGCTCCTCCTAAAACAACAACAAATGGTTTTTGAGGATGATTGATTGCTTTACTTAGCGTCTCAACCTCTTTTTTTAGAAGAAGGCCTGCATAAGATGGAAGAAATTGAGTAATTGCAACAATGGATGCTGCTTTTCGATGTGATACAGCAAAGGCATCATTGACATAGACATCAGCAAGTTGAGCAAGATTTTTAGCAAACTTCTCATCATTCATATCTTCTTCTTCAAAAAAGCGAATATTCTCAAGTAAAATAATCTCATTTGCTTTCTGGTTTCGTAGAATTTCTCTTTCCTGTTCTGAGAAATCACGTAAAAGATAAATAGTTTTGTCAGGAAGCAACTCCTGTAAACGTTTTTTTACAGGTTCAAGAGAAAGTTTGAGATCCAATCCATGTGGTCTTCCTAAGTGAGATATGAGAATAAGTTTATTGTTGTGTTTGAGCAGAAACTCAATTGTTGGCAAAGATTGTCTTATACGTACATCATCTGCAATTTGGTGTCTAGGATTAAGAGATACATTAAAATCAACTCTCAGCAGAATTCGTTTTTCAGAAATTGGGTGTTCGTCAATGTATTTTATCATCTTTATATTAACTCTAACTGTTTAAAAAATATGGCGCAAGAGAGATTATCAATTAACTATGTGAAGTTGGTAAATGACCACTTCTATCTTTTCTATTTTAGATTAATTCGATTACAGATTTATTGTATTAAAAAATGAAAACTTAAAATTTTTAGATATATTTTTGAACAATGTGTTGAGTATTGAAAATACCAAGCTTTTCAAAAATGAGTGAGAAAGTCTGAGAGAGGGTGTTGAGGATAGGAGCTTTTTCATCATCAGAAAGATCCCACAGTACTTGCTTAAAAGGTCCCAGAGCTTTTTTGCGTACGTTGTATAAAAATTGTTCATCAGTCCATTCTTTTTGTCTCTCCTGAGCAAAGTTTTCCCAAACGTATGAATACATCTTTTCTCTCAGATCGTCTGGCATTTTATCAAAGACGATATTTTGCCATTCGGTTGCGAGATGAATTTCTAGAGTCTCATTTTGGACAAAAAAATCAAAGTATTCTAATGGTAAGGTAGATGCACCATGTTGGACTACTCCTCCTAGCTGGTATTTCTCTCGTGCAATTTTACTGATTTTTTTAATGACAGAGAAGTCAAGGTTAACTTTTTGCAGAGTGCCGTTGGGGAGAATAACTCCACCATGTTTTGTTCCAGTCTGAACACTAACTTTTATTATCCCTCCTGTTGGCACTTTTTCTTGATACCCCTTCATAAAGGCTATCAAATCTTCCGGTGTGCTATTTCTGCCTCCTATATGTCCGATTTCTCCTCCAGTTGCGATATCAATATTTTGTGGTTGAACTTGATGGATATAATTGGTCAGAGTTGCTGTCATTTCACTGTTTAGCTGTTGTTGTTGAAAAAGATCTTTTTGGGTGTAATCTACAAGTGTTGATGCGTCTATATCAATATTAAAAAACTTTGCCTCGATTGATTCACGGATAAGGTCTTTTAGCTGTTGTATCTCACCATATTTGTCTTCCTCAAAGTGTTTTTTACTAAACTGATAATGATCTCCTTGAAGAAAAATTGGTCCTTGATACCCTTCTTTAATTGCTGCTGCTAGAATTACAGTTGCGTATTCTTGGGGACGTTGATGAGTGTATTCAATTTCAGAGCGTGCGATTTCAAAAATTACAGGACCAATTTTTTGAGCAATCATGAGTCTGAAGATAACACGGGCAATATCATAAGTTAATGTGCGGATATTTATTGCTGGTACAGTGAACCCTTTTATATCTTCTCTCCCAAACGCCGTATAAAGACTACGGATTGAAGAGGGTCTAATTTGATAGATCGTAGCAATATCAGAAATAAGTTGATGACAGATAGATGCAATGTTTTTTTTGGCAAAAACAGCGTTATAAACGAGTATGTCAATACCAAACTCAGTAAGTTTTGTTCTGTCATGGATTTTCAAAGGAGAGAAAGTAAGTATAGGACTGAATATTGTTTGTAGATCTTTTTTAGAAGTAAAAACCTGTTGCATTGATAAGGAGTATAACAGTTTATCATAATGAAAAAAAGTCATTTATAAATGTCAGATTTTTGTCAGATTTGGTGTCAGACTCATGTCAAGCTCATCTAATTTGTTAAGTTATAATAACAATCTATGTTATCTTATCTTAAGGAGCGCAAGGATTGTCATTTGTTCAATGAAACAGACGCGCTCACTGAAATAGGGCTGAGAGAATTTTCCCCTCAAGAACTAACTGATGCCTATAAAAAACTCACACGTCAGATTCAGATTGGTATCACTCGTCAAGGAGAGCCAACAACATCTGATGGAGGTGTTCCTGCTATTCCATCGTGTGTTGAGCCAATAACTCGTGAACAAATATCTTCTGTTCCGAAGGGTAAAAGGGTTTTAGCGGGTGCATATGGAGGAACAAGCTGGTTAACAGCAATTGCTGAAAAAAAAGAAGGAGTAGATGTTGATCTTGAGGTTATCAATAACGGATCTATCCCCAAAACACAACGTGCACATACTTTAGATGAATTTGTCGGACTTATAGCTGATCATATGGCTCATGGCATAGGCGATCGCGATGTGTCGGATATTACAGCAGTAGGTGGGTCAGTGGGGTTTGCTTATCGTTCATCCAAAACAGAGAGGGGTTTTGATGGACAAATCTATGAACAGCCATCAAATTGGAGAATTACTGATCTTGATACTTCACTTTCCCCTGAAGACCAACCTTATCTGGGAGAGAAGCTTCTCACAGCGCTTTCTTATCGAGGATTTCCTCAAGTGACTGAAGTTTATTTTCAAAACGATACCAATGCTGTTGTGCATGATGTTTCTAGTTCTCAATCTGATGTAGTAATACCTGTGGGTTTTGTATTTGGTACAGGAAGCAACGCAGCTATTGGGCGATTTAATTTACAAGAGAGCAATACAGTGGTTTTTAAAAAGGATGCCATACTTGAGAAGATGGCAGAGAGAGGTTATGTGGGCTCAGATAAACCATTGACCAAGATATGGGTTGGAGGAGACAGGATACGTTTTCGTATTGCAGCAGCAATGTTGCTTCTTGGAGAAAAAGGAATACTTAACAGGACACATGCTGAAGATCTTGCTGAGATGTTACGCGATGGTGAGAACGGAACATTTGTGAGTGATATTGCAAGTTGTAATCTGGATTATCTTAAGCTCAGAGAAAAAATACCATCTTTATCTTTGGAAGAATATGGAATTCTTCTGAGAAGTTGCAGAGGAGGTATGAGACAGGCAGGACAAGTTATTGGGGTAATGATTGGATCTGCAGTTACTGCTGCGGGTTATGAAGGAGGTACAGTACATCTTCCGGTTGAGGGTTCTGTTTTTTGGAAAGGATATAATGTTCAACCCACTGTTGAACAGACTTTAGATCGTCTTCTTCCAGGAAATGATCTTCACTTTTATCCTGCGTCCGGTGTAAGAGGTATAAGTAAATTATCACTGGTTTATTCTCATCTTCGTCAGAGTTGAGGTGGGGGAAATAGTGCATTGATTAAATTGTAAAAAATTCCTACAATACGCACATGGAATCTTCTGTTGTGGAATCAGCATATCCTTCTTCTTTTAGAGAGCATGATGCTTTGACTTTGGGAGAACATATTCGACTCAGACACTCTGTTGATCTTATTGGCATGAAGAGAGTTGGAATAAGTAATTTCCTGCGTTTTTTTCTCACACATGAGCAAACACACAAGCTTTTTATTAAAGAAAAAAATCATCTGCTCATTCCTGTTGATTTAAACGATCTTGTTGAGAGAGAAATTTATCCCTTCTGGACGCTTACTTTTAAACGTATTGTCGACCAGGTGGAAAAAAGACAAGCTGCATCCGCTGTTCACGAGAAGATATCTTCGTTGTTTCTTTCATCCATTCAGACCAATGACCTTTTTCTCTTAATGGATGGTGTGAGAAAAGCCCTTCAGTTATTGGTTGCAGCAAACTATATTCCAACACTTTTTCTACTGCGCTTTGATCGTATTAAAGACGTTGTAACCCCTGAATTTTTTGATAATCTTCAAGGTTTACGAGATGCAACTCAGGGAAAGCTAGCGTACGTTTTTACCAGTTTTCGAGCTTTGGATGCACTTTCACCTCAGGCATTTACTAGAGCGGACTTGACTGCGTTTTCCCATTTTTTATATATAAAACCGCTATCTTATGATGACGCGGTTATTAGCATTAGTTTTTCTAAAGATCGTTATAGTCTTTCCTTAAAAGAAGAACTCATCAAGGAGATTGTTCGTTTGACAGGTGGACATGCTCAATACCTACAATTAGCGCTTATTCTGCTTAATGAATTGCAAAAAGAAGGCAATATCTCAAAAGAGAAATTGGCATCTATTATGTCTCAAGATGAGAGAGTAACGCTTGTTTCAGAAGAGCTTTGGGAGAGTCTGAGATCTGAGGAACAGGATGTGCTTTCGCGTATAGTTAAAAAAGAAAAATTGGGTGAGGAGGAAAAGAAACAAGCACAATATATTTTTGATGTGGGTATGGTAAAGCAGATGAATAATTCTCTTGAAGTTTTTAGTCCTCTTTTTGCCCAATATATATCTTTTATTATTCATCATACTTCTCAGAAGGAGAGAGAACTTGTTTTTAGCAAGAAGGAACATTTACTTTTCACTTTCTTGCAAGATCATTTAGGTGAAATTTGTGAAAGAGAGGAGATTATTGATGCAGTTTGGCCGGAGTATAAAGAATTTGGAGTTTCTGACTGGTCAATTGATAGGCTTGTAGCTCGTGTTCGCGCAAAGTTAAAACAGCAAGCAAGTCCATTTGAGATAAGAACTGTTCGAACGCGCGGCTACATTTTGACAGAACGAGCATAATTCCCGAGTAATCTCCGATTTATTTCCGAAGAAATAATTGTGTTAGCCTCAGAAAGGTGGTACAATCAACTTTAGATCAACTCAATTTTTTAGTTGAGATTAATGATGTTAATAAAAAAATTTAGCTAAGCATATGGATAAGGTTTATAATCATAAAGATGTTGAAGATAAAATTTACAAGCAATGGGAAGAGAGAGGATATTTTCAGCCAGAAATAAATCCTCAAGGACAACCATACTGTATTATTCTTCCTCCACCAAATGCGAATGGCGATCTTCATTTTGGTCATGCTATGTTTACTGTTGAGGATATCTTAATCCGTTATCATCGGATGAAAGGATATGCTGCTTTATGGCTTCCAGGAACGGATCATGCTGGGATTGAGACACAGTTTGTATTTGAAAAAAAACTTCAAGCTGAGGGAAAGTCTCGTTTCGATTATGATCAAGATACGCTTTATCAGATGATCTTCTCTTATGTTGAAGAGAATAAAGGAAGAATTCAGAATCAGCTGCGCAAGCTCGGATTTTCTCTTGATTGGAGCAGAGAGAAGTACACCCTTGAGCCTGATATTAAAAAACTTGTCTGTAAAACTTTTAAAAAAATGTATGATGAAGGATTGGTATATAGAGATTATCGTCTAGTGAATTTCTGCACTAAAGATGGAACATCCTTTTCTGATTTAGAAGTAATCTATGAGGAGAGAAAAGACCCACTTTATTACATAAAATACGGACCACTTACCATCGCAACCACTCGTCCTGAAACAAAATTTGGTGATACTGGAGTTGCTGTTCATCCTTCCGATAAGCGTTATCAAAAGTATATTGGAAAGGAAATTAAAATAGAAACTGTTTTAGGCCCGGCAACGATAAAAGTGGTAGCGGACACAGCTGTTGATCCTGCGTTTGGTACCGGTGTTGTGAAAGTGACACCAGCGCATGATTTCACTGATTTTGAGATTGGCAAACGACATGGACTTCCTTTAAAACAAGTAATTGGCTATGATGGTAAGTTGAATGAACACGCAGGGAAATTTGCCGGTCTCTCAGTGAGTAAGGCGCGATCTGCAATTGTGGAGGAGATGAAGAGAAAGGGTCTTATTGAAAAAATAGACGAGGAGTATGTCCATAGAGTTGGGTTATGTTATAAATGCAAAACAGTTATTGAGCCTCTACCGAAGGAACAGTGGTTCGTTAAAGTTGCATTGCTTAAAAAAATCGCTATTGAAGCAGTGCGTGATGGAAAAATAAAGATTTTCCCAAAATCTTTTGAATCACAGTACTTTACCTGGCTTGAGAATCTTAGAGACTGGAATATCTCTCGTCAGATTGTCTGGGGAATCAGGATTCCAGCTTTTAAAAATGTTAAAACAGGACAATGGATTGTAACTGAGGGCGAAAAACCGCAAGGAGATGAATGGGAACAAGATTCAGATACTTTTGATACCTGGTTTTCCTCGGGTCAATGGCCGTATGTGACACTTCAGACCACACGAGCTGGTGATTTTGAGAAGTTTTACCCAACAGACGTTTTAGAGACAGGATATGATCTTTTGCGCGCGTGGGTGTCGCGAATGGTGATGCTGGGACTATATATGACTGGCAAAGTTCCGTTCAAACATGTTTTATTTCATGGACTGGTAAATGATCCCTATGGCAAAAAAATGAGCAAGAGCAAGGGGAATGTGGTCAATCCTCTAGAACTTATTGAGCGTTATGGTGCTGACGCAGTTAGATTGGCGCTGATCTATGGTAACGCAACCGGAAATGATCAAAGCCTTTCGTATTCCAAGCTTGATGCTGCTCGTAAATTTACAAATAAACTCTGGAATATGGCAAGATTTATTCATATGAAGCAAGATCAAAACAAAACCTTAAAGAAAATTCCTTCATTCAGTGAACTGAAAAAATTAGCAATACACTCAAATGACAGAGAGTGGGTACAGAAAGTAGAACATTTAGCATCAGAGATTACGCGCTATATTGATGCATATCAATTTAATTTGGCAGCAGAAAGATTGTATGAATTTATCTGGCATGAATTTGCAGATAAATATATTGAGGACGTAAAAACGCGAATCAATGAAGAATCATTGGTGATTCTTGTTTCTCTTTTTATAACCCAACTTAAACTTCTGCATCCTTTTATGCCATTTGTTACAGAGGCAATCTATCAAAAGTTAATTGACTCTGAAGACTCAATCATGATTTCTTCCTGGCCTGCTGGTAGGTGAATTTATAAAGAGTGATATAATACTATCTATGAATCAGCTTTTTTCTAGGTTTCTGCAATTCCCGAACATTTACCGATATTTTCCCGAACTACTTTCTGAGAAAACAATGTTTTATCTCAAAATAACGACTGTTAGTTTTGTAAGCGGATTTTTGGCCATGGCAGCAACAATCAAAGGCTATGAAATACTCCAATCTCTTTCATTGCTTCGTAGAGCGCATGCTCAGGAATCTTATATTAAAGAAGAGAGAGCCTATTGGGAAGAGGTGGTTAAAAGACATCAAGGCTATAGAGATGCGTATTTTAAGCTTGCAATATTATCTTTTCAGCTTGGAGAAAAAGAGAAAACAAAAGAGTATTTACGGGAGGTTTTTTTAATTGATCCTAATTTTGAAGAAGGAAGAAGATTCGCCAAAGAAGTGGGACTGGAAGAATAATTACTCGCTTTTTTCTTGATTTTCAGACTGTTTTTCTTCACTTTCAGTAGTCTCTTGTGCTCCCTCAGCTGATTCAGTGGCACCCTCTTCAGCTTCTGGTTGAGGTGTTTCCTCCACCACAATCTCCGATATTTTGGCAATTACCTGTCCGGGATCCGTAAGTATTGTGACACCCTCTGGGACCTGCAGATCGCTTACAAGTATATGATCATCAATATTGGCTAGATTTTCAATATTAACCTCAATTTTTTCAGGAAGATTAGCAGGAAGAGCCTCAACCTCAACTTCACTTAGAGGGTGAATAAGAGTTCCAATATTTTCAGCTACTGCTTTAGCTTCTCCTACTAACTCAATGGGAATCATACTCTTCACTTTTTCTTTAAGGTTCACTTGATAGAAATCAGCATGTAGAGGAGTATTATTCCGGAATTCAAATTGGACATTTTTGATAAGCACCGGACGTTTCTTCCCATCTACTTCCAGATCTACAAGCCCAGTTTCACCAACTTCTTTATAGATATCAGTGAATTCTTTTAGATTTACTTGAAGTGCAGTTGAGGGAATATCTTTTCCATAAACATTAGCTGGAAGAATGCCCTCTCTTCGAAGTTTTTTAACCTTTTTCCCAAGGAGGGTTCGTATCGTCGCTGAGAGTGTTGGTCGTTTCATATTTAAACTATAAACCATTTATACCATAGATTGCAAACATTGTCAAACTATGGGATAGCTAATTTTTATTTAAATTTAATATTCTTGATTCTTGCAAAAACCAAAAAGCCATGTAACAATGAAGCAATGAAAATTCTTGGAATTGATCCTGGACTTGGTAGAATGGGGTGGGGTGTGATAGGGGTACAAAGAAATAAAAATAATATAGAGGCAAAAAATTATGGATGTATTGAAACTGACAATCATCTTCCTGTTGAACAACGACTTGCTGAGATCTATTACAAGTTACAAGCTATTCTGAATAACGAAAAACCTGATGCAATTGCCCTGGAAGAATTATTTTTTAATACCAATGCGAAGACTGCATTTATCGTTGGTCAAGCACGGGGAGTGGTGCTGCTATTGGCTGCACAACATAATTTATCTGTTGGTATTTATACACCTCTTCAAGTAAAAATTGCTCTTACTGGATACGGTCGCGCAGAAAAATCTCAGATTGGTCAAATGGTAAAAATACTTTTGCATCTTAATAAAATTCCTAAACCTGATGATACTACAGATGCTCTTGCTATTGCTTTAACGCATGCATTTACGCTAGATGTTAAAAGACGCTAAAAGTGTTTTCTTACTATGGTATAATGCCAATACCTCCTATGATTGGCATGCTTCAAGGCGTAATTACATTAAAAGATTCTCCCATAATGGTAATTGATGTTCATGGAGTAGGGTACAATGTGTTTGTATCACACGCATTATTTGCAGCACACCAAGTAGGTGAGACGGTAAAGTTATATACTCATACTTATATACGTGATGATGCTCTCGAATTGTATGGTTTTTCCTCTCCTGAGGATTTAAAGTTATTTCAAATGTTGATTAATGTGTCTGGTGTAGGATGTAAATCCGCTTTGGGTATTTTTTCTATCGGTCAAAGAGGGGACATTGTCAATGCGATTATTAAAGGAGATGTTGGATTTTTTACAGCTGTTCCTAGACTTGGAAAGAAAAATGCTCAAAAAATTATAATTGAGTTGAAAAATAAACTTGGAGGAGTTGATGATCTTGATCTCTCTGATGAGGTTACTAATGAACAACAGGAAGCTATTGCGGCACTTAAAAATTTTGGATTTACTCATCACGAGGCACAGAATGCTATACGCAAGATTACAGGTGATGGATTGACAACAGAAGAAATAATCAGACTAGCGCTTAAGGAATTAGGTAAATAAAGTAACTAAATTTATTGCGCTGAGTAATGATAGAATTAAAACCAGTTATATGTCTAAAGGATTAAAAATAACTGACAGAGTTCAAGAGCAAACGCCAGAAGAGGAAGTGATCATCACCTCTCTTCGTGTTGGAAGTTGGGATGAGTTTATTGGCCAGGAAAATACTAAACGTTCTCTTAAAATTGCGATTGAAGCTGCTAAAAAACGAGGAGAAGCGTTGGAGCACATTTTGCTTTACGGACCCCCGGGATTGGGTAAAACTACCCTTTCACATATTATTGCCAAAGAAATGGGTAGCAATATTCGTGTGACATCAGGTCCTGCCATTGAAAGAGCTGGAGATCTGGCATCAATTCTCACAAATTTGGAAAAAGGAGATGTGTTATTTATTGATGAAATTCATAGATTAAACAAGCTGGTGGAAGAGACACTGTATCCGGCAATGGAGGATTATGCTTTGGATATTATCTTAGGTAAAGGTCCCTCAGCTCGTACTTTAAGACTTGATCTGCCACAGTTTACTATTGTTGGTGCAACTACCAGAGTGGGTCTTATTTCAGCTCCGCTTCGTGATAGATTTGGTGTTGTGCATAGGCTTAATTTTTATAATCCTGAGGAATTAGGTGTGATTATAAAGCGTGCAGCCAAGAAACTCGCTGTTAATATTGATTCTGAAAGCATTCATGAGTTGTCTATTCGATCACGCGGAACTCCTCGTATTGCCCTAAAACTTCTCAAAAGGGTACGCGATTTTGCTCAGGTAAATGCAGAAGGTAAAATAACTCCCAAAATTACAGCAGAGGCTTTAAGAATGCTTGAGATTGATCATTTGGGTCTTGATCTGCTGGATATAAAATATCTGCGATCTATTATAGAGAAGCATAATGGGGGACCAGTGGGTATTGAAACAATCGCTTCCAGTATTGCAGAGGATATAGGGACCCTTGAGGATATGGTTGAGCCTTATCTTCTTCAAATTGGATTTATTAAAAGATCACCTCGAGGTAGGATAGTAACCAAACTTGCATATGACCATTTTGGATTAGAGAAAAAAGAAAATCAATCTTCACAACAGCGTCTTCTTTAATTATTAAAATCCTATCTCAAATATCTTCTGGAAAAGTGGTGTTGTCGTAACAATTATTTGTAATATAAACGTTGCAAGTACTGTTACGAGGAGAAACTTACTCGGTTTAAGGAATAATCGTCCTCGAACTAAAAAGGCTAGTGCCATATGAGAGAAAACAAGAACATTAAATGTTACTGTCCGAGCAACTGTCTCAGTGGTCCCTTGGTAAAAGTAACCAAAAACAAGAAGAAAAAAAATACTTAAGCTAATTCCAGTAGAGATTGTAAGCATCATACGTTTAGGGGTGAGGATGGGGACATTTGGATTTCTAGGTTTTTGTTTTAGAGCTTGAGGGTCTTTATTGTCACTTGCTAAAGCAAGAGCTGGTAGACCATCTGTTACGAGGTTTATCCAAAGAATTTGCGTAGGCGATAAAGGAGATGGAAGCTCAAGAAGTGTTGCAAAGAAGACAAGAAATAGTTCTGAAGTATTTCCAGTAAGCAGATAGGTTATCGACTTGAGAATATTTCTATAAATGGTTCTTCCTTCTTCAATAGCTCTGACTATTGTTGCAAAGTTATCATCTGCGATCACAATATCGCTTGCTTCTTTTGCAACATCTGTCCCTGATTCGCCCATAGCGACACCAACATCTGCCTTTTTGAGTGCTAAAGCATCATTGACACCATCTCCTGTTACACCCACAACAAAACCCTGCTTTTGCAGAAGTGTTGTTATCCTTAATTTGTCATGCGGCTTTGTTCTAGCAAAAATACGTACTTTTGCAAGTATTGGGAGAAGGTCTGAATCAGATATCTTCTCAAGCTCTTCCCCTGTAATCACATCTTCATCGTTTTCAATAAGTCCAATTTCTTTTCCAATAGCAAGAGCTGTCAACTCATTATCTCCTGTAACCATAATGGTTCTAATTCCTGCTTTTCGTGCTTGTGCAATAGCGGTTTTAACCTCTGCGCGAGGAGGATCGTAAATTCCTACAAATCCAAGGAAAGTGAGGTCTTTTTCATGGTCTTCTCTTTTCATCATGCGATTGCCACCAGTTGTTTTAGTAGCAAACGCTATAATACGAAGGCCTTCTTTTGCAAGATCTTCATATTTTTTTTTCATTTCATGACGTTCTTGCTGAGAAAGTTTGCTTCTTTCAAGTATAGTTTCAGGGGCGCCTCGTACAAACGTGAAGTTTTCTCCATTTTTTTGCCAGACTGTTGTTATCATTTTTGTCTTAGCATCAAAGACAAATTCATCAATAACTTTTCCTTCTGCAATAATTTTATCGATAGTGCTATAGTTGTTTTTTGCCCACACGAGAAGGGCTCCATCCGTTTTATCACCAACAATATCAAACGTGCCGCCAGCTTGTTGAATAAGTGATGCAGTATTGCCGAGGACACATGCTTGGTAAATGTGTGGAAGACTTTCTTTACTTCTTGCCCATACTTTCTTAACTTTCATACAATTTTCCGTCAATGTCCCTGTTTTATCAACGAGGATTATCTGTACTGCTCCAAGTGTTTCAACAGATGGCATTTTTCGTACGATAGCTTTTCTTTTTGCCATACGACTTGTTCCTAGAGCAAGAGCAACAGTAATAACGGCAGGAAGCGATACCGGAACAGCAGCAATTGCAATACTTGTTGCTAACAGGAGAAGTGGAGAAAGGGTTTTCCCTTGCATTAATCCAAGAGGAACAATAAGAAACGCTATGCAAACTGCGACGAAAGAAAGGGTTCGACCAAGTTTTGTCAACTGTATCTGTAGCGGTGTCTTTTCTGCCTCAATTGACGTAAGTGTCTGGGCTATTTGCCCAAACTTTGTCTTCATCCCAATAGACTCAACGAGCATCCTCCCACGTCCTTTTGTGACGAGCATTCCAAGATTTACCTCTTGTCCTTCTTCTTTATTGACAGGGAGCGATTCACCTGTGAGAATCGACTCGTCAAGTTCAATATGTTGTGTTTCTAGAAGTTTTCCGTCTGCTGGTACTCGATCTCCTTCGGAAAGGATAACAATATCGCCAGGGACAAGATTTTTGCTCGGAATCTGAATTTCTTTGCCATCTCTTACGACTCTTGCTTCAGGAGAAGTATATGAGCGAAGTTTCTCAAGCGATTTTTCTGCCTTATACTCTTGAATAAAGCCAAAAATACTATCAAGAATAATAATGGCAAGGATGAATATGCTATCAAGCGTGTCTCCTATGATGAAGGAAAACAGAGCAGCAATAGCTAGAATGCCATTAATAACACTAGGAAATTGAGAGAGAAAAAGTCGAATGGGAGAGAACTGCTGCTCTGTACGAATTTCGTTAAAGCCAACTATTTGTTGGATTTTGTGTACTTGGTAGGTAGTTAAGCCAAGCTGTTCCATGCGTTTGTTCTATTGTAGCATGGTTTTTGCATTACCTACAGAATGTTTGATGACGTTGTATGTAGAGAACTGCTCCTGGATGGTTAATTGCACTAAGCGTTGAACTAAGATAGGAGAGTGCAGGACAGTCGTAAGGATTTTTTTCAAGAATAGCTTGAAGAAGAGGAATAGCAGCAGATGAGGAGCCTATTTTTTGATAAAAACTTACTGCTCGATAAAGGGAGATAAGATCATTTTGATTAATATTGTTCATCGGCAGTTTATCTTTGGAGATTTCAAAACGACTGATAATTTTTTTATTGGATGGTTTATCTTTTACAAGAATAATAACGTAGGGGTCAAGATATACAACTTTCCAGGTAGGATTGGAAAGAATTGCTTTAAGGAAGGTTTCAGCCCAGGGTGTTTGGTCAGTATGGGCAAAAAAGATTGTATTAAAATTATATTTTTTGTCTTGTTCGGCAAAAACTTGAGGATCCTCTTGCATGGGTATATAGACGTCTTTAAAAAATGATGCAGGGTAAGCTTCGGGTCTTCCATCAACAAAAACTTTTTCTTTTGGGTAAATGCGAAATTCAAGATAACTGCCTATATCAAAATTGTTAAATATTGGACCTTTAAGTTTTTCTTTAATTAGAAAATTAGCGGCTTGTTCAGCTCCCAAATCCATTGAGTATCCGAAATGTAAAATTTTTGCGGTAGAATTTATTTGATAAAGACCAAGAATAATTACAACAATTGAAGCAAGATAATAAATAATTTTTTTTTGCATCTGCTTATACAAAATCGTATCGATACTAAGTGATAATGCTCTAGCTGCTGGTATTAATGTCGCAAACACAAATAGAGGAAAATTACGAACAGCCAAAAGAGCGATAATTGTAAAAGAAATACTCAAAAGCCAATCAATCAGTCGAGTTTTTTTTATTGTCAAAAAAAGTGAGAGATAGAGAAGAAAAATACTTATCTTAAGATAAAAAAATGAGGGTTTGGAGAATCCCAGAGACTGAAGTAAAAATGGATTTTGATTTTCCTCAATTGTATAACCATAGTTTTTAAAAACATTTAATGGGTAAAGTGCTTGTTTTATTCCATTGGGATTCAAAACTAAAAGCATAACTGCTCCTATAAGTACTACTGTGAGGACTAATGTATGCTGATTGAGAAGGTTTTTTCTTTTAAGGTAAATTTCTTCAATTAAAAAGAGAGTAATAAGAAGAATACCTATTGGGAAGTAAATATGGGTATTTACCCAAAGTACCTCAAGAGGAATCAAAAGTAAAATGAGTCTGGTATATTGTTCTCTGTATTGAAAAAGAATAGTTACAAATAGAGAGAGAAAAAAGAAGCTGAATATCTCAGGTCGTATATCTGTTCGCTCAAAAAGTACACGCAGATAAAGAATAGATACTAAACTCAAAGGCAGAATATGGGATGAATGTGATGCTCTCCAAAAAACAAGACCAAAGGCTAAAAAAATAAAGAACACTGTCAAAAGGAGAAGCCCCTGGTATCCAATGTAAGGAAAAACAAGAGCATAGATAACCTCTGCACCATAATGATGATTGATAAAGGGAAAATTAGGAAAAGTATAGGAGTAGAGATTAGTTTTGGGTATCACTCCTGTCTTAAGAATCAGATCTCCTGTGAGAAGATGTCTCCCAAGATCTTGTGTGAGTGCTCCAATCTTGTGATAGTATCCAACAAAAAGAAGCAAAAATACAGTTAGAATCAACAGAAAAGCAATAAATCTTTGCATAATTTAGAGTTAGCGGCGTTTAAGATAGTAATCAAGCGTTTTTTTAGCAATGGTTGCGATAGTATCTTTGGTTGCTTTTTCCTGCGCACCAATATCAGAGGTCATGACTCCGAGAAAAAAAATAGTATTTCCTTCAGTAATAATTCCTACATCGTGCAAATTACCGAGAGCATCGCCGGTTTTGTGATAAACTGTTGCAGAAGAGGGAAGTTTTGCTGGAAGTCTATCTTCAATATCAGTTTCGCGCATAAATCCCAGTAATTCTTTTGTTTTATCTTGAGTTGTAACTTCGTTATTGAAGATTTTGGCAAAAAGAATGTACATATCTTTAGGTGAGGTTTGATTTTCTTCCATATTAGTTTGTGTTAATCCCCATTGGTTAATGATCTTTTGAATCACAGGTGTACCAATTTTTTGTGAGAGGATATAAGCTGCAGTATTATCTGATTGTTTAAGTGCAAGTTTGGCAAGTGTTTTTAGAGAATAAGTTGTTCCTGGTTTTTGGTAACGAAGACTTCCTGTTCCATAATCTTGAATATCCTCTTTTTGCAGCGTGATCTGCTCATCAAGGTCAATTTTACCTTTGTTTTCCAGATAGTATAACACTGCAACAATAGGTACTTTATTAAGTGAAGCAGCGGTAAACATCTCTTCCTCATTAATGCCAAATGTTTCACCTGTTGTAAAATCTGCAAAATAGACTCCATAATTGCCTTTTTTATCTGCAATAATGCGTTCTGTTTCTTTTTTTAGATCTGTCTTGATAGCATGAGGACTTGTGAATAAAACAAAACGAGGAAGAATGACTAGATTTCGTCCAACAAGAAGCATAATAAATGTATAGACAATAATAGTTAAGAGTTTTCTCATAAGAGGTATTATCATTTAATCGAAGGATTACATTCTTGTCAAACAATTCTTAATAATTAAGAGAATCAATTTTCGGGCGATACTGAAGGGCTTCTGCAATATGTTCTAAAGCTATCTCATCACTCTCTGCAAGATCAGCAATTGTTCGCGCTAACTTAATTGTGCGGTAATAAGCTCTTCCTGAGAGTTTTAGCGTTTCCACTGCCTTTTGTAAAAGCCTGAGAGCCTCAGGAGTAAGAGGACAAAACTCTTTGACTGCTTTTGAGCTAAGATCAGAGTTTGTCAGAAATGTTGTTTTACTATATCGCTCAGATTGCCTTTTTCTAGCATTGTGCACTCTCTCGCGAATAGTAGCTGAAGATTCTGCTTGATGAGAATCAGTATGAGTCAACTCAGAAACTTTGACTGGAGGTACGTCAATATGGATATCAATACGATCAATAAGAGGTCCTGAGAGCTTTCTTTGGTAGCGTTGAATAGAAAGAGGCGAACAAGTACAGTTTTTGGTAGTATCTCCAAAGTATCCACATGGGCAGGGATTACATGCTGCAACAAAGATAAACTTTGCTGGATAAGAAATTTTGTTGTTGGCACGAGCAATATGCACGATACCGTCCTCTAAAGGTTGGCGCAATGTCTCAAGCACTTGTCGAGGAAACTCAGGCAACTCATCCAAGAAAAGCACACCTCGGTGAGCAAGAGTTATCTCCCCCGGTTGAGGATTGCTGCTGCCACCTATAAGTCCAACAAGTGATGTAGTGTGATGAGGTGAGCGAAAGGGACGTGTAGTAATCAGTTTTTTCTTCAATAGTCCGCTAATACTGTAGATTTTTGTTACTTCTAGAGCTTCTTGAAAGGAGAGATGAGGAAGTATAGATGGCAGTGTTCTGGCAAGGAGTGTTTTTCCTGCTCCTGGGGGTCCTTTCATTAAGATGTTGTGGCCGCCTGCTGCTGCGATCTCAAGAGCCCTTTTTGCTAATTGTTGGCCCTTGATATCTTGCATATCAAACTCATAAGAGGCTTCATCTTGATAATTGTCAAAAGAAGTATATGGCTGAGGGGAAAGGGGTAGTTGGTTGGTAAGATGAAGAAAAAGATCCCGAAGCGAATGGATAGGATAAATAGTTAATTGAGATACGATACTGGCTTCATCCGCATTATCTTTGGGAAGATAAAATTTAGTGAACCCCTTTTGTTGAGCAAGTAGTGCCTGAGGAAGAGCGCCTGTTATGGGCCTGACTGTTCCATCAAGTGATAATTCTCCGGCAATAATAGCATTGTCTATTTTAGTTTGCAGTTGTCCTGAAGCAAGAAGAATTCCAAGAGCAATAGGCAGGTCGTACGAGGGTCCAATTTTGGGAAGATCAGCAGGTGCAAGATTAACAGTGATTCTTTTTGCAGGGAATTCAGCCCCTGAGTTTTTAATGGCTGAGCGTACACGCTCTTTTGCTTCCTCAACTGCTTTATCCGGTAAACCGACTATTGTGAAAGAGGGAAGTCCGTAAGATGCAATATCTACTTCTACCTCAACAGGTACTGCATCAAGACCGACAACTGCAGCTGAGAAGACTTTAGCAAGCATATTCTCTATCATTTACGATACTACTCATCCATATTCTCTGCAAGTGTTTTCATATTTATTAAGAAGTCTTGGAAAATGTCAGAATGTTATTAATTAATTTTTTATCCTCTCATAGGGAGTAGCATCAAAACGTTGCATATGCTATACTCCTTAAAATCATATGGCTATGAGCAGCAAAAAAAATGGATCTTCTTCAGGAAGAAAACAAAAAATAGTAAAACTGAACGTAAAGAATTCCTGGAAGAATGTTCTTCTCTACGGATTTCTTATTCTTTTCTCACTATTGATTTTTAGTGCATTTAGCACGCCTGTAAATGACGGGCAAAGAGTTCCTCTTTCGGAGGTAATTCAAGATGTTAAACGCAACAAGGTCGATGAAATTATAGTAGAGGGAGACAAATTGATTGTTACCAAAGAAAATGGTGAGAAGGTGCAAACATTTAAAGAACCATCCGCAGATGTTTATTCACTTTTTGAAAACGCAGGAGCATCACTCGCTAATCGTAACATTCAAGTAACTATTAAAGACGAGGCTGGAATGAACAACTGGATCAACCTTATTGGAGCTGTGTTGCCTGTGCTTTTGATGATTGCTTTTTTCTATTTTCTCTTCCGACAAGCACGCGGAACGCAAGAGAGTATTTTCTCCTTTGGCCAATCTCGGGCAAAGCTTTACAGCAAAGATAATCCTAAAGTCACATTCGCCAATGTTGCAGGAGTTGATGAAGCAAAACAAGAGCTTTCGGAGATTGTAGATTTTCTCAAAAATCCTCAGAAGTACAAAGCTATGGGAGCTAGAACACCTAAGGGTGTGCTTATGGTAGGGCCAAGTGGCACAGGGAAGACACTGCTAGCAAGAGCTACCGCAGGAGAGGCAGGAGTCGCCTTTTTCTCCATGGCAGGATCAGAGTTTATGGAGATGCTGGTTGGTGTAGGAGCATCAAGAGTAAGAGATCTGTTTAATACAGCCAAAAAAGCTCAGCCAGCAATTATCTTTATAGATGAAATTGATGCTATTGGCCGTCAGCGCGGAATGGGAATCATGGGAGGACACGATGAACGCGAGCAAACACTCAATCAAATCCTTGTTGAGATGGATGGGTTTACTCCTAATGAAAATATTGTTGTTATTGCTGCAACCAATAGGCCAGATGTTTTAGATCCAGCTCTTATTCGCCCTGGTAGATTTGATAGACGAGTACTACTTGATCTTCCTGATATTGAGGGTAGAAAAGCAATTCTTGCTATCCATGCAAAAGGCAAGCCGTTCACCAAAGATGTAGATTGGGAAAAAGTAGCCAAACGTACTGTTGGGTTTTCGGGAGCTGATCTTGAGAATATGCTTAATGAGGCAGCAATTCTAGCTGCAAGACTAAACAAAAAAGCCATAGATATGTCTGATCTTGAAGAGGCAGCTACAAAAGTCAAGCTTGGACCTGAAAAACGTCGTCTTCAGTCCGATGAGGACAAACGCATGACAGCTTATCATGAGGCAGGACATGCATTGGTATCTTGGCATATGCCGCATATGGATCCAGTTCATCGCATATCCATTGTTTCACGCGGAATGAGTCTTGGGCACACAATGATGGAACCAATGGAAAGAGTTCATGAGACCAAGAGCCGTCTTGTTGAACAAATAGCAGTAATGTTAGGGGGTAGAGCGGCAGAGGATTTGGTCTTTGGTGAAGTAACTACCGGTTCAGCAAATGATATTGAGAAAGCAACTAAAGTCGCTCGAGCAATGGTAATACAGTGGGGAATGAGCGATCTTGGACCACTAAATCTTGAATCAGATCCAAAAACTCTTTATGAGCAATCAGAGATATCAGAGGAAATGGCAGCTAAGATTGATGAGCAAGTAAAAAAGATTATTGATACAAGTTATCAGAATGCCGTTAGTGTACTCAAACAGCTACGAGAGAAGCTTGATATTTTAGCTGATGCATTGATTAAAAAGGAGACTTTGGATGCAGATGATTTTGTCAAACTAATAGGACCAAAAGTTGTACCTGCTCCCATAAAGGCAAAGGGTATGGCATAACTTCCTTTGGAGAATTGGCAATCATTATGAGAATACAAGAACAGGACATTGCAACAGAACAGCAGGGCATAGAACATGAGTGGCAGATTGTACAAGCTGAAGTACGAAGACTGATAGAGTTAAATGTTCCTCATGTCTTAAGTACCTTAGCTAATGAAATTGAGCAGAAGGGAATTACTGTTACTAGTGGAATTGAGATAGCAACTCCACATCCAGATGCAATTGGTCAACGTCTCGTTGAAGATGAGCTTCTTGCGAGATCTTTTGTTTATCGATCCGATATTCCACGAGTTAGTTTAGTTTTGAAAACAAAGCCATATTTTACACTCACGTATATACATTCTCGTCGAGGTGAGCGTGAGGAGTTTGAGGCTTATGTAGTGAGTGCTCTACCAAGCGGGACTATTGAGGGAAGTATTCAACAGCGTCTACGTTTAGTAGATAGAGGAAGAGAAGTACCGCTTTATACTCAAAGAGGACCTAAGTTTAAGAAAGAAGACTACGCTGACCCATCTCTTCTTCGACAAAAACTTCTTGATTTCTTCCGAACATAAAATATTGAAAATTGATAAAATTGCTATTATGAACCCTCATTTTCCTAAAACAAAAAGGCTTATCCTGATTGATGGCAATGCTTTACTGCATCGAGCATACCATGCAATGCCCAATCTTACCAACAAGAATGGAGAGCCAGTAAATGCTGTTTATGGTTTTTTTTCCATGCTGATTAATGTTCTTCATGAATATCAACCAAACTATCTAATTATCTGTTTTGATCGCTCTAAACCTACAGTTCGACAAAACATGTTTGCTTCCTATCACGCTCATCGTCCTCAAATGGATGGCGATCTTGCTTATCAGATCAAATTGATAGACGATCTTCTTACAAAATTTGGAGTACAAATTACATCAGTTGAAGGATATGAAGGGGATGATCTGATTGGTACCTATGCCAGACAGGCTTACAATGAGTATAAAGACCTGGAGATTATTATAGTTACTGGAGATCAGGATATGCTCCAGCTTGTTAATGATCGAACAAAAGTTTTGATGAGTATTACTGGGCTAACGAAAACGCATCTTTTTGATGAGAAATCTGTTGAGGAAAAATATGGAATAAAGCCCTCTCAATTTGTTGATTATAAAGCACTTATTGGTGATCCCTCAGATGGTTACCCTGGAATAAGGGGTATTGGTCCTAAGACAGCCAAAAACTTACTGCAGACATTTGGAACGTTTGAGGCTTTATACGAACATCTCGGAGAGATTCCAGAGAAGATTGGTGAAAAATTGGCACTTGATGCAGAACAAGGTGCTCTAGCAAAAAAACTAGCAAACATTATTACAGATGCGCCAGTTCATCTTGATCTAGAAAAATGTAGAGTGGAGAGATTAGATAAAGAAAAACTTAAAAAGGGTTTTGAAGAACATGGTTTTAAAAGCCTTATCACAAGACTTGATACAAAATATCTGCCGCAAAAAGAGGAAACGAAAAAAACGTCCACTGATGGTCAATTGGGGCTGCTTTAAATACTTTTAAAGTAAAAAATATAATTAAAGTTTATGAAGGTAGCACTTGTTCATGATTATATTAAAGAATACGGAGGTGCTGAGAGAGTTTTGGAGTCGCTGCATACGATTTTTCCTGAAGCAACAGTTTTTACTTCAGTATATCTTCCTGAGTATCTAGGTCCTCATAAAAACCGTTTTAAAAACTGGAAGATTAAAACTTCATACGCTCAGTATTTACCCGGCAAAGCAAAACTTATTAGTTTTCTTCGTATAATCTCTCCTTTTCTTTTTCGCTCGTTTGATTTTCAGGGCTATGACATCATTATCGTTTCGGCAACAGGAGCGTATTTCCCTAATGCACTACAAAAAAAAGGAGCTAAACTTATATGCTACTGCCACACACCACCACGTTACCTTTATGGATATGCAACAGCGCGAGAGTGGAAAAAATATAGGATACTTCGCATTCTCGGAGAGTTAGTTAATCACTTTTTGCGCATAATTGATTACGCAACTTCCCGCAATGTTGATTATTATATAGCCAATTCTGATGAGGTGAGAAAAAGAATACAGAAGTTTTATAGAAGAGAAGCACAGGTCATTTATCCTCCACTAGTTATCAGATCTACATCTAAAAAAGTCAATCTAAAACAGGATACAAACGCTAAATATAAATCAAATACGGGTTATTTCATTACTGGTGGTCGGCTAGCCCGTGCTAAACATGTTGATTTGATTATTAAAGCATGTAATGAGCTTGGTGTGAGATTAAAAGTTTTCGGAAAAGCCTTTGCTGGATATAAAGATGATCTACTAGCAATTGCTTCCCCAACAATAGAGTTTGTTGGCGAGGTCAGTGATGAAGAAAAATATAATCTTTTAAAAGGAGCAAAAGCATTTCTTTTTGCCTCAGAAGATGAGGATTTTGGAATTACACCGGTTGAGGCAATGAGTGTAGGAGTGCCAGTTATTGCTTATAGATCAGGTGGGGTACGTGAGACAGTTAGAGAAAATAAGACAGGGATATTTTTTGATCAACTGACAACAGAGGCTCTGAAAGAAAAAATAAAGCAATTTGACAGTATAGGTATTAAAGCTGAAGATTGTATAAAACGAGCCAATGAATTTTCTGAAGAACGGTTTAAAAAGGAGATATCATCTTTTATTTCTTCCTTGAGTAAATAAATTAGTAAGTAAATCATTGATCCTAGCGCTTTTTTTAAATTTTTTTCTAATCAACAAACACTATGTTACAATTGCACCATGCCAGAGTTACCAGAGGTTGAGACAATTAAAAGAGGGTTGCAAAAATATATTATTGGAAGAACAGTTGATACCATTGTACTTAATCTTCCCAAACTGTTTTTGGGAGAACCAGATCTTTTATCTGGTGCCAAAGTCGCTGATGTGAGGCGGTTTGGTAAAGGATTGGTAATTGATTTTTCCAATGATTATAGTCTGGCTATCCATGTTAAGATGACCGGTCAGCTTATCTTCAGAGGAGAGGAGCTAGATGAAAGATATGCTTCGCAAAAAATAGGCTGTCTTCCTGGACCTTTTACGCACATTATTATTAGATTTAGAGATGGTTCCAGCCTTTACTACAATGATATTCGTCAATTTGGATGGATGAAGTTAGTCAAAACAAAGGAAGTTGCCAATATGCAATTTTTTAGAGATCTTGGACTTGAGCCACCTCTTCTAAAAAGAAGCATTCAACAAGGGAAAAAATATCTTACACCTAAGAGCTTTAGTGAGATTTTGAATACTACAAAAAAACCAATTAAAGTTCTTCTCATGGACCAAAAAAAAATTGCTGGGATAGGCAATATTTATGCTAATGATGCACTTTTTGTAGCGCAAATTGATCCCCGACGCAGTGCCTGTTCTCTTAGCAAAAAGGAAAAGGAGCGTCTTTTCGAAGCGATCAAAAAAGTCCTTCATGAGGGAATTAGATTAGGTGGAGCATCTGATAGGCAGTATGTTAATGTTCTGGGTCAAACAGGTAATTATCAACATGTTTTTAAAGTTTACGGTAAAGAAGGTAAGCCATGTAGCAGATGCGGAAATCTTATAAATAGAATTAAACAAGGAGGCAGAAGTACTTTCTTTTGTCCTTTTTGTCAAAATTAAGAAGACGATAGGAAAAATTGGTTGTTAAGGCAAGTGTGCGCCAGTTTGTTGATGGTAATTTCCATCAACAAATATATTTTATTTGAAGATTCTTAAATCAGATATCCAGTCCATAAACCTCTTGCGTGTGAGAAAAAACCAATGGTGTGATAAGCATAAAAAGCTCTTTTACTTCTTGTTCCCAGTCGCTTTCTAAAGGATTGATTATATCCAGTGAGAGTGTGGTGTATGTTTTTCTCCACGCTGTTTCCACCGATAAACAAAAGCGAGAGGAGAGAAGCGCTGTTTTTTGTTCATCTACTACTCCCCAAGCGCGCAGGCGCACTGTAGGAAGAAGGATACCAGCAAATGAATTTTGTTTCTCATTCCAGATATCAGAAAGCAGTGTGTCAAACTGTAAAGCTACTTTCAAATACCAATCATTTTTAGTAATTTTGTTTGGTGTTATGTAGTCCTCATTCATAGCATAAAGAGGATTGAATTGTTGTGCAAATAGGATTCGCGGTAGAACATTCACCCGATAAAGAAAATAAAGATGCCGCTCCTCCTTTTGTGGGTAACTTTCAGGGATTACTTCCTGTTTCTTTAAGATAACAAAGTGTTCTTTACGAGGTTGGAGAATAGTTTCGTTATATTCTTTAAAAAGTGTAAAGAGAGTACGCAGAAAAGGATCCAAAGCTGCTCGACTTTGTTGGATCAACAGTCTGTACTGAGATTTTTGGTATGCTTTTTCTTTGTCTTGTCCACTTAGATATTCATCAAAATCTGAAAAGTGTGACATGTTGACCGTAGTATAGACAGCAAAACATCTTTTTACAAATTCTTATTGCAGAAAAATATTCTGTGTGCTAGGATATAGGATACATAGTAGGCACTGAGGAAATTCCAGGTGCTATTTTTTACGGCAATGACGACTACCTATAAAGAAAAAATTGTCATCTCCGTTGGAGGATCGCTTATTGTTCCTGATAAGGTCAATACCAAGTTCCTTACTAAGCTTAATGAATTTATCCGTTCACAACTGGCGCAAAATCCCAACCGCCAGTTTTTTTTGGTCGCTGGAGGAGGAGCAATTGCTAGGCATTACCGTGATGCTGGACGAGAGGTGGTTGGACATGAGCTCACACGTGATGATCTTGATTATTTGGGTATTCATGCTACAAAGCTCAATGCGCATTTGATTAGAACAATTTTTCGTGATGTTGCCCATCCTTATATCCTCAAACATTATGAGATCATTCGCAAAGTACAAGAGCCTGTAGTTGTTGCTGCTGGTTGGAAGCCGGGTTGGTCTACTGATTACTGCGCTCTGCTTATTTGTGAGGATTATGATGTTCGATCTGTAATCAATCTAAGTAATATTTCGCAGGTATATGATAAAGATCCCAGAAAGTTTTCTGACGCAAAACCTATTGAAAAAATATCTTGGGCTAAGTTTCGCAAGATAGTGGGAGATGAGTGGCAACCAGGGCTTAATGCACCTTTTGATCCTATTGCAGCTAAGAAAGCGGAGGAGTTGGGAGTAAAAGTTGTTGTTCTTCATGGAGAGGATTTTGCAAATCTTGAGAATTACCTCTTAGGAAAGCCCTTTATAGGAACAGTGATAGAATAGCTTGTTAAAATGCTTGCAGTAATGCCAAACATATTCTCTTTTATTTCAGAGGAGATGTTTGCGTGATAGGATAAAGTTGGTAACAATGATTCTCAAATCCATCTCTCTTCAAAACTTCAGAAGCTACCAACAAGCAGAGTTTGATTTTAGCCCCTTAGCAACAGTGATTATAGGTCCTAATACTGCAGGCAAGAGCAATCTTCTTGAGGCAATTTATCTTCTTTCTAGTGGAAAAAGTTTTAGAGCAGAAAAAGATATGCAAATGATCTCCTTTGGATCTGCATTTGCTCGGGTTAGAGGAGAGATAGAAGAAGATGAAAAAAAAGATATTTTAGAAGTTATTCTAACCGCCCCATCTCCCACTGTACGTACCCATGCTAAAAAGTTTTTGATTAACGGTGTTCCCAAAAGGCAGATTGATTTTGCAGGTTTTCTCCCAACTCTGCTTTTTATTCCTGCGGATTTAAATATTATTATCAGTTCTCCCTCTTATAGACGTGATTTTCTGGATAGCGTTCTTGAGCTTGTTGATAAACAGTACCGACAAGCAAAGATTTTGTATGAAAAAGCTCTGAAAAGGCGCAATGCTCTTTTGGATTTGGTTAAAGAGACAGGAGTGCGTAATGATCAGCAGTTTGTGTATTGGGATGAGATTCTGATTACTAATGGTGACTACCTTAGCAAGAAGAGATCGGAACTTATTGAGTATTTTAACAATCAACAAAAAGAGATAATTCATTTTCAGGTAAAGTATGATCATAGCCAGATCTCAAAAGAGCGGTTGCAGCAGTACTATGGCGCTGAGATAGCAGCTGGAGTGACACTAGTTGGCCCACATAGAGATGATTTTTATGTAGAACTTGAGGAAGGGGCGGATGTTAGATATTTTGGGTCACGAGGGCAGCAGCGTTTAGTTGTTTTGCAGCTCAAACTTCTGCAACTTTCCTATATAGAACAATCGCTGGGAAAGCGACCGCTTCTTTTATTGGATGATATTTTTTCAGAACTTGATGATCAGCATATTAATTTGATTATGAAAATAATTGACAGACAACAAACAATTCTCACAACAACACATAAAGAATTTGTTAACGATTATCTGCAAAAGTTTAGTGTGATAGAGTTGAGTAAGAAGTAAGCTGTGAGGGTGAAAAAGTTTAACCTGCATTCTGTTTGCAATATGAGTGTGAAGATTGGAGTGTATATAATCCTAAACAGTGCTTCACTTCTTAACTAAAGAAGCATATAAATGTCATTTTAGGAATTATATTTAAGTACGTATACTAGAGTAACTTTTATTGATTTTTTTGGAGAAATGTTTTTACAATTGAGAATTTTTTATTGACTGTGCTTTCTCCAGGGAAGACGTGTTGTTTCCATCTGAAGTAATGTCGGAATTGGTTCATTGGAGGGAGTATGAGCTGTTCTTTTTTTCACACTGCGAATCGCCATGCCAGCTTCAAATACAGTAAAACCAGTTGCAAGTCCTCCTGTTCCAGCATTCTGAAAGAATTTTTTATCTTTTTCGCGCTTTGTTCTCTCGGATAATCCTAAGAAGAAAAAACTTCCTGCAATAATCTCTCCTCCTCCTACGATCAGCTCATTTCCATTCATTTTAGAAAAAACTTTCTGTGTTGTTTGCAATATTTTTTTCCCAAATTCTCTTCGTGATAAAGAAGAATCTGAATTATCATTTTGAGAAGTGATTTCTCTTTTTGTCATAACTTGCGATTTTTGTATTTGTTCAGGTGAAGACATGCTAGCTGGTTATACATTGAAAGGCTAATAAATGTCAAGAGGCTGAAGTAGATAAAGATCTCGTGGATACTTTTATTATCATAGGATGGATCATGTTGTATTTAAGTTAATGAAAATTCTTTATAAAGATAATGAATAGAGTTAATCTTATGGCGATAATTTTTTATTTGAATTATTTATTTGATATATAACGAAATTTTGTGATGAAAAAACAGGATTATAATTCGAGAGAAAATAGTTTCTTAACAGTGATAATCTGTTATTTTCATACAATGCTTCTTTCTCTATTTCTCCTGGTTTTTGTAGAATAATAATTTTTGTTTGATTCTTTTTAAGATCATCAATTACTCTTTTTTGATCTTTGGCTCTTATAGTTTCAGGATAAAAAAAACTAAAATAGGATCCGCTTTTTCTCTGTGTTAAAACATTAAAAAGTGGACAATAAGGAAAACAAAGTATTGTATCATTCTGATTAGTTTTTTTTTGAACAAATTTTACAATGGATAAAATTTCGTCTGCTGTTTTCGGCGGAAGATAGATACCCTCAAATTGTAATAACTGCAGTTGTTTATAAGTCATTAGACTAGATAAACTTTTTAAAAGTTGTCCAAAGAATATATAAGGAATAAGTGAGTAAACAATAATTACTAAAACAAGATATTTTCTACCTGTGATCCTTATTAATTCAAGACAAAGTAAAATTACTAATGGGAACACCATAATCACAGTAGCATAATCTCTTCCAGAGGATGCACTGGCAAGAAAAAGAGATAGCAGAAAAACAGAGTAAGGAACTATTTTGTTATTTTGGTTAGCAAAATATGCAATTAACAAAAGAGGAAAAGTTAATAGAAATCCATAATAATAAATTAAGGGATCTTTTATATATGTTAAAATTCTTCCTAAACGATCGGGGGAAATTGCAAGATATAATAAAAAGAATCCCAGAAGAAATATTCCGAAAACAACAAAGGCTTTTTTGATGGGCATTCTTTTTATGATATGCAAAACGATAAGAAATAAAGGAATAAATAATAAACTGGTTAAAATAAACGCAGACCTATGCCATTTAACTTCCTGTGCAAAAACAAAAGTGAAATATATAAACTGCGAAAATGCTTTATTCCAGATGTAGTACCCTACAAAAGGTGTAAGTATTACTAATAAACCGCAAAGAAAGAATGTGAGTTGTTTAAAAGCATATTTATAATTTTTATGATTATATATAAAAAATAAACTCGTAAATGCACCAACAGCATATATACCGTAACTTTGTTTGAAAATAATTAATAAGCCTATAATTGTACCAACTAAAAAGATTCTTTTTTTTGAAAAATTCTTATTTTGCCAAGTATAAATATAAACAGAAATTGCTAATAACAGTAGAATTAATCCTTCAATATTATAAAAAGCAAAAGCTCCTTTTTCTACGAATACACAGGCAGTTAATAACAGGATAAATGTTTTGTAAATTACATTTATATTATTTAATAAAAAATTCATAATTATCAGCAGAGCAATCACGCAAAAAATATATAAAAGTCTTCCTAAGATAATATGGACGCCTAAAAATTTAAAAATCAAACTTTGAAGATAATACGTTCCAGGTGTAGTTGTAAGAAAAAAATCTCTATAAGGAATTTCTCCATTTAAAATGCGAACTGCATTATTCATTAGAAATCCTTCATCTCGAAAATACAATTCCTTATTAAACACTAATGATTGAAGAAAGATAAAAATTATAGAGGCGAAAATTAAAGGTAAGATGCTAGAATATTTTTTCATCATTTTAATAATGGTATGTCAAAAAATGTTCTCATTCAATATCTGTTATGTGAAGTTTAGAGAACATTGTACAGTAGTACAGTATAGGAAGTGTAGAGTGTTCAGAATGTATATGCAAAGATATACAACTTATAGATTCTAGTTTATAGCGAGCGAGTGATAGACAAAGAAAGCAATATGGTTACCTGGATTATACCGTTAAGAGCTATTAATTCAGAGATTGCAAGAGCATTTTTGAATACTAACTACTAATAATTGCAATATTGTAAATATCGTTTATGCTTTAGTATTAATCATTTGTGATTTAAGATAAATGGAGAAAATCCATATTTTTGAAGCGTCTAAAGAAAGATGATGCGAGATGTTATCTTCTCAGATGATTCAAATTAACTATGACCGGGGAATAGATACATTATTCTAGATCTTATCTTTCTTCTCTTGTGAGTCTACCAAGCAATTTGGAGAGTTGGTAGGTGACAAAAACAGCTAAAACAGTAATTACTACAGCGTAGATAAAAAGCGATATGAGACTTCCTCCTTGGGGGAGCCAGCGATTGATATATTTATCTATAAACTCGCGTATTACATTGTTCCAAGCAAGAGCAGCTACCAGACCAAAACCTGATGTTGAAAGTGTCACCATTTGTCTGACGATTTCAACATGTAATTTTTTATCCTCTTTTTTCTTTGCCATAAAATTATTATAGCATAATAGAGGATAGCAATTGCCTTTTTTCGGGAATTATGCAAGAATTAAAAACCGAGCATGTATACTCCGAAATACACGATTACTAATACAATTCTTAAATATATTGGCATTATCGAGGCATGTAAGTTGTTTATTGATCATGCTCCACTGCTTCCCTATTATGAAAAAAAATTCAGAGACGATGCGCTGGTAAGAGCAGCTCATTTTGGTACTCACCTTGAAGGAAATGAGCTGAATTTTTCTCAAGTAGAGCGAGTACTTTCAGGAGAGAGTGTGGTAGCGCGTCCACGTGATGTTCAAGAGGTGATTAACTATAGAAAAGCAATGGATTTTATTAATAGCTTGCATACAGGGTCGCAAAAAGAGAAAATTGACGAAGATCTTATTTGTAAACTGCATTCTATAACCGTTGACAGGACATTGGATCCAGATAAGATAGGTGTATTTCGTAAAACACAAGTTGTTATCCGCAATAATTTTACAGGAGAAGTTTCCTTTAGACCACCGGAGGCAGACAGTGTACCTCAGCAGATACAAGAGCTGTGTTTGTTTATCAATCAAGTATCTAATAATGATCTACATCCGGTATTAAAATCAGGTATAGTCCATTATGAATTTGTTAGAATCCATCCTTTTGTGGATGGAAACGGACGCGTGGGAAGATGTCTGTCAACTCTTATTCTTTATCAAGAAGGATATGATATTCGCAAATTCTTTTCTCTTGAGGAATACTTTGACCAACATGCATCAGAGTATTATAAAGCATTACAGAGTGTTTCCCAAAAGGATGGAGATCTAACTGAGTGGCTGGAGTTTTATACAGAAGCTCTTGCAGTTGAGTTGACGAAAATCAAAGAAAAAGTAGAAAAAATCTCAGTAGATTTAAAACTCAAAGAAAAATTAGGAGGATCTCCAGTACTTTTGAATGAAAGGCAACTGAAGATTATAGAATACATTCAGTCAACTGGTTTTTTACAAAATAGCGCATTTAAGCAACTTTTTCCTTTTGTATCTGAAGATACTGTTCTTAATGAATTAAAAAGTCTTATCCAATCCGGAATCATAAAAAAAATTGGTAAAACCAAAGCCGCAAAATACGTTATGGTCTAGTCTGATTTTTTCTCAATGAAAATATAACTTTGATTTTATGATCTTTCTTATTCTCATTTATTATAGTTTCGCTTTTCTCTATCCTGCTGAAATTTTGAGTTTTTACCCCTTTAAGTTGGAGAAAACATCTGAGAATGTTGGGTATCTGCTGAAAGGATATGACTTCTAATGGTTCTAAGATTTTTGAAGTGGGCTTTTGAGATTTAATCTTTTTACAATATGCATCCATGAGTTTGCAATAAATGATAGGATTGTTGCCGCATTTGCTGTTGATTAATACTCTCAATCATGATTAAGTATAGCTTCTCTAAGGGTATGCTACAATAATTTTATAACATGAAATTTGCTGAATTAGCAAAATATTTTGATCAGTTAGAAGAGACTTCTTCACGTTTAACACTTATAGATATTCTCTCTCAGCTCTTTACGCAGCTTAGTAAAGACGAAATAGACAAGGTTATTTATTTGACGCAAGGAAGAGTTGCCCCTTTTTTTGCTCCCATTGAGATTGGAATGGCTGATAAGATGGTTGCTACCAGTCTCAATCAGGCTTTCGGAGTTGATCGTGAGCGTATCTTACAAGAGTATGCCCAAAAAGGAGATTTAGGTTTGGTGGCTTATGAACTCAGGCTTAGTTATTCTAGACGTGGTTCTAACCTATCTATAATTGATGTATTTGATCGTTTATTGCAGATTGCAAAGACTGCTGGTGAAGGTAGTGTTGAGAAAAAGGTTCAACAGTTTGCAGAACTTGTTACTTTGCTTGATGCAGTATCGGTGAAGCACTTGGTGCGAATTGCTCTGGGAAATACGCGTTTGGGTATTGGAGATCCAACAATTCTTGATGGTCTTGCGCAGGCATTTCTGGGTGATAAATCCAAGCGTAAGCTTCTTGAAAAAGCCTACAATGAAACTTCAGATTTGGGTTTGATTGGGAAAACTCTTTTAGAGGGAGGAATGGATATGATCCAAAAACTCTCAGTAACAATCGGAAGGCCGGTAAGACCAGAGCTTTGTGAACGGCTTCCCACACCTGAAAAAGTATTTGAGAAAATGGGCAAATCAGTTCATGCTCAGTTTAAATACGATGGTTTTCGTGTTCAAATCCATAAAAATGGAGATGATATTCGTATGTACTCACGCAATCTGGAAGATATGACTTATATGTTTCCTGAGCTTATAGAAGGTACAAAAAAACAAATCAAAGCCAAAAAAGCAATATTAGATACAGAGGCTCTTGCTTATCAACCGGAATCTGAGGAGTTTCTTCCTTTTCAAGAGACGACAAAAAGGCGGCGTAAACACAATATTGAAGAAATTGCCAAAAAGTTACCACTTCGAGCATTTGTCTTTGATGTTTTGTATGTTGATGGAAAGTCACTTCTTGACGTACCTCTTGTTGAAAGGTTAAAAGTGATGCAGGAGATTGTTCAAGAGGATGATATCCTCATACCTTCTCCTGGGCGTATTTTATACAGTCCTGAAGAGCTTCAGTTGATGTTGGAAGATGCTATTTCCAAAGGATTGGAGGGAGTTGTTGTCAAAAGGCCAGACTCTCTCTATGAAGCAGGTGGACGGAATTTTAATTGGGTTAAGCTCAAAAGACACTCAGCAGGTGAGCTAGAAGATACTATTGATTGTGTTATTCTAGGCTATATCTATGGTAGAGGCAAACGTGCTGAGTTTGGTGCCGGTGCGCTTCTTTGTGGTGTATACGATTCGGAAAAAGACATGTTTGTAACCGTTACCAAAATTGGCACAGGGCTGACAGATGCTGAATGGAGATCTATCAGAGAGATGACCAAAGGTCTAGAGCTTACACATAAACCGGCTCGGGTTAACTCTCTTATCACACCTTCTGTTTGGGTAAAACCGCAAATAGTTATAGAAGTTTTGGCAGATGAGATAACACGAAGTCCTATTCATACTGCAGGAATGGAGATAACTAATGGTGCAAAAGGGATAGGTTATGCTCTGCGTTTTCCTCGTCTTGTACGCTTTAGGGAGAAAGAAAAAAAACCTGAGGATGCGACAACGGTTAAGGAGTTAATTGAGATTTATAAAACTCAAATTAAAAAGAATAAATCTTCATCTTAAGTTTTTTCATCTGAGAAGATTTTTTTGCTTACTGAGAGAATACGAGAGAAGAGCTCAAACGAGCTATGCCTTAGAGGTACAGGTTTTTGAGTATTTATTAAAAAAGAATTTAGTTCTTGTTCTTGGAGAACATCGTGGTCATCCGGATTAATTGTAAACACTACTTTTCCTTTTGCGCTCTTTTCTCTTGGAGGAGGAATATCACGCGGATTAAATGGAGTTTTAAAAGGTTGTTGATATTTATCTTCTTCAATAAGTCCATTATATTTTTGATGATCTGGTTGATCTGGGAGTAGTTCCTCTATCAGAGTAGCATTAACATCAGGTGGAGGTTCTCCTACCCAGATATGATAAGGAGCATCTGCATTTTGACTTAGTTTTGCAGCTGTTTCTGCATGCGGAACATAGACAACGTCAGGAAAACGCGTTTTTTTTCTCAATAATGATCGTCGTAAAAATTCACTCATAATTAAAAAGAGGTCGATGAAATATAGGAGGATCTATATAAAGTATAAAAAATAAAGAGCATAGCGTACAAGTATTTAGCGCATGGTAAAATACTTATATGCACGTAGTTGCGGATCTACATCTACATAGTAAATACTCTCGCGCAGTCTCTTCTCAAATGACTTTTCCTGTAATGGCACAATTTGCTCTTGAAAAAGGAATAAATATTCTTTCAAGCTCTGACTGGACTCATCCTTTATGGATGAAGGAGATTAAAACACTTCTTGAAGAGTCTGCAGAAGGCTTGTATCGGCTGCAAAAAGGGACTGATGCTGTAAAAAATGTGCATTTTCTCATGTCAGTTGAGATTTCTAGCATCTATAAACAATCGGATAAAATTAGGCGTATTCATAATTTAGTTTTTGTGCCCTCAGTGGAGGCTGCAGAAAAGGTAAATAAAGAGTTAGTCAAAAGGGGTGCTAACCTTTCAGCTGATGGAAGACCAATCGTAGGCTTATCAGCAAAACAGATATTAGAACTTATACTTGAAGTTGATGAACGCGCTTTTTTGATTCCTTGTCATGTTTGGACGCCACATTTTGGTCTCTATGGATCAGTAAGTGGTTTTGACTCGATTGAAGAGGCTTTTGGAGATCTCAGTTCATATGTTTATGGGATAGAGACAGGTCTTTCATCCGATCCTGAAATGAACTGGAGTATTTCAGAACTTCAGTCACGCTCAATTCTTTCATTTTCTGATGCGCATAGCCCAGCAAAAATGGGAAGAGAAGCAACGGTTTTTGATTTGGAAGAAATATCTTATAGAGCAATAAGAGATGCCATCAGAGAGAAGTTATTAAGAAGTAAAGATCGCGATCATAAAGATCAAGCTCAAGGAACGAGCATGGCGGACCATAAGTTTGCATCAGCTAACCGTGTTGTTTATACGGTAGAGTTTTATCCTGAAGAAGGGAAATATCATTTTTCAGGACACCGTGCATGTCGTGTAAGCTTCGGACCGGATGAGATACGTAAAAAAGGTGGGAGTTGTCCTGTTTGTCATAAAAAACTTACTGAAGGAGTATTCTTTAGGCTTCAACAGCTTGCGGGTGATAATAAGGTAGAGGCGCTAAAACGAGCAAATGAGTATGGACTTATGTGGTACACAGATCCTCGCAAACTTCATCCTCCCTATGTTAAACTTGTACCCCTTCTTGAGATTATTGCAGAGGCTATTAGCTCAACTGTTGTAAGTCAGAAAACAAGAAATCTTTATTTAGAGCTTATAAAACAATTTGGCACAGAGTTTGAGGTGCTTTTAAAAACAAGTATTTCTGATATTCAAAGAGTTGGAGGAGAGAGAGTAGCAGAAGCTATTCTGAAAGTAAGAAGCGGGGAGATTTATATTCAGCCGGGGTTTGATGGAGAGTATGGAGTAGTAAAGATTTGGAAAGAAGGAGAAGATGTAGAAAAGGACACAGAAGAGTCCTCTCAAATGATGCTAGAACTCTAAAACTAAACTTAGTTTATATACTCTCTATAAATATGCCAAGCAAAAGTATATAATAATGTTGAGTTTGTAGAATAGTTGAAGGAGGTGAGATAATGGCAGAGAACAGATCAACTGATGATTTTATCAAAACAATGGAGGGATTTTTTGCCAAAGCGCCAGCTCTTCCTAAGAGGGCAAAAGAGATCCTTGTCAAGATTGCACCTTGGATCGCTCTTATTTTTGGCATTTTAGGTATTATTGCTGGACTAGGTACTATAGGTATCTCTCCTCTTGCAGTTCTTGGTGGATTGGGAAATTCGCTTACAGTACTTCTTAGTGGAGTTTTGACACTTATCTCAAGTGTTTTGATGCTTCTAGCTTATCCTAAGCTTAAAGCTTTAAAATTTGCGGGTTGGAGGCTTTTATTTTGGTCAGAAGTTGCTGGTGTGGCTTCATCTCTTGTTGCTCTGGCGATTGGAGGAGCAATTATTGGTGGGCTTATTGGTTTTTATCTTCTATTCCAGATAAAATCGTACTATAAGTAACTGAGGATAAAAAATTTTTACAAAAAGACTAAGACCAAAAAAATGTTTCTTAATCGTAATAGTGGCTATGATCTGTTTTATTTGATAATTAAACAGAGAATTTTTGATGGATTATGAAATTGATTGCTGGATTGGGTAATCCCGGTGAAAAATATGCAAATACAAGACATAATCTGGGATTTTTAGCGGTTGAGAGATTCTTTAAAGATTATTCTCCGGTACATCAGACAGAGTGGAGAGATGAAAAAAAATTAAGAAGCCAGATTGCAATTATTGATTGGAAACCAAAACACTCTCCTGAAGCAGAACGTGTTATTTTGGTCAAACCGCAGACTTTCATGAACAATTCAGGGATGGCTGTAAAGTTAGTTGCAGATTATTACAAAATTGATCCATCCGACATTTGGATTGCGCACGATGATCTCGATCTTCCTATTGGAGCGTTTAAAATACGCTTTGGTGGATCAGCTGCAGGGCATAAAGGTGTTGAGTCGGTGATTGCTGCCTTGGGTACAGAGAAGTTTTGGAGATTTCGTATGGGTATAGGTATTCCTCATGGTCAAAGAGTAGATAAAGATGGTAAAGAGAGGCCTCAAACTAGACGAACAGTAGGCAATGTTGAAGATTATGTACTTGGCACATTTGGAAGCAAGGATCGCAATAAAATTAGAGAAGTGATCAAAACATGCGCCAAAGCTTTTGAGTTTGGACTTGAGAAAGGACTCACTGCTGCGCAAAACAGATTTAACGCGAAGTGAGAGATGAGTAAATTTGCTACTTGTAGATGAGAGATCTCCCATGCTACTTTATACTCATGCAGGATATAAAATCTATTCTTAATAAATTTAATCCAACAACTGACAAATATATCTCACGTGAATTTCAGACATTTGGCCTTTATTTAGCTGAAGCTCTTGATGACTACAAACATAAATCACTTTATATTAAACTTGCTAAGGAGGTTCATCGTTCGCTTCTTGAAAAAGCTCTCTCCTTTGCAATTGATTCTCATGCGAAGAACAAAGGAGCTCTTTTTATGTGGAAGTTAAAGGAACTACGAGATTTAGAAAAAAAAGCTAGTGCTAAAAAAATATTAACAAACTCCAATAGAGTTCCTGCAAAAAAATAATCTTTGAGTACTAATTTGCAAATTGCGAAATTAACTGACTATTAGTAGATATTAGGATGTAGATAAATTTATATCATAAATTCGAATTTAGAGATAAGTTTGCAAAATTAGAAAATTTTTGATATTTGCTCAATATAGACATTTCTCAGCAAGATTTATTGTTGAAGAATGCAATGTTTTGTTCATGTTGAGCTTGCAAGCATTATTAGGTTGGATTGCTTGATCAACTTTAGCTTATATCAGAAGAATTTATGAGAAAGCTCAGAATGTTATGAACTGGAGTTTATTGTATTTGATTGAATACCAATGTTAGAAAATTTAAAATAATTAAAATAAATTTTATGTCTCCTTTTAAAACACAAGTAATACAAATTGTAAGAAGTGTGCCTTACGGAAAAGTGGTCAGTTATGGTCAAGTGGCACTCTATACTGGTTTCCCCCGACTTGCTCGACAAGTTGGTTGGGTGCTTAACAAAACTGAAGGCGTTATAGATCTTCCTTGGTGGAGAGTAGTGAATAACCATGGATACATTAGTATCAAAGGGACAAGATTTCATGATAAAAATCTTCAAAGAGATTTATTGATAGCAGAGGGAATTCCTGTGGATAAAGACTTCACCTTCCCCATTGAGCGTTATCGCTATCGTCCAAATAAGCAAGTGTTGAAAAGCTTTCAACTTCCAGATAGTTATATTGATATTTTGTTAGAAAAATATGGTGTATAATACATCTAGTTTTTCTTCGATTAGTAACTAATTATTGATTAGTTATTTTATCTTCAATGATTCAAGCTCATATTGTTATTACAGGATACGTTCAAGGAGTGGGATACAGACATTTCGTCAAAAACCATGCAAGACAATTAGGTCTTACTGGCTGGGTACAAAATCTTCCTGATGGCAGCGTTGAAGTACTAGTACAAGGAGAAAAGAAAGATATTGAATCTCTTATCAAAGAATGTAGAAAAGGACCTTTTCTTGCTCAGGTGAAAGATATCAAAGTAGAATGGCAGGACATAAAAAAGCGTTTTTCCGATTTTCAAATCTATCACACCAATTTTTGACCATTTTTTTTCTAAAAATTGTACTTTTTATTTTTCTTTTACAAAATTTTAGATTACTAATACCAGATGGAGGACGTTTTGTCCTTGGAGGCAAAAAAAGCTAACTTTTCAATAATCTTAGAGATAGGATGACCTTGTCTTAAATAATAGCAGGCTATAAGACGCATTTGATACCGTGTGGCGTGAAGTTGTTCTGAATAAGAATAACATCTGCCATTAGGTCTTTTTTTATGCTCAAATCCTGATATTGGTTTGGTGATATGATGCTCAATCCACAGATGAATTTCTTGTGGAAGAAGGGCAGGATCGTCCATCCCTTCTATCATAGCAACTTAATTTAGCTTATGTGTGTAATAAATATGTAAGAAAATTATTTTAAACAATCTTAACTGAATAACGTGCATAAATTGCTGCTAGAACAGTACTAACAGGGACAGCAAGGATAAGCCCTATACTGCCAGCTAATGTTCTGATGACCTCCTCTGCCAACATTTCGTTATTTAAGATAATCCAGAGGGGTGTGGAGTTGTTTTGAATTCCAAGCGTCACAAAAATAAATACTCCCATCGATGCTCCAGCGTATGCCAGAACGAGTGTATTAACAACAGAGGTGATATGTTCTTTTCCAACCCTAAGACCTTTGCTGATGATTGTTTTGACAGATAGTTGTTGATTTGCATGTGCTAATTCATACACAGTTGCTGTTTGCGCAGTTGTTACGTCATCTAGTACTCCTAATGTACCAATGATTATTCCGCCCAAAAGGAGTCCTTGAAAGTTGATTACATTTTGAAACTGTGTATGGAGAGAATAAGCATCTTCATCTCCTAATCCACTCATCTGAGCTATGGAGACAAAAAGTACTGCCAGAATACCTGTAATGATCAGGCTTAATCCTGTGGAGATAACGGCAATAGTTGTCTCCTCTTTTAGACCATGCGCTAGATAGATGCTGACTATAAGAATTAGGATTGATCCTATAATACTAATTAAAAGTGGGTTAAATCCTAACAATATAAGCGGAATAATAAATTTCATAATGACAAGAAGACTAAATCCAAGACCCAGAAGAGCGCCCAATCCTCTTTTTCCTGTCATAATAAAAACAAGAGTAAAAAAAATCGCAGCAATAATTCCTAGAGAGTGAAGACGATAAGAATCCATAATTACATAGGAGGGTGGTTGGGAAGACAGACTGTATTTGGCAATGATAACATTTTGACCTTTGCTCAGCATCTGTTCTTGGGTGAGAATTCTGTCTCCACCATGTCGAATGACAAGGTTTTGCTCAGTTTTGTCTGTGAAGCTTACCCGTACATCTTGAAAAAAATATTCTCTTCCATTTAATGTTTTTTTGCCTTGTTTTATTACTTCTTCGACTTTACCTACAAAATAGCTGGGTTTATCATTACTAAGTGGAAGATTGGGAAGCCGTTTTGTAAGGTCAGTCATAAGCAAGATTACTGAGATAATGGCAACAAAAACATAAAATAAATTTTGTTTAGTTAAAAGCTTCACCATAAAACTCTTTGATTATAGCAAAGGAGAGAAAAGCATTGGTGAAAGTATAAGGTATTGAATTGAAAAGGGTCTTGACAAATTGAAGCTATTTGCCTACTGTAGAGAGTGTTTACGAGTGTCAGGGTAAAAGTGGAAGGAGGTGAGGTAAATGAAAATGACATTTTTTGATGTAAAGACCCGACAAAAAGTTGAGGCAGAGGTCACAGATAAAGTAACTTATACAGTAAAGGGAAGAACTCGCTATGCTGTAAAAGGAAAGACATCAGACGGACGAAGTCTCACAAAATTTGTCAGCGAAGCTGATTATAATAAAATAACCGTCTAGTGTTAGTGAACTGCTCAACAAAAAGAACTTCAGAATATGAAGTTCTTTTTGTATTTACACAAAATAATTTGTCAAGAATAGATCTCTCTTGACAAATGCAATTTATTTGCATATACTCATGATATTAATGCAAACAAGTTGCATTAATACGTTTTGCTCGATTGTACATTTCTGTACACTCAAGAAGAATCCTCAAAGGATTCTTCTTCTTTTAACATATGCACAAATTACAAGATTTACTTCGCCACTCAGCGTTAAAAGTGACCTCTGCAAGAGTTGCGGTCTTGGATTTTTTATCTAGGGCAAAATATCCGCAGGATGCGGAGGAGATCTATGATTATCTTCAGTCAAGAAACGAAAAAATTGATCGAGCTACAATATATCGGATTTTAGATGTTTTTTTACAAAAAGGTCTTATTCAAAAAGTTGAGTTTGGAGAAGGACGCTCTCGTTTTGAACTCAGAAGGAATGATCATCACCATCTGATCTGTGAAAATTGTGGGAGAATTACAGATATTTTTGACTGTGGTATCTCTGATCTTGAAAAACAAATCAAACAAAAAAAATATTTTCTCGTAAAGCGACACTCTCTAGAGTTTTTTGGCATTTGTAAACTATGTCAACAACAATAATATTATACATTGTTATTTTTACCATTCTGGGCAGTATATTTTCTCTTATTGGAGGCATATTACTGCTCTCGCGTCAAAACCTGGCTCATAGGCTTACGCATTTGCTAGCAGCGTTTGCCGCTGGAGTACTTCTAGGATCAGCTTTTCTTGATTTGCTTCCTGAGGCTCTTCATGAAGCAGAAGGTCTTCAGGGGAAAACAGGATACACTCAGAATGTTATTTTTTTAACATCTCTTTTGGGCATAACTCTCTTTTTTCTACTTGAGAGATTTATACATTGGTTTCATCATCACCAAAGACCACATAAGGAACCAGCAAAGCCAACAGTAGCGCTTGTAGTGTTAGGAGATAGTGTCCATAATTTGATTGATGGGATGGTTATTGCGGCAACATTTATTGCCAGTATTCCTCTTGGGATTGTTACAACCATTGCGGTGGCAGCACACGAAATTCCTCAGGAAATAGGTGATTTTGCTATCTTGCTTCATCAAGGGCTAAGTCGAAAAAAAGTATTAATGTTGAATTTTTTCAGCGCTTTAGCAGCACTTTTGGGAGCTTTTCTTGTCCTTTTATTAGGAGAATTTGTTGAGAATTTTATTCCTTTTGCTCTGTCTCTAACAGCAGGATTTTTTATTTATATTGCCGCAGCGGATATTATTCCCGATATCCATCAGGAGAATAGGAAAGGCTTTGCACTTTTGGAGACATTTTTGCTTCTTCTGGGGATTAGTGTTGTTGGATTATCTATCTCTTTTTTGAATCATTAGTTTTTTTGAGGAAGGGCACAAATTAGTGATCGTTGGTAAGCTTTCAGCTGTGAATAGAGAGATAATAAAAGAACACCAATAATTAACAACTGGACAATTGTAGTTCTAATAAATAAGTTAATTAATGAAGCAGACGGTCCTAGAAAAGAGAGTAATGTTATTCCACAACTTGGACAACCTGTGCTTATTAAAGCAAAGAAGCTTCCTCCTCCAAAAGAGAGTTTTAAAGCACCACTGCGCTTTGTATTGCCTAATGTCATCAAGAAGAGAGCAAAATTTAATCCAACCAGTAGAGCTGTTATGAGATTAAAAAGAACATCTTGTAGCCCAAACATTTTCCAGTAGCCAATAAAAAGATGCCAGATTAATGTCAGTTTATAGTAAAGAGGAGAATTACTAAAAATAGTAAGATTTATCAATCTATAGTTGATGGAATATATCTGAAGCAATACAAAAACAAGAGTAAAAACAAGCGTAAACAGAAATACTCTTTTATTTGAAAGGGATTTAATCATTATTTCATAATCAGATTATTTTTTGAGTTCCTGATCAATAATCGTTTTGAAGGCTTCATAGGGAAGCGCACCAACTAGCGGGGTTCCATTGATATAAAAGGTAGGTGTAGAATATGCACCTACCTTTTGTGCATCAGCAAGATCGTCTTTAACTTTTTGGGAATATTTACCACTATCAAAGCATTCATTAAATTGTGCAGTATTAAGTCCAATCTCAACTGCCCACTCTTTAATTTGCTCGTTGGTGATGGGTATTGTTCCTTCACCTTGTTTTGCTTGTTCTGCAAAGATTTTATCGTGATACTCCCAGAACTTCTTCTGATCATTTGCACATTCTGATGCTTCAGCAAGGGATGTTGCAGCAGGATGAACTTCAGGAGGAAGAGGAAGATGTCGATAATAAAATTTGACTAGACCTTTATCAATGTAGTCCTTTTTGAGTTGGGGTAATGTATCTTTCCAGAATCGCCTACAGAAAGGACATTGCATATCGCTAAACTCAATAATTGTGACTTTGGCATTGTTTTTACCCAATGGAGGCAGATGTCCTGGGGAAACTTCGACTTTACTAGGAGTTGGAGAAGGCTGAGTAAGATTAGGAGAAAGAGCGTTCGTGGTACCTAAAGTTTTTGCTTTTTCCTCCCAGTAGGTGACTTTTGCTGTTTGGTATCCCAGAGCAAATGATGCTAATAAAAGCCCAAATATAAGAAGAGAAGTGATAGTTCTTGATTGTATATTGGGGAGTTTTATCTCAATATAGTCAGATTCTTTTTTTTCCTCAGAAACGCTTTCTTCTCTGGAGTTAGTTGTAGATTGCGGGTTTTTTTTATATGGCATAATGTCACCATTTTACGCAGAAAATAAATGTATTGTCAATGACAGAACAAAGTAATTAGAGAAATGTGGGAAGTATGTTTTGGATAACGATTAAAGCAATAAGCAAGATTGATGCAGTTAAAAGAGGTGAAAAAATAACCATTTGCAGTAGTAACTGCAAAATATGAGGAGGGAAAAGATCTAATTTATCAAGAAGACGTTGTGCCTCTCGATTGAGAAACCAACTGTATATAGCAAGGCAGAGGATAAACAGTAGTCCTACGCTAAAGAGTACGAGGGTAAATAATTCCATTCGTATCACCTCCCGTTTTTTCTCCATTTGATGATGTCTCATCAACAAAATGGATCATTCCATTATGTGATCGGAACCAACGTCCCTCCGATACACTTCTCATCTGATCAAAGATATCAGCTAAATATGTGCCAAGGGTATGAGGATCACTGATATCAGTGAATAAAAACTCTTCTTGGTGGGTGGGTCGGTCAAAGGTAACGATGACATGCCCTTTATCAAGGATATGATTTAAGATTCCATCTCGTTTGATATCAATTTCTGTACAACGCACCTGATCGAGCAGAATTTCATTTACAGTATGAGAAAAAAGCGGGGAGCAGGCAATTTCTAAAATTTTACGGTTGGTGATAACATAAAAATGAAAGTACCAGTCAAGAATAGTTTTGGTAATGCTAGTCAGAAAGAAAGGAAGAAGTATAGCAAGTGCGAGTATAAATAGAGCAGCTTGCTTAAGAAACAATACAAATAGAGCAAAACTAAATATAACTAGAATTAATAAAAACCATACTTGAAAAAACAATGGTACAGCCAGTGTAAACCAATGTTTTCTTTGTGCAATAAGGAGTCTTTCTTCTGGAAGAGTGATAAACCGACCCAACTCGTGGGAACGATCCTCTAGAACTTTGTCCATCATGATCACCTCTCATATGCTACTCCTTGTTTCATACGCAATTCACATGACAAGGTATAGCAAAAATCTGTAAGTGTGTTTACTAAACTTAGTAAGAGTTGAGGAATAAATAGGTAAGAAGTTTTTTTAAAAGTGATTACAACTGGTGTATAATTGTTTCTATGGATACTAAGTTGACCCCGAGTCCTCTAGCCTCTTTAGTCATTGAACGATTTGAGGTAAAACAGGAGCCTAGTTTTGAACGCAAGATTACTGTTAATCCTTTTGTCTCCAAAATGGCTTCAGCTTATGAGAAACTGCGCAATGCCATGGAGTATCGAGAAGATGAAGTGATCTTACGCGCCACAATTGAGCGAATACTTCGACGACATCTACTTTTAGGAGGTACAGCCAAATCAACGGCAGAGCCTCTTATTAGAGAGCTTATTTGGGCACGCTATCTCCAAGACAACACTGTTCCTGAGAGCTCGATTGCAAAAGTAGAGGAAGTCATTGATCTTTATCTTAGACTGCGAATGAATGTACTTCAGCAACATAAGATCTCAATAGGAGTATTGAATGAATGGATTTATCACCTTATGTCAAGTGCAATTGAGAATGTACTTAATCCTAATACTGAGAAACAAACAATTGCTAATTTCATGTATCAGGTACTTAAAGATGATGTGACAATCGTTGATGATACCGAAGAAACGCGTAACGCTCAGGTGTATTTGGCTGTAAGGCGTGCATTTGCTCGAGATGATATTGCTTTTTTGCGTTACAATCTTTTTCTTTTATACTTTGGAGAAGTAAATCAACAGAATATCGAACAAATCGCAAAAGATTTTCCCCAAGCTTATAAAGAAATAACCAAACAACTTGCATATCCCAAAAGGGACAAAATTTATTCCTATATCAAAAAACGAGCTGCGGCATTTTTTATCTTAGAAGATATTCTCAAAAATAATGTAGGAAATCTTGACTCTATTTTTGAGAGTGAGGAAAATCTGCGAAAAGCAGTGCAAGATGCCTGTGAAGTACGCTATAAAAGCATAGCTTCCAAGGTCAGAAGGGCAATTGTTCGGAGTGTTCTTTTTATTCTTCTTACAAAAGTAATTTTTGCATTCGCAGTTGAGGGTACATTTGAGAGGATCGTGTATGGATATGTTCTCTGGAACTCTTTGATTATTAACACATCTATCCCCCCTCTACTCATGATTATTGTCAGTCTATTAATTCGTCCTCCTGGTGAGGAGAACACGAAAAGAATTTTTGAGTACATAAAAATACTTCTTTTTGCAGAAAAACCTCGTCTGGGTGCACCACTTTTGGTAAAAAAAGAACAAGAAAAGCCGCATATTATTTTTAATCTTCTTTGGCTCTCTGCTTTTTTAATATCCTTCGGAGCAATTATTTTTGTATTATCAAAACTTCAATTTACATTGATTAGCCAAGCTGTATTTATTTTCTTCCTCACAATCGTGTCCTTTTTAGCATATAGAATCAGCCTCACTGCAAACCTTTTTCGCGTGGGAGAGAAACAGGATGTTCTCACACCATTTATTGATTTTCTGTTTATGCCTGTTATTAGGGTAGGAAGGAGATTAACACAGAGTATTTCTCAGATTAATTTTTTCCTTTTTCTTTTTGATTTTATGATTGAGACGCCTTTTAAGGTTTTTTTCGCCTTTGTTGAGCAATGGTTTAAGTTTTTACATGAGAAAACTGAAGATTTAGGATGACTTATTTTATAGTATAATCCTTGATTATATGGTGAAATTTGTGCAAGCTAATGCTCTCTATATTGCTTTTATGCAGGCGCTTTCTGCAACTTTGGGAAGTCTGTTTTTCAGCGAAGTACTTCTTTTTCCTCCTTGCGTGCTCTGTTGGTATCAAAGGATTGCTATGTATCCGCTGGTTGTTATTTTAGCAGTGGGTATTTATACACAGGATAAACATGTAATTCGTTATGTTTTGCCACTAAGTGTTGTAGGTTTATTGATTGCTTTCTATCATAACCTGCTTTATTATCATTTTCTTCCTGAATCGGCTGCACCATGTATTTTGGGCGTATCATGTACGACAAGACAAGTTGAGTGGTTTGGATTTATCACAATTCCCCTGCTTTCATTTATTGCATTTGCAATCATCACAATAAGTATGCTACTCTACAGAAGTTATTTAAAAAAGCAATCATGAAGAGAGAAGCTCTTTTTTTAAGTACGATTGGTATTGTAACACTAATTATTGTAGTAGGTGCTGCATTGCTTCTGGGTGGCAAACCAACTCAACAAAGTGGAGAAAAGGTCACTGATACCAAGCTTTTAGTAGGTACAGGAGAGCATGCTATTGGCTCTTCTTCTGCTAAGGTAACAATTGTTGAATTTGCAGATTTTCAATGTCCAGCGTGTGCCTCTGCACAACCTGTGGTGAAACAAATAGTTGAGGAGTATAAAGATCGCATCTATTTCGTTTTTCGCCATTTTCCTCTTCCTGGTCATAAAAACGCTTTTTCTGCAGCTAAAGCAGCTGAAGCAGCAGGAAAACAAGGAAAATTTTTTGAGATGCACGATTTACTTTTTAATAATCAACTTGATTGGGCTGAAAGTAATAATCCAGAGGAACTATTTAGAGGATATGCTCAAAATCTTAATCTTAATATGGAAAGCTTCACGACTGCATTTGCTGATGCATCTCTTGCTAAAAATATTCAAAAAGATCAGGATGATGCGCTGCAACTTGGCGTTAACTCAACACCAACATTTTTCATCAATGGAGAGAAATATACTGGTGTCATCTCATATGAGAATTTCAAAAGAATTATTGATGATAAGCTTAAATAAATCTTTAAGTATTGACAGTCCTTTTTCTGCTTGGTAGCATTGTTACTATTGGTAAATTTCATGGCTGAAGAAAACGTTTTTACAGATCAAAATTTTCAAAACGAAGTTATATCTTCTGAAATTCCTGTTCTTGTTGATTTTTGGGCTCCCTGGTGTGCTCCCTGTAGGATTATTGCTCCAATCATTGAAGAACTTGCAAACGAGTACGCAGGTAAATTGAAAGTGGGTAAGTTAAATGTGGATGAAAATCAACAAACAGCAGCCAAGTATAATATTATGTCAATTCCTACACTTCTTTTCTTTAAAGGTGGACAGCCGGTTGATTCAATAGTTGGTGCCCAGAGTAAAGAGGTTATCAAACAAAAAATAGAGCAATTTCTTCAGAACTAAAGTTAAAGGTTAAAAATTCAAAATGACACTCAAAAGTAAAGTTTATCGTCATTTTGAATTTTAACTTGTGCTTTTGAGTTTTGACATTTGGGTTATGGATAATCTTTATGATGTGATTATCATTGGTTCAGGTCCTGCTGGTCTTACCGCTGCTATATATACCACTCGTGCTGCATTAAAAACGCTCGTCATTGCCGGTGAGAAATGGGGAGGACAACTGATGCTGACATCATTAGTTGAAAATTTCCCCGGTTTTCCTGAGGGCATTCAAGGGCCAGAGCTAATGATGAGGATGCGCAAGCAAGCTGAAAATCATGGTGCAAAGATAATCGACGTCAATTTTACAGAAGGAGATTTCACGCATCGTCCGTTTATTCTTAGGGCAGGAGGAAAAGAATATAAAGCAAGAGCAGTGATTATTGCCTCAGGTGCGGATGCTCGTTGGCTTAATGTTCCGGGAGAAAAAGAGTTAATTGGAAAAGGTGTCTCATCCTGTGCAACCTGTGATGCCATGTTTTTTAGAGGGAAAAATGTTTTTGTTGTTGGAGGAGGCGATAGCGCAATGGAAGAGGCATTAGTGCTGGCAAAAGTAGCCAATAGTGTGACAGTCATTCACAGACGAGATAGTCTTAGAGCAAGCGAAATTATGCAAAGACGAGCCAAAGAAAATCCCAAAATTAAATTTCTTTATAACTCCATAATAACTGAGATTAAAGGTAAAGATAAGGTTGAGTCAGCAGTAATTCAAGATACAAAAACAGGTGAAAAGAGGGAAGTGCCAGTTGATGGTATTTTTGTTGCAATTGGTCATATACCGAACACAAAAATGTATCAGGGTATAGATCTTGATAATGATGGATATATAAAAGTCTATAATCATTTCCACACTAATGTTCCGGGTGTTTTTACCGCAGGAGATGTGCACGATCGCTCCTATCGTCAGGCAATAACTGCTGCAGGTTTTGGAGCTGCGGCTGCATTGGAGGCTGAGCGCTGGCTTTCATCTGAGGGAAAAGAGATTCAATTTATCGCCAATTGAGTGTTAATTAGAACTCCAAAATAATCTGAGGCTTGCTTGATGTTTCTTTAGAGTTAAAATAGAACGCATCAGAGTGTTGCGTATCCACCCCCAGAGAGATAATTCCTCCAAGCTTTGATTGAATAATTGTTGTATCAAGAGGTATGTCATAAGTAGTGTTTGAGATGGTGTTACTTACACTTCCCAGAGTAGTTGAGAGAGATGGCCGAGTGTTATAAGTTAGCATTGACTCGCTCCATGAGGTATCCTCTACAATTTTCACATACTCAGGACCAGGTGATCCAGAGTAGGTTCCAGATGTTGTTCTGATGCGAAGTGTTGCTTTTTTCAATATACCGTTTAATCCGGAAGTATCAAATTTAAGGTAGCTTATCATTATTGGACTTGCATCCGAGTACAAAGAAGTACTTGCTCCGTAATTTACTGTGGGATTGCTGCTTGAGACATAAGTATCTGCCACTGCATCAAGAGTAATTGTTGCTGGTGTTTGCGAGGGAGTAGGTGTTGGTGTAGGCTGTTGGGTGGGTGTTGGAGTTGGTGTTGTTTGGTTAAGTGTGGGAGTTGGTGTAACGGTTGGAGAAATTTGAGAAGCATTATCAATAATAGAGAAGTTTTCAGTGAAATTCCCTGACAGATTTAAGCCCTTGACAAACTCCGCTTGGATTCTTGAATCTGATACAGTAAATTTTATAAAACCATAAGTTGGATTGAAGTTACTTCCCATCCAATTAGCAAAATACTTAGCTTCGCTATCTGATGTATATTGTTTGTTGAGTGATCTGCCCCCTTGTCCAATTGTCAGAATAATAGTTCCTTGTCCTTTAATGTATATATTGTCCGCTCCATCATCAACTACACAGTTACTATTGTATGATCCAGGAGTAATTGCTGTACAAAGAGATGAGAGGGCAAGTTGTTTACTGCGAGCATATGCATGATCATGTGCTTGGAGATATAGATCGACTTTTTTCTCAATGAGAAGATTCATAATATCTGCTCCTATTTGACAGGATCCTGATACCATAGCTATGCAGTATTTATGCATGCCAACAATAATCCACTTTATGCCTTGTGCACGTGCCGAATCAATAGCGTTTTTAGTCCATTCATAACGAGGAGTATTCTTAGCATAAGAGTAAGTTCCCTCATTGGGAAATGTTAAGTTAGGTGAGATCAGAATAAATCGAGCAATAGGATTGGTAGTTGGGTAATCAAAATAATATTCTTTGGGATAAGTACCAACAATTGTTCCTAGGCGATCAGGAAGGCAAGAGGCAAAATTGGCAATTTGTCCATCAGGACCATCATCTTCATGATTGCCAGCAACTAACTCAAAAGGAAAATCATTTCCTACTTTTTGTTTGACATAATTACACCAGGCTGATTCAGGAGTTATTTGATTGTAACTAAGATCTCCTAATGCCAGAAAGAAATTTACTGCTGATGGGGTAATAGCACTTAAAACAGCTGAAGAATTACTTGTTGCACCGATATCACCTACAGCTCCGAATGAAAAAACAGTCTCGAATGCTCTTGCTCTAGACTCAAAATTTTGAGAGTTTCTCAACTGAGTAACTAGAAGAAGTACTGATATAGTAAGAAGAATCAGAGAGAAAAGCTCGATAAATAATTTTTTATATCTACTTAGTCGTAGAGAGACATTTTTTATTTTCATGTAGTGTGAGTGAATCCCTCACGGATAAAATGTATCTACCAAAGAGTATCTGACAAAAAGATTTAATTGTCAATAGGATCTATTTAATTGAAGTTATCGTACGTTAAAAAAAAATAGAAGACTGATTCTAAAAAAAGCTATTTTTGTACCTTTTATAAAAATGGCAGTAAGTGTTTGTTATTTGTTTTACTTTGGGGAGTATGAACTGCGTTTTAGTATTCTGCCTGTTGATTTTTGAGCTGGAGTGAAATAAGAAGATTCATTATTGTCTTGGTTGAAGTCAGAAAGTTTATTATTTTCATTACCTGGATTGTGATCATGTTTGAGATTATTAATAGTCAGAGGAGGACCAAAGAGCATACGTCTGGTGTAAGATTTCTCACCCCAGATTTTTTTCAAATCTTTCTGCAGATTTGGGGAAATACTTCTCTCAGTCATTTTATTTTTGAAATCGATTATCTGTATTTAGTTTACTCTATATAATAGCATCGCGTTTTTAGTAAAGATACAAGCTTAATTTATTTTGGCTGAAGATATAGTTTAGGACATAAGATAAAGAGGAAGTTTTAGCAGAGTTGAAGATTAGATGTGTGAGAGATGGTATTAGTTATTTTATTAGGATTCAAGACAGCCTTCTTTTTGTCGGTTTGAAGCTTTTACCATTGTTCTGAACTGCAATCTAACAATTCTGTCTTATTTAGATTACTACTTACTATTAAATAGTTATAACAGATTTTTTGGGATGGTTTTTTAGTATTACTTACTTCCTTTTTTTGAAAAAAAGGAAGTAACATTTAATTTTACGAAAATTGCGAGATCACTTTATAATATGATTATCCAGAACAAGTACTTGACAGCCTGAGATGGCTATGCTACCATAGCCATCTAGAGTAAATCGACGAAACGTTTTTTTATGAGTGATATTTTATACATTTTTTCTTCAAAGAGAAGAACCTTCTGACCTCTGAGACGTTTTCTCGATTTACTTTGGATAGCACATTAAGATCTGTTGTGGTTACTGGCCGATTTAGCATTTGACAAAAGGCGGATTGGGCCTTTGGCCTAAGCTTTTAGTTGTGCAAGCGAAAAGCTAGCGGCCGTACGTAGTGGATAGTGAATAGTGTTTGGCTCCGAAGAACTAAACGCTAGTAACTATCAGCTTATAATTAACTCGGGCCGGTAGCTTAGTTGGTAGAGCGTCGCTTTTGCACAGCGAAGGTCGAGAGTTCGAATCTCTTCCGGTCCACTCTTTGCTCATAATTTAAATTATGAGTTGTGCAGTGGAACAGTTATCGCTGGCAAAAGTTCAGATCTATCAGATCTTAAAGTACTTTTAAAAAAGTATTCTTTGCTGCTTGTTCTTTGGGACAAGCCCCCTAGTTAGAGGGGGTTTTTCCCAAAGTACAAGTATTTATTTGTTACTTGATATTGGGTAGAGTTTAGTTATATTGCGTATAATCAATAACTCTACCCGCTTGAGAGAGCTCTTTGACAAGTGAAGAGAATTTTTTGTCTAAAAATCTACTCATAATGCCACTAATGGATGCCTTGGCGATGTTGACCGAGGAAGGACGCACATGGCGGCGATACTCGTCGGGGAGGTGCCACGAACCTGTGATCCGGCGGTTTCCGAATGGGGCAACCCCTCCATCGTAAGATGGAGAGCTATGCGTAAACATGAGAGAGCAATCTCTCAAAATAGCGCATAGCTGGGCACGGCTCGAACTGAAACATCTTAGTAGGGCCAGGAAAAGAAATCATCGAGATTCCCTAAGTAGCGGTGAGCGAAAGGGGAGGAGCCTAAACTCCGATTAAATCGGAGGGTTGTAGGGCAGGCGATATTCGATGTGAGTATGGATAGCAGAAGGACTCGGAATAGTCCCCCACAGAACGTGAAAGGCGTGTATGCGAAATTCATGCTCCCGATAGCCTGTTCCTAAGTACCACGAAGCACGGTAAACTTTGTGGGAAGCTGGGGTGACCACACTCCAAGGCTAAATATCAACATCGACCGATAGTGAACTAGTACCGTGAGGGAAAGGTGAAAAGCACCCCGGGAGGGGAATGAAATAGACCTGAAATTAGTGGCTAACAAGCAGTCGGAGTCCGCTTTTGCGGATGACGGCGTGCCTATTGAAGAATGAACCGGTGAGTTATTGTTTGCAGCGTTGGTTTAAGCAAGGAAAACTTGCGAAGACGGAGTGAAAGCGTGCCCTAACTGGGCGATTAGTTGCAAGCAATAGACCCGAAACTGGGTGAGCTAACCTTGAGCAGGTTGAATCCCATAGAAATATGGGAGGAGGACCGAACCCGTGGCCGTAGCAATGGCTTGGGATGACTTGAGGTTAGGGGTAACATGCCAATCGAACCCAGAGATAGCTGGTTCTCCCCGAAATATATTAAGGTATAGCGTCTCGATTGTGCCCTGAGGTAGAGCACTGAATTGCTACCGGCGGAGCAATCTGTCGGAGCAAATCAAACTCCGAATGCAGGATGCATGTATCGAGATAGTCAGACTGGTCGGGCTAAGCTGATCAGTCGAGAGGGAAACAGCCCAGACTCCCATTTAAGGCCTCTAAATCAAAGCTAAGTTTGAAAGGAAGTTAGACTCCTCAGACACCCAGGAGGTTGGCTTAGAAGCAGCCATCCTTTAAAGAAAGCGTAACAGCTCACTGGCGGATGGTGTCTAGCGCCGAAAATATACCGAGGATTAAGCTTTGTGCCGAAATTGGAGATTTATGCCCGTAAGGGTATAAATGGTAGGGGAGCGTTTTATGCGCAGTGAAGTCAAGCTGTAAGGCTTGATGGAGTGCATAGAAGTGAGAATGCCGGTATGAGTAGCGAGAGATAGGTGAGAAACCTATCCACCGAATGCCCAAGGTTTCCTCCGCAATGTAAATCAGCGGAGGGTCAGTCGGCCCTAAGGGTATCCCTCGTTAAAGGGGGTTAGCCTGATGGATAACCCGTTAAAATTCGGGTACAAATTATGCGTATGTAAGGGGGTGACAGAGTTGGAAGAGCAGAGCCGGATCCGTCCGGTCCAAGCAGCAAGATAAGCGTGAACAGGCAAATCCGTTCACCTGTTTAATCGAGCTGCAAATGAAAGGTTCCAAGCAATTGGGACTGATTCTGTAGCTTTCAGCTCTCGGGAAAAGCCTCATTACGATCCGATTTATCGGATCAAAACGCATAGTTTGCCGTACCGCATTACCGACACAGGTGGGCTGGTCGAGTAGACTAAGGTGATCGGGAGAAAGAGGTTCAAGGAACTCGGCAAAAAAGCTAGGCGTAACCTTTGGGAGATGCCTTCCCGCAGTTAGGTCTGCGGGCGCAGCGAATGTCTGCTTAGCAACTGTTTATCTAAAACACAGGTCCCTGCAAAGCCGAAAGGCAAGGTATAGGGGCTGACACCTGCCCAGTGCCGGTAAGTCAAGTGTTTTTGCTAACCCTCGTAAGGGGGAAGGCGAGGACACAAGCTCCGGTGAACGGCAGCAGTAACTATAACTGTTCTATGGTAGCGAAGTTCCTTGTCGGGTGAGCACAAGCAAGCCCTTACTGGCTAAAAACGGTGGAGCCCTATCGCGTTGCATTTACAAGGAATGCGTATAGCGAGGGTAATACCGTGGGTAAGAATGTACCAAATGGTACGTTCCCTGTAACGACTTGACTCAAGTATGAGTCAGAGGCATACTGAATATATGCCTAATACGCCAGCATCTAATAGAGATTCCATTGGATATTATCTTTCGGGATATACCGATGGAGAAGGAAGTTTTTGTATATCATTTTCTCCTAGACCAAAACTTTTAACAAGACTTGAAGTTCGACCAAGCTTTTCAGTTTCTCAAAATAGTGACCGTCAAGAGGTATTGAGAATTTTTCAGCAATATCTTGGATGCGGAACTATTCGAAGAAACCCAAGCGATCGAACTTATAAGTATGAGGTAAGAAGTATAAAAGATTTGATGGAGAAAGTTATTCCACATTTTCTGAAATACCCATTACTTTCTTCTAAAAAGAAAGATTTTGAGAAGTTCTCTGCAATTTGCCGAATGGTAAATAAAGGGGAACATCTCAAGAGGGATGGGTTAAAAGAAATTGTGAGACTTTCTTATCAAATGAATGGTTTAGGTGCAAGAAGATATTTGAAAGACAAACTTCTATCGATATTAGATGAAGATATAGTCTACGCCTCAAGTAATTGAGGATATACGTGGAGTTCCGACCCGCACGAAAGGTAGAATGACTGAGCAACTGTCTTGAACCTCTACCCGGCGAAATTGAGATGGCTGTGAAGACGCGGCCTAGACATACATGGACAAAAAGACCCCGGGAGCTTTACTGCAGCTTGGCATTTGCAAGCTTTTCTCAACTGTTTAGAATAGGAGGGAGGCGTCAGCCGATCGTGAAATACCTCTCTTTGGGATGAGTGAGCATTACTCTTAGCCGAATAAATGGACGGCAAGAGAACAGTGTCTGGCGGGCAGTTTTACTGGGGAGGTAGGCTCCTACAGCGCAACGGAGCCGCACAAAGGTCGGCTAGCTCCGGATGGAAATCGGAGTGATAGCGCAATGGCAAAAGCCGGCTTGACTGCGAGGCAAACAAGCCGAGCAGGTACGAAAGTAGGTCATAGTGATCCTGCGAGGCCTAGTGGTAGGCACGCAGCTTAACGGATAAAAGCTACCCCGGGGATAACAGGCTGATCGCATCCAAGCGTCCACAGCGACGATGCGGTTTGGCACCTCGATGTCGGCTCATCGCATCCTGGGGCTGGAGAAAACATTTTCAGCTTCTCTCCCTCTTAGAAATAAGAGGGTAATAAACGAGCTCAAAACGGAGGAGGCCATATTGCAGATAAAAAGTTTTTCTTGATATTCTGTAATTATGGTTGGTTCCGTAGGAAAAGGATGTTCTGAAGTCGATCGGGCTTATATTGCAGGTCTTTTAGATTGTGATGGGGCCATTATGGCTTCTATTGAATCACATAAAGAGAAAAGGTTTGGTTTTCGAGTGCGAATTATACTTAAATTCACACAGAAGAATCCAAACCTTCTGCAATGGATACAATCTGTACTTGGTGTTGGAGTAGTTGTCAAAAATAGAACAACTTTTGACTGGATAGTTAAAAACCAACAACACTGTAAAGAAATTTTAGAACTGATAAAGATATACTCGAGAGGGAAGAAGAGACAAGCAGAGCTTGCTCTTGAAATTCTACAAACTCCGATTATATCTCAATCAGATCTTGTAAAAATAGCTCGATTGGCAGATACTTTAAGCGGTTATAACGTTCGATCGGCTGGTCGCCGAAAGAACTACGCTTCAAAGATCCAAGAACATGCTTCCTCTAACGACTGATCTCTTTTTCCTACCAAGGAAGAGAGTGAGACCCGACTTTAGTCGAGTCATACGGCTCGCACCTGACTGCTTCGTGGTGACACGGAGTAAAAGGTGATGGAATAGTCTTACCCCATAAGTAATTATGGAAGGTTAGAGGTCCCAAGGGTCTGGCTGTTCGCCAGTTAAAGCGGTACGCGAGCTGGGTTCAGAACGTCGTAAGACAGTTCGGTCTCTATCCTGTATGTCCGTTTGAGATTTGAGGAGGTTCGTCCCTAGTACGAGAGGACTGGGATGAGGGAATCCCTGGTGTGCCAGTTGTTCCGTAAAAGCGGAGCAGCGCTGGGTAGCTATATTCCCATCGGATAACCGCTGAAAGCATCTAAGTGGGAAGCCGTCTCCAAGATTAGATCTCATGCAGCCGCAAGGCTGCGAAGACCCCTTGAAGATTACGAGGTTGATAGGCGGGCGGTGGAAGCACAGCAATGTGTTAAGCCTACCCGTACTAATGGTCAAGCAGTAGATTTTAGACAACTTTTCTCTGTCTTCTGTACTTTCCAGAAGTTCAGAGTAATTTCCACCTTCAATCGTGTTTCTGCTTTCCGTTGGGATCAAGAAACATGCTTGAGGGTCATCTCTTCACTTGTTAAGGAGTTCTCTTATAAAAAAAACGAATTTTTCGTACGTATTTGTCGGTGTCTGAAGCGGTGTGGACCCACCTCTTCCCATTCCGAACAGAGAAGTGAAACACACCAGCGCCTACGATACTTCGGCTATCGCCGAGGGACAATGGGTCGATGCCGATAATTACGTACGAAAAAAGACAAAAAACCGCGTTGAGCGGTTTTTTTGTTAATTGGCAAGATTGTCTGATTTTTCTCTTTTTTGTCAGAGTTAAGTTATCTTAAGGTCAAGTATTGCACAGAAAGACTCTGTTATCTTTAAAAATAATACCCATATGGACGAAAAAGATCTTGATTAATACATTAGCTGCTGTGTGAATGATTCACTTTTAACTTAATCATATTGTCGAAGCAATATTTCATTTTTGCGCTTTACTTCCTCGTATGCTATACTGTGTATTACTCTGAAAGGAAAGGCGGATATGATCCATGGCATCTTCATCAACTACTAAAGACGTATCTGATGAACAAATTTCTCAAAAGCAATCAACCAATAGTCATAACGGGGATAGGAAAAGAGCCACTTCAATGTCTGAGTTGATGGCCAAATACAGCAATTTTTTTGTTCCTCTTAAAAAAGGCGATATCGTCAAAGGAAAAATAATCAAAATCAACAAAAATGAAATACTTGTTGATTTACATCCAAGAGGAGAGGCGTTAGTTATTGAAAAAGATCCTCATTTGGCAAAAATACTTCATGCCTTTGTGAAAGAAGGGGATGAGGTGGAAGCTACAGTTGTAAGTACAGAGTCTGAATCAGGACAACCACTAGTCTCACTCAGACAGTTTATAGAAGATCAGCGATGGAAAAGATTGGAGAAATTAAAAAGAGAGGGATCAGTAATCAAAGTCAACATTACAGAGGTAACCAAAGGAGGATATATTGTGCTTACGGATGACGGACAAACAGGCTTTTTGCCCTTTTCGCACGTTCTTGCTTCTCAAGCTCATTTGCTTAATGTAGGGAAAACAGTCTCTGTTGTTGTAGTTGATCTTGATAAAAGGAGCAAAAAAGTCATTTTTTCGCAAAAAGCAACAATCCCTGTTGAAAACTTTAAAACTTTGGTATCTGGAGTAAAAGTAGGAGATACGATTAAAGCTCAGATTAGAGCGATTACCCCTTTTGGTTATTTCGTCACTTTTAGTTCTCAAGACAGAGAAGATCTGATGTTAGACGGATTTATTCATATCTCAGAAATTTCATGGGAAAAACTAGATAATCCTCTAGCAGCTTATAAAATAGGTGATACAGTCGAGTGTGTTGTGATTGGAGTTAACGTAGATGAGAGACGTGTTGATCTATCAATTAAAAGATTGCAAGAAGATCCTTTTGAAAAACTCAAAGAAAAGTTTTACATAGATAGAGAAGTTTCAGGTGAAGTAATTCGTATAGAAGAAGGGAATGTTATTGTGGATTTGGGTGAGGGTATAGAAGGAGTGATCAAAAAGGAAAAGATTTCTCCAACAACAAAGTATGAGATTGGTCAGAATGTAAGTGCTGTCGTTAGTGCACACGATACACGCAGACGTCGAATTGAATTAACTCCCATTCTGAAGGAAAAACCTCTAATGTACCGCTAGTTTTGTTGATTAACTGCGTCGTGTTGGTAAACTGAGAAATATTTATTTAGCTCCATTCCCAGGAAAATATGAGCAAGATAAACAGATGCTTTATTAAAGCAGGAGGATGTAAAATGCAAGAAAATCACCTCAGCATGTTGTAAAAACAGAAGGAATTTAGGTGTTGGACTTGTTTTATTCGCAATGTAAGAAATAAAATAAGTGCGGCATTAAATGCAGGGATTTAAATATAACAGGAAATTTTTATTCCACTTTATGAACGTTTTAATAAAGGGCAGAAGTAGAGGATACACTTGATGATCTCAAGAATATTATTGGTAATATTCATAATGTGCAAATTAATCTTCAGACAAAGGAAAGCCCAGAGACACAGTCTTCATCGAAGAACTTCGCTATAAAGTCAAACTTGAGAGTAACAATAAATTAACGTAATGTTGTATACTATTCCACATGGTTAAAAAGAAAATAAAGACATCTTTTGTCTGTCAACAGTGTGGTTATGATAGTCCTGCCTATTTAGGTAAATGTCCAGAGTGTGGTCTGTGGAATACCTTTGCGGAGTTTAAACAACCATCAAGTGCTTTTGATAGTGGATCTTCTTGGGTGGATAATTTAAAACAGGATTTACCTCGAAAACTTTCAGATATTGCGTATAAAGAAAGATTGAGAATACAAACAAAATTTAATGAATTGAACACAGTTCTTGGTGGCGGGATCGTTGTCGGCTCAGCCACGCTATTGGCAGGAGATCCGGGTGTTGGAAAGTCAACACTTTTACTTCAGTTATGCCTTTCCTTAGCTCAGAAAGGACTGCAAGTTCTCTATATATCAGGAGAAGAATCAATAGAGCAAATCAAAATGAGAGCAGATAGACTTATAAAAACTTTCAATCAAAAGTCAGCGAATAACTCTCCAGAGAGAGAAAATGTACAAATTAGTGATTCGTTATTTCTCATATCCTTGTCAGATCCAGATATTGCATTTTCACATATTCAGTCACTAAAACCAGATTTGGTGATTGTGGATTCGATCCAGACAATGCAGTCAACAAATCTTGAAGGACTCTCAGGATCAGTAGGACAAGTAAGATACGCAGCTCTCCATTTTATACGCGCTGCAAAGCAATTCAATATTCCTGTGATATTAGTTGGTCATGTAACCAAAGAAGGAATGGTGGCAGGACCTATGGTACTCTCACATATGGTAGATACAGTACTTTTTCTTGAGGGTGAGAAGTTCACCAAAACACGTATTCTGCGATCACTTAAAAACAGATTTGGACCTGTGGATGAAGTTGGGATCTTCATCATGGATGAAGAAGGACTCAAAGAAATTGCTAATCCAGAACAGATTTTTCTCTCTCAGAGATCAGGTGATGTACCAGGAACAGTCCTTGTAGTGACAATGGAGGGGAGTAGAGCTTTCTTGGTAGAGTTACAGGCATTGGTAGTTTCTTCGAAACTTCCTATGCCTCGTAGAGTCGTCTCAGGAGTGGATCAAAAACGCGTTGAACTTCTTCTTGCGGTGTTGCAAAAGCACTGCGGACTTCCTCTTGATACAATGGATGTTTTTGTCAATGTTGCAGGAGGATTAAAGATTTCAGATCCAGCTATAGATTTAGGGGTTTGTCTTGCGATCTATTCGAGTATTAAGAATATTTCACTTAGCAAAATTGTGGGAATTGCTGAAGTAGGACTCTTGGGTGAGTTGCGTGAAGTCTCTTCGTTGGAGAAGCGCATTAAGGAAGCGAAAAAACTAGGGTTTACTAATATTTTAACTGTTAAATCAAGCAAATTTCTTAATGATGTGTTAAAATCATTGGAGAGTAAAAAATAATTTTTTGCTGGTTTTCAATTTTCACTATCTGCTTTGGTAAACTCTATGAGATTAATGAAAGCTGAAAACTATAAAATGAAAATCAAATATTATGGCAGAGCGCAAAAAGCAACAAAAAACAAAAGAAGAAGCATCAGATAAAGGGTTGCAGAATCCTCTTACTCTTCCACCTAAGCTCGTTGGTGCTCTTGCCGATGAGGTAGCCAAGACTATCATGCTTCGCCTCCCTAATATGTTTCCTGTTCCTAAGAGAGTTTCTACTAGAAAAAAAAGGGTAAAACAGAAAAAACTAGAGTACCCCATTTTCCTTGATACCTCAGCTATTATTGATGGCCGTATTTTTGACGTCATAGATCTTGGTCTTCTTAATGGCGTTATTGTTATCACTCAAAGTATTTTGCAGGAGCTCAAAAGGCTTGCTGACTCTCAAGATACTGTAAAACGGGAGAGAGGTAGAAAGGGACTTGAGTTTTTGGAAAAACTAAGAAAGAAAAAAACAATGAAGCTTGTGACTTTGACAGAAGATGAGGAAAAAGACATTTTAGAAAAACCACTTGAGGTGGATGAAAAACTTATCCGTACCGCAAAAAATTTTAAAGGCAAGATTATCACTTGTGACTATAATCTGGAAAAAAAGGCAACAATTGAAAACGTGCCAACAGTTAATATGAATGCTTTAGCTAATAGCCTCAAGGTCATTGCTGTACCAGGAGAATCTTTGCATGTCAAACTCCTGCATCCTGGTAAAGACAGCACACAAGGCGTTGGATATCTTGATGATGGGACGATGATCGTTGTTGAAGAAGGAGCGGCATTTGTTGGAAAAACAATTGATGTTGTTGTATCGCGGGTTATACAGACAGCAACAGGTAGAATATTGTTTGCGAAAAAGATTTAATGAATTTATAGCCAGAGTGGTTAATTTGCGTAAAACTACTTTTTAAATTACCTAGAAAAATATATTACTAGAGTAAAGTTCTTGTTACTTCAACCTCCAAGGAAGTAGGAATGCCTGCCCTACACTCCTACTTCCTTGCAAGTGACAAGAACTTTACATTTTCTGATTCTTCTAGACGCTCATTTTTTTGTCTGTGTAAGAGACAAATTTTTCTCTTTTTAATAAAAGAGTGAGTCATTGTTGAGCGTGAAAAATTATTATGAAAAATCTTGCATTTTCAAGAAAAAATGGCAGTTTTAGCTTCATCCATTTTTCTTGACAATTTTTCCTGTTTTTCTTATAAATGTACTTGGCACTTAGTTTTATTTCCTGCCTGAAGGACTAAATGCCTTTTACCCAAGAGCATTGCTTATCGTACTTAGACGAACTCATCAATTCTTACGTAACGAAAGCGATGCTCTTTTTTTGTGTTGGACTTTATAAAAGTCCAATCGGAATTCCTAATCCTTTTTCAACAAGCTTTTGGAACTGTTGACGTCCTTGTCTGACCAACATCTCTCTCTGATAGTCATCTAGTGTTTTTCTTCTCTTTTTTGTGCGTTTGAAAAGATGAAACAATTTCACATCTTAGATACTAGCATACTCAGCGTTTATTGTCAACCTATAGCATTTTATATACAAATATATCATAGTCCTAGAGTATTTTATTGAGAGAATGGATTGATATATCAATAAAAATTTTTTTAATAAAAAAATGTGGATAACTTTTGGATAATATTTGGATAAATTTTTTAGGAATGACAAAAGATGATTTGCTAAATCAAATGGATGATTTATTGTGTGGTAAGACAAGTTTTGGCACGGTGCTAAGATACAAGTCAACGCTTTAGAACTGCATTCGTTGTTTTCTTTTGCTAACTAATTTTCGTCTAGGATTATCCAGTTTAGAATGGTTTCTTAAAAGATGCGTTTGATGTACTTGTCTAGGAATTATTTGAAGAGTCCATGGATATAAAAGATCCAACAACTTTAGGAAAGATGTTATTTAAATGTAGAAAAATGCTAGAGTGCTGTAACTAATAATAGAGTAAGATACTTTGTGAAATTGTATCGTGAGCTGTATTCTTTGAGGTAAAAAGTATTAGTTTCAATTATCAAATCACAATGAGGATTTTATGCGATTATTCAGCGGAGAAAGAAGAGAGTTCCACGTAGGCTTGGTTTCTCCATCATAAATGAATCTAGCCTTGATCCAGAGGATAATATGAGGAAGAATTTTATTTGTTATATCATCAAGGTTGTGTTTTTCTTCTTTTGTTCGGATATATAGATACTGATTTAAGTTGGCAATCATACCGTACTGCATTACTTTTGCCAGAAGTGATTTATAAATAATGGGATACTTTTGCTTTTCAAAGGTGATAAGATCCTTAGGAAGAAGATAACGATTAATCATTATGCTTTCCAGTTGCAGTGTGTCAGTATGAAGAAAAAATCTACTAATGTCATGCTGGTCTGTAGGGAAGTTGCTCTTGCCCCATTTTTTACCTTTACTAGTAACAAAACTTGCCTGCGTTCCAACTGCGGCAACTTTTGGATTGCGCTCAAGAAAGTTTACTTGTCGTTTAAGTCTATCAGTTGTGGACATATCTTTTGGATTCATAAAGGCAATATATCTGCCGCGTGCTTTTTTAACGGCGCGATTTAAGGTAACGGATAGGCCATAATATTTAACGTTGCGATAAATGTGAAGACGCTTATCTATTCTGCGATAGCGGCGCAAAATAGCAAATGAGTCATCTGAGGAGTTATCATCTATAGCTATAATCTCAAGATCTTTGTAGGTTTGCGATAAAAGACTTTCAAGGCAGAGAGATAGTGTGTCTTCATTATTGCGGACAGGAAGCAAGATCGAAACTAGTGTTTGGGAGATTTGCATAAAGATTTTTAGGCAGTAGGATGTATTGGCAGGTAGATTATTGTGAATAAAAAGCAATAAACAATATCATACATGATTAATTTTTGTCAAGTTAGAGGAGAAAACCCTCTAATTGTTATGCAAAGTATACAGGTATACCTGTATACTTGGTGGGGATTAGAAGTTATTTTTTTGTTGAATCTTAAGAATAGAGTCGGAGTCGAGCTTGGTATACTTCATTTAATTTTTTTTCGCAGTAAAAATCCGGCAAGAGTAGAAGTTAGAAGGCTAACAAGAGTTATTAAAGATGCTCCTGTATTTGGTGTTTTTTGTGGTTGGGAAGGTGTGTAGAGCGGTAATCCTCCCTTGGTTGTTGGGGGTTGTGATGGGGGTTGTGATGCAGGGGCTTGTTGGCGTATTTGAGGTTGGATACACAGCTGGGAATTGTCTTGACTTTGTTCTCTGCCTACATTTACTCTAGCTTGATTGACAACACAGAGTGCATTGACTTCTTGAGGAAGTTGATCTGCTTGCACTGTTTGAAGCAGAATAGTAAGAGTTTTCGTTTCTTTTGGTTTTAAGCTTTGAATTGTTGCTTTTACAGTCTTGGTTTTAGGATCATACTGCCCATCACTTTTTACAAAGTTAATATACTGCAAAGGTAGTAAGTCCTCAACTTTGATATCTTTTAGTTCACGATTGGAGGTATTGGTGATAAAAAGTCTAACTGCAGTAAGCTGATTTGGCAGATAGACTGTCCCATCAGGTGTTACATTGTCAACAAAATCGCTATCAGAAGCATTTTCATTTAAGCTTAATTGTTTTGCAGGGGAGAGCAGTTTTTTATCAATGAGAATATCTTTACTTTGTTGGCAAAAAGTTTGCCCTCCTCCGAAAAGAGGAAAACAAGAGCTAAGAATCTCATCACGCGTTTGTGCATGAACGTCACCAGGCAATAAAAAAAATGCGCCAATCAAGATAAAGCTGTAGAGATGTTTCATAAAATAATATGTTCAGAAGAATACCAATCATAATTGAGAAAGTCAATTAGATGAATAAAAGTAGAGGATGTACATATTTAACTATAAATTTTCTTCCTTGACAAAACTCTTAGGGTATGGTGTATAATACACTTGTCTTTTCAGATCTTCCTGCAAGACATATTTCCAAAAATTATCTTACTACTTTCGTCTAACAAGCAACTTTTAGGTATTTTTCAAAGTATCTCACCTTTGTTTGTTAGAAGTTAGAAGTGAGAATTACTACATAATCTTTATGCCATATCGCAAATCTTCAATTTCAAAATCAGATCACACACAATCTCAGGACTTAGATGTTGGTTCAGATGAGATCAAGGTGAAAAAAGAGAAAGAAAGCTACAAGGATCAAACAGAGAACGCGACATCTCTTTCTGTTGAAGATTTTGTGGGTATCCCCTTGAGAAATGAGAGAAATCTTCGCAAAACATCATCTAAAGGATCAAGCGAAGATGATTTTAGATATGATCCTCTGCAACAAGGATCAGTAGGTACAAGCTCTGAAGAAGGTTTAGAGTACAAAGGCTATAGAAATGATGGACAATATCAACAGCAGATTCAAAGCGTTCCTACTGAAAAAGTTGTTGGTATTCTGGATATTCAACCAGAGGGTCATGGTTTTTTACGGCCCAAATTTGTTCCCTCCAATCGTGATATCTACATTTCCCAATCTCAGATTAGACGTTTCTCTCTTCGACCAGGAGATCAGGTTGAGGGTATAGCCAGGCCTCCTAAAGACAATGAACGCTATTACGGTCTCTTGAAGGTGGAGAAAGTCAATGGCAAACCGCCTGAGGAGTCGCTAAATAGGCCTTGGTTTGAGGATTTAACACCTATTTATCCTAAAAAACAAATTGTTTTAGAGACAGGTAAAGTCCCTCTTTCAACTCGTATTATTGATTTAATTGCTCCTATTGGATTTGGTCAGCGGGGAATGATCGTCTCTCCTCCCAAAGCTGGAAAAACAACTATTCTTAAGGAGATTGCTGCCGGTATTGCTAAAAACTACCCCAAGGTGCATCTAATGGCAGCGCTTATTGGTGAGCGCCCTGAAGAAGTAACCGATATAACTATGTCTGTAAAAGGAGAGGTGGTTGCTAGTAACTTTGATGAGCCTCCCGAGCATCAGACACGAGTTGCTGAGATCACTCTAGAGCGAGCTAAAAGATTGGTGGAGGAGGGTAGGGATGTTGTCGTACTTCTTGATTCTATAACTCGTCTTGCACGAGCGTATAATCTCTCAGTTGCGCCCTCCGGTAGAACTTTGACAGGAGGATTTGATCCTGCAGCTCTCTGGCCTGCCAAACGGTTTTTTGGTGCAGCTCGCAACTGTGCTGAAGGAGGTTCACTAACTATTATTGGAACAGCACTTATTGATACAGGATCACGTCTTGATGATTTAGTTTATGAGGAGTTCAAAGGAACAGGAAATATGGAACTTCATCTGGATCGTCGTCTTGCTGAGCGAAGAATCTTTCCAGCTATCAATATTGAGCGTTCGGGAACACGTCAGGAAGAACTCATCCTTCCGGAAAAATATTATAAAAAAATTGTCACTATGCGCCGCATGATGGATATGCTTAGCCCCGAAGAACGCACAGCCATATTGATTGATCAGTTGAGTAAGACTGAAACTAATGAAGAATTTTTAGAAAATCTTGGCAAAGAAAAATAGAATAAATTTGACTGTTTAGTTAAATTCTGTTAGTCTTAAATTTACCTTGTGTATGAAGCGATTACGACTAGAGCGTATCCCTGCCTGGTATAAAATAGCGCGTTCGCACTGTTTGGAGTTTGTTGATTTCTTCTTTTTTTATTATCTCAAACGCAAAATTATTTTTGCCTCAATTACTTTTGAAAAGAATAAAAATCGTTTAGTCAAGTTATTTATAATAAAACGCGGCCGCTACAATCGGCCTTTTTTGCATCTTACAACTATGTCTGTTTTGGGTGCGGGGGTTCTCATAGCACCTTATCTTGCTGATACTTATCCTCTTTTTCCCTCATCAGTTGTCAATGTCAATCTTGCTAGTGCTGAAAATCGCGAACAGGAGTCAATTGTTGTCGGTGAGGATGTTTTTGAGACAAAGAGATCACAAAAGCCTCGTGACAGAGTGATAATTTATACTGTTCAGAAAGGAGATACACTTTCATCCATAGCAGAAAAGTTTAGCATATCAACAGAGACGATTCGTTGGGCTAATGATCTTTCATCAGACAATTTGAATGTTGGAGATGAGTTGAAGATTCTGCCTGTTTCGGGAATAGTGCATAAAGTTCAGAAAGGAGATACTGTTTATTCGATTGCTAAGAAGTACGATACCAATCCACAGAAAATCGTTGATTTCCCTTTCAATGAATTTGCCAATCCTGAGACATTTGCGCTGGTTGAGGGGCAAATGTTGATTGTGCCTGATGGTATTAAACCAGATATCTCACAGAGTCAACGCAATGTTATCAAACAGCAACAGCGCACATTCTTTGCTCAAGGGCCAGCACCTGCTATCTCAGCTGGTGCATTCTTTTTCCCACTACCTAACAATACCGGGATTTCTCAGTATGCCTCTTGGTATCATATGGCAATAGATATCACAGCTCCTGTTGGCACTCCTGTTGTTGCTGCACATAGTGGTACAGTCACACAGGTGAGTATAGGCAGCTGGGACGGAGGATATGGGACTAATGTATGGATTAGTGATGGACAAGGAACAGAGACACATTATGCACATATGAATACAATAAATGTCTCTGTAGGTCAAAGTGTTACTGGTGGTCAGACTGTTCTTGGTACCAGCGGAAATACAGGTCGATCAACAGGTCCGCATCTTCATTTTGAGGTCAGGAAAAATGGCATACTCGTTAATCCACTGATTTACCTTCGGTAAGAGTTTAACGCTTTGATAATAGGTAGTACACGTTAATGATTCAGTTAAGATTTTGTCATCTCGGTTTTTTTCTTTGTCATCTCGAGCGTAGCGAGAGATCCCCCTCACCACTAAGAAAGAGCCAGACGGGATTTCTCCTTGCTTAGCTCGTCGAAATGACAAGTTTGGAAAAAGTCAAAAGAAATAGAGAAAATATAAGTTTAAAGGACGTTGTAATGAGAGTTTTTGAAGTTCTTCAGATGACAGTCTTACGTTAGACCCTAACCAGAAACAGCCTCTTGCAATGATAGGGGAAAATATGTAGTAATAATATATCTAAAACATATGAAGAATGTTGTTTTGCTAGTTTTTTTTGTCTTGGGAATGTTGAGTGGAATATTGCTTGCAAATCTTAATTCTAGATCACAAGATTCTCCACGACAAATACGCCAAGGAGGATACTCTTTGATCAATCCACTTTTGGAATGTGAGATAGAATCTCAACAAAGAAAAAAAGAACTTATCACTATTCAATACAAGCTTGAGGAGATGGTGAATCAGATGAAACAAAAACATAATATTTCTGAAATGTCTATCTACCTTCGAGATTTAAATAATGGTCCATGGATAGGGATTGATGAGAATAAAGAGTTTTCACCCGCAAGTCTTCTTAAGATTCCTGTGATGATCGCATATTATTCTACAGCTGAAAGTAATCCTGCAATACTCAACAAAAAGGTTGTTTATACTGGTAATACTAATTTAAATGCTAATGAAAACATTAAGCCTAGTAATGCCATTGAAAAAGGGAAAGAATATACGATTAACGAACTTATAAGGCGTATGATTGTTTATTCTGATAATGATGCAATGGCTATTCTTGTAGAAAACCTGCCCTTATCTATTCAAGATAAAGTCTATAAGGACTTAGGATTATCTATTCCCGGAGTCAAAGGTCTTGAGGATTATATGACAGTAAGAGAGTATGCATCTTTTTTCCGTATTTTGTATAACGCTTCTTATCTTTCAAGGGAATACTCGCAAAAAGCATTGGAGCTTCTGAGTGAAGTTGATTTTGATAAAGGCATTCGTGCAGGAGTTCCATCTAATATACGTGTTGCTAATAAATTTGGGGAGAGAAATTTTCAAGGGCAAAAACAACTCCATGATTGTGGGATAGTTTATTATCCGAATAACCCGTATTTACTGTGTATAATGTCTCGAGGAGATGATTTCGCAGAAATGTCACAAAGTATTAAGGAGGTTTCAGCACTGGTTTATAGAGAGTTCGATAATCTCAAAAAGTCTAAGTAATTGTGGACTCGAGGAGATTTGAACTCCCGACCTCAGCAATGCGAATGCTGCGCTCTACCAGCTAAGCTACGAGCCCAAAAAGATATTGATTGTTATATTATAACTTAAAGTTTAGGGAATCATTCTAAGTTCTATAACGTTTCAGTTTACAGCCTTGCAACTAATTAAAAGCAATTAATTTCGCTAACTTTTATTATTATTGTAAATATTATAAAATTGATAACACTTGTTAGGGCTCGTGGTATACCGGTAACACGCTTCCATGGCATGGAAGAGTAGGCGGTTCGATTCCGCTCGAGTCCACAACAGATTAGGAGTTAAACAGCTAAATTTCTCCAAAAACTGTAAAAGAAATATTATTTATAATTAAAGTAATAAATATAAAAACAACTATAAAAATTACTCTTTTTCTGATATTGCTTAAAATAATCTTTTTCCATAGATAGCAGATACTATTGGTAAATACTGAGTATAAGTATAAGTGATTCAACATATCTATATTATTTCATACGATAATAATTATTTCCCCAATGGTATAAAATTTGCCAATTTACATATTATAGGATATAATACTATATGCTATGGGGAGAAATATAGAAATCAATCAAGAAATGAATTCTGTGTTCTCAGAAGATCAAGAGAACAGTAATTCGAATAGCTCAGGTTTTAGTACAGAACAGAGTTATTCTTCAGCTGATTATCCATCAGGTAAATTTAGTGAGGAAATAAGTGAAAAACTCGGAGGAGATCTGACTAATGGCGATAAAGATATAGAGCAAAAAACAGCGAAAGAAAAAAATTCTGAGCTTGTCTGTGTCGTCAAAGACACACTTGATGAGATGCAACTGCAGATTCTTACACACCTTGCAGATCATTTTGGTGGCACAGCCAAACAGCGAGAAGCAAGAGCAAGAAAAGCATTGCGACGCTTTGAAGCACAAAGAAGATTAATTGATCTGGTTAAAAGAGTAAATCTTAATTTGGATCAGATAAACCCAGAGTACATTCGAGAAAATCCTGAACAGTTTTATCAAGAGATACAAGATGCTGCCAATAAAGTAATTCAGCAAGCTTATCAAGATGCGGCAGTTCTTCCGGAGGAACAAGGAAGAAATCTCATTAAACAAGCTCTGAAGGAGGAGGCTGCGATTCAAAAAGATATAGCTTTTATACGTAGGAACACTCTTACTGCAGAAGACCATCAGCTTCTCAATAATCTTTCACCAGATACTTTGCGTCTTTTGGATGATTATCTGCAAACGCGTCCATTTGTGACGCGTAAAGGTATAAAAGGCAGAGAGGAAAAATATTTCATACCCTCATCATTGGATAAACCAGAGAGTAATGTAGAGATTTATCGTGTAAGAAGATCAATGCCAACTGATGGAATATTAAATTTTCTAAATAATCGAATCCGAACCGTTCAGGAGGCAATAGATACGCTGGATTTAGATATTGCACAAGGTAAAGCTGGTGTTGAAGATCTTAGCACTCTTGAGGAACTTAAACAACGAATATCTACTTTAGAATCACGAAGAAAGATTCTAGGCGATGCAAGTAAATCTTTCTGGGAGAGAGGAAACAGGCGCAAGAATGAACAGCTTTACAATCTGCTTGTACAAGATGAGGCAGTCAAACTCAGATTAGCGGAAGACAGCCTGATTGCTTTACAAGATTTTGATCTGAGCATTTGTCCTTTAAAGCAAAGAGTAAGAATAATCAATGAATTAGCACTTGCGAGATTAGATCAGAGAAAAGAGTTGGTTTTGTATCGTGAGAGACCCAAAAAACGACGAATTCAGGATACATCAGCTGAGTCAACTCATATTAATAAAGAGGAGGTTAGATCACACCAAACAGCATCAAATATAGAGGATTCCTTCTCTGATGAAGTTTTCTCAGAAGTGGTGCCGGAAAAAGAAGGAGCATTTACTTCAGGAAGCAGAAAAAAAAGAATAGCAAAAAAGATATCTGACAAAGCCCAAGATGTCAAAGATGCAGGAGGAGTTTTGGTATCAGCCATAACAGGTCAGCCACCCAGTTTAATCTTTGATCGTGCTACTGATAGATTGAGGAAGTTTAGGAGGAATAAGTTTGTAAAAATAACAAGCAGATTTGGCGATGACAGTGAAATGGGCAAAGATTATGAAGAATATAATCAGCAGGAAATAACTACACCTCAGCCAGCAGTGCCTCAAACTCAACAAGATGATAGAGGACCCCAAAGTGCAGGCAGGTGGGATATCGGAAGTATAGATAGATTACCTGATAAAGGGCGTGGATTTTTTGATTGGACAAGTGGAGCATCATCTGGAACTTCGCAACTACCTTCTGCAGATGTTTTAGGTGGGGAATCTACTCAGAAGATTGCAGAAGAAAAACTAACATCATCTCACAGACCACAGGCATTGCCAGCTGGTGATATACCATTTTCTCTTGCTCCCGGTAAGATAACTGAGGCATTGACATCTGGTCCTATACCAATTCCTCTTGATACTGGTGAAATAAAAATAATTGATGCACTGCCAGCTGGAGATATTCCGTTACCCTTGGATCAAGGTAATCAGTCAACTTCTTCGCAGGTTATTTCAGAATCCAGACGAACTTTGCTAGAAAGGATTAAAAATTGGCATCCTGCAGAAATAGGTTGGTTGCCTCCTCTGATTGTTGGATTTAATCTTTTGAGAATAGTTACTGGTGATCATGATGATATAAAAGAGCAACAAACACCCATACCTAAATCTACAGCTACTCGATTAGCAACCCAGCGCCCAAGTGGTGTAGCTGCATCACCAACAGGAGAAGTCGTCTCACCAACAGCAGGTATGGTTATTTCTGAAACAGCAGAGGCTAAAAATACTCCTACTATTGAGCCAACTCCTATATATACTCCAAGAGCGACTTCTACCCCAAATCCCACAGAGACGGCAACTCCTCCTGCCACTGCAACTGCAAAGCCAACAGAGACAGCAACACCTACTCCAACGACTACTGCTACTACAACTCCCACAGAGGTACCATCCCCAACAGCCACTTTGACACCAATTCCTACACATACACCTACTCCCACAGAGACAGCAATACCTACAGCTACTGTTACTTTTGAGAGAGGAATTGACATTGAAAAAACAGTAGAGGAGATGGCTGATGGTATGACTATTATCACTATTGATGGATATGGTGACAACATCAGCGCTCGTATGGAGAAAGATGGGATTATTGGAGATGATGCCCAAACTACCATGACATGGGAAGAGTTTAAGAGAGCCTACAATGATCCTGATCGTGTTGGTGCCTTCATTTTGATTAATCTTGATCAATTCAATCAGGATTGGAGATTAGAGGGTCTGCCTACTCGTACACCTGAGGATATAGTGGAGATTATTAAAAAAATCAAAAGAGGTGAAGCAACAATGAATGATCTTTGGGGAGATCAAAAAGGAGAAGGAAGTGCTCTAGGTTCACCGGGAATGGATCGTGTTCTAGAAGGCAGTAGTTATATGACTTTCTTAACAGATAGGGAATGGGAAGAAGCTGTTGATATCATCTTCAAAGCCTACGAGGAAGGTAAGCTCGATGAATTACAACAAGAACTTTATGATTATATTCAAAGAGTCATGCATGAGAGAAAATATGGACGAGGTAGTTTGTGGACGGTAGTCAACAATTACTAAATCACCTGAGAAAAAAAATTTTTTTATTATCAGGATAAATATTTTTTAAAGATTATTTTAAACCTTTATCTTCCAGACATTGATTGTAGATATCCAATACAGGATAAGAGAATCGGGAATTTTTATCAGTTGTTTCATAACGGGATAACTCCCCACAATCATCAAAAGCTTTAAGACGAAGGTAGTGATCTACCCTGACGAGCGCAGAGTATATAGCTATGAAAAAAATAATATAACCTATAAATTTTATAGCTAATTCAATATTAGCCTTATTTTCATAATACATAGTAAATAATTTATCATCCTATAATAACATGTCAATTGTTTTTAGTCAAGTTTTGATCGTCTATTCTACTTTCGCTGTTTTAAAACTAGGATGAAAAGAGAAACAGCAAATAGGATAAATCCAAGATATGCAAGGTATTGAGGTAAATACACAAACACAATTACATTATTGAGGGATGTGGTTTGTTGATTATCGTTTATCCATCCGTTTGCCCAGTTATTGACTATAATATGACTGCCTAAGTTTTTTCCAAAGAAAAAAGGAAGTGCTATTTTAAGAAGATTTATTGATTTTGGTCTATTGAGCGAGACATTGTAAGCTTTCCACCCTGTGTGATATGCCTGATTAAGAACAATAATGCTTTCTTTGGGAATATGCGGAATATTTTCAAGTATATATAGGCCTTGATACGGATGTATTATGGTATGAAGTTCAGATCTTCCTCCTTGAGCTATAGAATAATTCCAATCAGTATTAAGTTTTGATAGCCAGTTGTAGGGTATTGGAATAATCTGTATAGATTTCAAATCATTGATACTTCCGTGTGGTTTGATTCCAAAATTGTTGATGTTTACATCGTAGCCTGTTCTTTCTGATGTCGTATTTGTAATATCTTGCAACGGCGGAAGCAGGAAGATATCGGTATTAAATATTCGTGATTTGGATAATGTAGTATACAGGTCACAACGTTTTGATTCGTAATTCGTGATGCAAAGTCTAATTGGTAGACCAGTAACGTTTCTTGCTGTAATTGCAATTAAATATGCATTTTTATGGGAGATATTCGGATACGAGAAGTGATCGCATAATGATCCATCGTAGGAAATATATCTAAGATAATTTTCATTCTTCTCTTTGATTACATCGCGTCGATTATCAAAAGTGAAAAATTGTGTATCACTACATCTATTATCGATTTTAGGTGTTTGGGTGATATCAAAACTTAATTTCTCATCACCAGTGTATGGAAATTCTAAATTTTTCGCACTTAAATAGTTTCCTTCTTGTTCTTGGATAGAACTGATAATGACTTTTTTGGGAATTGTAAATTCTAATATTTGTTTAGGTATATGCAACGAGGCATTGTAAAAATGAGATTGAACAAGTACTTTTTGACTGTTAGTTGCATCTAGTACTATTTTTAAGCCTGCATTTCTTTCCTGTTCTGCCTTAAGAGAAAAATACAAGGAGACAGTTGTGCCACCAACATTTGTGTTATAGTTTTTTGAAATATTGTTTTTGCATTTGCCGTCATTTAAATCAACTAAACATAGATTTGTTGTTATAGTATCAGTGTTATATTGCAATTTGACAAGGGTATCTGTTTGTAGAATAGGAAATTCCTTAGCCAGCGAGATCATGAGGCATACAGCAGTATCTTTACCGAAAAGAGTAAAGCCATTTTCATCTTTATCCAGAGTAAATCCATATATTTTATTGTTGATATTTTTAGGATCACATGCAAAAGGTAAAAGTAATTGTGGTGAAAATTTTAATGGAATCATTTGCTCTTGATAATCGCTGAAGAGTGCGACGGTATTATCTCTGTCGGTTTGAAGCATGATTGTACCTAATGATAAAGAGACATTTTCTGGTACATCCTTGAGTTTGAGTGTGCTGATGTAAGTATTATTTACTACAATGCTGATTTGTTGAGAATAATTCATTTCTGGAAGTTGAGCAGTAAGAGTGATTGGTGATAAAGAGTATTGATTTTGAGCAATTAGGTAGGGATAGAATAATAATTTGATGTTTTTGTTGTCACGCTGCAGGATAGTTTGAGTAGGAAGCAAACGTTCAGTAGAAGTGTAAGCAACCTGTTTAATCTTGGTGTAGTTATTAGGAATTTTAAATAAAATTCCTTCTTTCGTTAGAGATATTTTATTTTTATCCACTCGATTTTGATTATCAATAATGTTTCTGAATGGATAATCTATGTTTTTTTTACTTGATGAATTTGTGGGTAGTGTTATATAGTCACCGTACTCAGCATACGCTTCATCTTTATAGAAACTTCTAGCCTCAGGAGAGATAATTTTCGGATTTGTGACTAATTGTAAAGAAGAGGAAAAATACTTCGTTTTATATACAAGAATATTTTTTCCGAACCTAACTGGAGCATATATATTTGGTAGCTTGGAGAGCATTTGTTCGATTTCATTATAAAAAAGTACTGAGGAGTTTGATCCGGGGGCAATCACGTTTTTATCAAGTAAAATATATTTGATATTATATTTACGCAATACCTTATCAAGAAGAGTAGGATCCTTACTATAAACAGCGTGTGACATTTCTCGATAATATTGTTCGTTTAATGGGTTCCATCGATCAAATTCTCGATCAAGAATCGGCTGTTTTATACCAAACCAAATAAATCCTGCTCCTTGATACCCCCATTTATAATATGTCCATCCCCAAAAACTATGGATAGGAAGCGAAGCTACACGGCCGTTGGGTTGTTTATCAAACCAAGAGAAAAGTGCAAAGTATTCCTCTGGGATACGCACCCTCATGGCTGGGCTTATGAAGTATCCTTGAAACGCAGGTAACATATAATAAACTTGACTTAAGACTATAATGATAAATAAGAATTGCCAGATGTACTTTTGTTTAGTAACTTTAGTAAAAATATTTAACAAAAACGAAATACCAAGTGAAAAATATATTGCTGACAGGAAGATAAGAAGTATTGAGAACTTGGTGAATGGGAAGCGAAATACTTCCTTAAAGAGCGGGATATGTTCTTGAAGGAAGACAAATAAATTACCAAAGGGGGGGTTGATATTCAACCAAAAAAATAGACAAATAAAGTAGAGTGGTAATGTGGATATTGCAATCAGATGGCGTTTTTTAAGAGAATATACTATTCCAAGCAAGACAATCGCAAAGAATAAGTAACCTAAAATAAGAACAATAGGATTTTTAAGGTGTAAAATCCAAGCATCTAAGAGGGGAGAAAATTGATTACTATCAAAATTATACACTTTCCAATTAAAGAGAAAATTTTTAAAGAATATAAAGTCGTTTATTGTTCCAAATGCAGCGTTTTGTTCAAATGCTTCTTCTGAGAAGAGGCTATGTATTTTTGATCGTTCAACGTCGTGTCCGTCTGTAAATATAAAATAAAGGTTAGGCATTATCCAGAACGCATTAAGAGTAATAGTCAGTGCTATAATCATTAGAGCTTGCTTGATTGTTTGTTGACATCGAGAAAGAAAGCTATACGTACTAAGGAAGATAATCAGTGACACGAAGTATACATACCAGAGTGTTGGTGTGTGTGAGATAGATGCGATAAAAATAGTTAAAATAGAGTATGCTATAAGAGTAAGTTTACGATTTGTTTGCAGATAGGAAATAAGGATCAGGTATACCCATCCTAGAGAAGCAAAATGAGTAGCAAACATTTCAAAAGGTACAATGAAATGTTGCATTGTTCCAAGATTTAGAAGATAAAAGATTCCACCAATAGTTGATGCAATTTGTGTCTGAAAATTCTTGTTATCCTCGAGAATAATCCGTCTAATAAAAAAATACATGCCTAAAGGTCCAAAGAGAATCATGAGGAAAAAGTAGGCATATCGGACAAACGACTGATCGAATATCAAAGTCAATGCATAATAGAGCAGAAGTCTTGGAAGTTCTGCAACATGTGACTGGGTGGCAAGTGCACCAAGACCTTGATGTTCTTGCCAGACTCCGAAGATAATGCGTTTGAGATAAAGTATTCTATTAAACTCTGGATGGAGTGTATCCCATCCAGAAAGAATTGTTCCAGGTGTGTAGTTTGATGCAAAGATAAAAAAACACAAGACGATGATGATAGATTGATACGGATACCGACGGATAAGTGAAAGTAGTTTAATCATAGATTGACTTTGTATATAGTAATTGTATCATTCGTTGGTATTGTGAATTCCGAGAGCCTTAAAAACCAATCAGTATTATGCAGGTTAATAAAATTAGTTAGGAATTTTAAGACATCTATATTACGAGTGGCAGGTACACCGATTTGATATCTAGCAGTTATTACGTAGTCATACTCACTCAGCAATTTCTTGGCGGCCTGATCAGTATGGTCAATCCTCTGGGGAGCTGGTAGGCTTAAAATGTTCCAAAAATTATTGATTTCACGAGTTACAAGGAGATTTCCGAGGTTGAAAAGTTCTTGGTCAACAAGAACTAATACTTTCACTTCTTTTCCTTGTGCATCTTTGGCAATTGCTTCGTGGATGGCTACTTGAGGCCAAGATGCATTATTGTAAGCATGGGCTAAGTTATCATTGATGTTTATATAATCGATCCATCCTAAAATTGGAAAATGTATAGCTCGTTGATAATGGAATGTTTGTGGTCTAAATGAGAGAATGATATAGAGAGTAATAATGTAAAACAGAAAAAGTATTGTCAGCGTTATTCCTAAAGTTTTGATTTTTTTGATCAGCTCTAAGAATGCAAATGCTATAAGCATGGAATTAAAAAGGATAATTGGCATCGTGTAGCGAGGGTCTTTGTTTGGGATGAGAGTAAAGGCAAGATAGATGAAAAGAATGTAGAAAAAAATAAAGTAACGCTTTTTATTTTGCGAAACCCACAAAAATTCTCCTCCAGCCAGTGCTGGAAACAAGAAGAACAGTGTTACTTGGAATGTAACGAATTGGTAAAGATAGAAGAAAAAATTTGACTTTGACCAGAAATTTTGAGGGTCGGACACTTCAGGAAGTATAGTATTTTGCGTTTCTTTGAAAAGAGAAATGAGATTTGTTATGTACCAAGGAAGTACAATAGATAGAAAAATTCCCCCTCCTATTAAAAGTGAGTTTATTTTTAGCTCTCCTTTTTTGAGACGATTATATGAGACATATGCAAAGATTATGCTAATTGGGAAAAGATATATCGCTGCAAGCCATTTTATCAAAACTGTCAAACTGAAAGCGAGAATACATCCGTACCAATAGGTTTGTTTATTGGTTTTTTCCCATTTCTCGAAGCAAATTAAGGTTGCAAGAATCCCTGTGAGAAGTGGAATTTCCAAAAGAAACCATCTAGAATGTTCATAGATAATAGGTGTAAACGAATAGATTATCGCTGTTAGCAGACTGATGATTCGATTTTTAAAGATATCATTGGTGTAGATATAAAGAAGTAATATTGATGCAATAAAAAAAAATGTGATAGTCAAAGATGAAACAAATATGGGGTTGCCAAAAATTAAAATAGGGAAGGAGGCAATTATGTGGACCAAAGGTGGATAGTAAGGAGAAATCGTTAGAAACGAGAGTAGATCCTGGTGAAGTAGAGACTTAAAGAAGTAGCTATGATGAAGTGCAATCAGTGTGTGACCTGCTTGATCCCACGGAAGAGGAGCGGTATTAAGAGAAAACCAGAATAAATTTGCGAGTAGATGAAATCCGCAGAGAACCATGAGCAGAATAATCGAAATGTTTTTTAGTTTATTCAAGTTTACTGTCTGTAACATAATTTTTAGTACGACAACAAAGCTGGAGCGATTGCTTAACCAGCTTTGTTGTCATAAAGTACCAAAATGTGGAGGATTAATTTTGGTCAATGTTCACCCAGTTTGAGTCGACGGTTTCCCATTTGCCTTGTTCATTTAACTCCTGGACGACATACGCTCCAGTGTTAATATCTGCAAGGAAACGGCTTACTTTTGGACATCCAGTTGATCCACAATTTGTACCGCCTTCTTGGGCAAGTCCTGCTTGTTGGTCGGCTTGTTCTTCAGAAATGAAGCCACCGTTTGGAACACCAGGGTATCGCATTGCCTGGATATGACCTGGTCGATAATTAGTAAAGTGCATGGTGACGTTTCTGTCTTCTGGAGATGTTTCGTCTGCGTACTTCCCGCGGACGTAAAGTAGCCAGATATGGTCGCCAGGACCTGTGAGTTCAACCATTTTTCCATCGAACTCAACAGTCATCTTTGCTGCACTTGCATAGACCATACCTCCTTCAGGAAGATTGAAGAATGCTTCTTCCCCTTCAAATACCTGTTGATTGGTCGGATCAATGTAGGCGATTGCGCCTCCGGCTTCCTGCACTTTCTTGTCATCAATCTCCCCTCGGTGAACGAGAAGTTTTCCTGGTTCGGCAAGGAGCATTTCTGATCCTCCACCTGCTTTGTTGACGAAATTCCCTGATGCAACCTCAACATTATCGGCTTTTTCTGGAAAACCAATTACCACCCATTTGGGTTTTTCTTCTGTTGCTGCCTCAACAGTATCAACGGTGTAGATATTGTTAAATAGTTCAACTGATGGCATGCCTCCTTGTCCTAAACTAAGAGTATGATCACCATTTTTGATACCAGAAAGTATATTTGAAAGATCATTATCATTTTTATCCCTTAGTTTTTCTGCTGTCATTGCGACAGTGGTTGCAGCAAGACCAATTATGGCAACATTTTTGATTTTTTCTTTCATTATTTAATCACCTCCTTTCTTTCATAAAATAGAAAGTATAGAGAAAATTATATATAAAATATTGTTTTTTCTATCATAGGATTTTCTATCATAGAATCGAATCGAAAATTGATAATATAATTTAATCACTTTTGTATTTTAGCAACGTACCTATTACTGCTGCTGGTAAAAGACTTAAAAGAGCAAAAGTTTCTGCTCCAGTTTGAGGAGTAGTAACGGTTTGGGGTGGAGGGAAGATATTTAGTCCGCCTTTTGTCTTTGTTCCTAGAACTGGTTTCTCGATGCAAAGTTGCGCAGTATCACTACTGATTTGTCCATTGATGATTATGGATGCTTTATTTAATACACATATAAGGCTTTCATTGGCAGGAAGCATATTGGATGCTACTATTTTTCCTTTAACAATATATTCTTTTGTTTCTCCTGTTTGCAGTTTATCTATTTCAAATGACAATTTTTTGGTATTATTATCAAATTTTCCTGCTCCTGATACGAAGCTAATTAAATCTGGAAATTGATCTTCAATTTTGATATTATTCAGTGTCTCATTGCCGGTATTTGTAACTCTAATTTTAAAAAAAACAGGATCTTCTGGGGAAAATTTATTACCATTACTTTCAAGAGTATCTTCATAGGATTTTGTAACAGGATCTTGCACGTATTTTTTGATCAGTGCAATTTCGCCTGGACACTCTCCACCGTATTGAGTTGGACAACCGTATTGACCCGCGGCATTGACTGTTGTAGTCAAATAATTGAAAAACAAGCTGGTTGTAATAATTATTAAAATATTTTTAAAAATTTGCATAAAAAAAAAGAAATACCAGGCAGTATTTCTAAAATAGTATAGTAATTTACACTATATCATTTATTATAGGTTATGTCAATAGCTTGCTTACTTTCATCAGAAAGATTTACTAGCATATCAGTTGCGACAAATTACCATCTGTTGTGAGTGGATTTTGTTGCTGATTTTCACATTTTAGAATTATCCCCTACTGATTACTTGCTAATTATATTTCCTCTTGCGAAATTATCTTGATATTACTTCGTAATCTGAAAGGGTATATCGGTGATACTTTAAAGCAATGTCTGATCATACTCAGTGTTGTTAGAAAAGCAAAAGTGCATCTGATCTATAGAAATTGTAGCGCGCAAAATACACTAGTAAATTTTCTTCCTTGCCTTTGGCTATTAGCAAAATTAACTTTTCCTTTTTCTGTACGGACAGGGATAATTTATCATTGCTGATAAAACTACCTTAATAAAAATTATTACCCCTGTATCTTAACTTATCTACAACTACTTCTCAACAAATATAATAAAATAACTCAGAACGCATTATAAATAATACAAAAATTACAAATTACCACTCGAGCGGAATTTTGTGATTTTTTATCAGACTAGAGACAGAACGGACTAATGATTAGAAATAGTGATTAGATAGAGAGGGTATCTACCTTTATGGAGAAAAATAGAGTGATTCACTCTACATCAAGTATTTACAAATGTCTATTTATTGTCTGTCAATGCTAATTTAGTCTTTTAGCTTGGTGTAGTTCTATATAAAAATTAAATTTTACTAGATTGTTATTTCTTAATTTAAATTAATAATAATTAAACTATAAAAAGACTAGAGTAGATACAAAGGTTTGTATCTTTAAACTCTAGTCTTTATAAAATTAAAATTAACTAACAGTATTCACAGTTTTTGCTCTAATCAATCTGAATTGATCTCTTGGGGAACCATCTGGGTTATAACCCCATTGCATTCTCTCGACTGTGACCACCGTTACTTTATCACAGTTATCTACTTCATCACATTGTCCAATAAAACCTGTCTCAGGAACACCTTGCCCTAATCTGGTTCGGTAATGATTAACTAATCGTTTTTCAGTTTCTTGCACAAAGTTAGGCTCACCATTCCATATACGTCCCCATCCTTGAAAACCAGCTTCAACATGAACAGATTCTTCAGGAAATCGGAAAACTCTTTCTGTTCTGTTGATTATTAATACCATAACTGCTCTTCCTTTTCCACCTTCAACTCTGCCAATTCCTGGAAGTTCGATATTTTCGCCAGTAAATACCATCCAACTATATATAGGAATTTGTGGGTTTGAAGCACCGAACTGGCCATAATCATTTATCCCATCAGTATAGCCAGCTAGAGGAGGAAATCCATTTCGTTCAGTATTTAAATATGCTTGAAAATCCGAAGCATCACTAGGAACTGGATTCAACTTAACCGGTTTAATATCGCTTACTCTTAAATCTGCATCAGGAGTAAAACCGAGTGCAGAGTGTAGATCTACTAGGACTTCAACTCCATCAGAATTATGTAAAGACCATAAATCTCCCTCTTTAGGTGCTGGATTTGGATAAGGATTTTGCCAGTAGTTCTCAACCACTTGAGATTCAGGTGTTGATTCTACTGTAGGAGTTGTAGTTGCAATTTTCTTAGCTTCTGTAGGTCTAGCTGTTGGGAGCATGTTTTCTTTGGTAGGTGTGAAAATTGCCTTAGGAGTGGGAGTTTTGGTTGATTCAATAGGTTTTTTATCCTCATTTATACCACAACCAGTAAGCAATCCACTTGCCAAAGAAATTCCTCCAAGCTTCAAAAATTCTCTTCTGGAAAATTTAGAAATTATCTCTTTTGACATTACTAGATCACCTCCTTTTCTATATATTAGAATTGATAACATTCAGGTTATATAACCATTTTGTTAATCAGGGCGAAATTTTATCCTATAACTACTAATTTGTCAATTGTAGAGTATTCGAACACAATACTTACAACATATTTATTTTGCTTAAGTATTGATCAAGTAGGTAAAAAATAATTCTACACTTCTTAGGAATGGCACTGTAGTAGGCAAGACTACTTTTGAACATGGAATTCAGAAAAAATACATCTTTAGAACTTAGGGTATTTCCTGCAACATCTTTTTAGAATAAATAAACTTCATTATTTTTTGTAAATTAACAAAATTAACAAGAGTTTTTATTTATAAAAATTCAGAAGATAAATTAAGATTGCAAATGTTGTCTTGGTTAATTACCAGTTGACATTTAGAAGCTTATAGTATTGGAATTAAATAGAAAGTTAGAACTGAATTTAAATTATTTTCCTATTGGTAATGGGAAGATTTATAAATTGATAAATATGAGAAAGAAATTATTTTCATTATTTTTTATAACAGGTTTGATGTGTTTTGGATTCTTGATGTCTGAGAAGACACAAGCTCAAGATCCAAAGGTTAGCGCAGATTGTTCAACAGGTCATTTTGTTCTTAAGATGATTCCTCCTCAAAATCATGCTTATTGGGCTATTCGTGTGCATAGGCAAGACAAGGTTTTTGATTCAATTATTCAAAATAACGAAAACTTTAAATACAATAAGTATAAAGAAAACATCTATGGACGAAATGTACTACGAGGAAATGGTTATAATTGGTGGGTGCAATCAATCTCAACAACAGGCGTGTGGTCGGAAGGAAGAGGGGGTAATGTCTATTGTTCCCTTAATGACACAATGTATCTTAGCGCTTCTTACAAATACCCTAATTTAATAATACAATGGAGAGCAGTTGAGGGTGCTGTGCGTTATGCAGTAAGAGTTGATGATAGAAGTAATGGATGGAGTGAGTCAAACATGAAACCCGGAGATTGGATGAATGACAGTGTGATAACTAATTCTTACACTATACCTGTTGCCTGCAATAAAAAAATAAGCTATTGGGTTTATGCTATAGATAAAAATGGTGTTTGGTCTAAATCAAGTGTATTAAAAACCTGCTATAATACAAAATAATTCTTATAAAGAGGAATGATATTGTCTCTAAAATAGAAGATCGAATTTAAATTCTTATTTTAAATATATTTTCTTAGTTTTAAACGTTTATTGTTTCTAAAGTACTTTTGTTTCCTCTCTACAAATTTATTAAAAGATTATTAAATTCAATACTGATTAATACCATGAAAGAGTAGGCGGTTCGATTCCGCTCGAGTCCACACTCCCTCAGAGGTGAAACCCCTAATCCAAGGACAACATAAAAATTATGTTTATATTGTATTATCAATCTTTTTAGAGGTGAAACCTCTAATACTCTCTTTAATATTTTTTACTCTGTAGGTGATGGGGTGGGAGTTGGAGAAGGATTTTGTGTTGGTGTAGGAGTGATTAATGCTTTAGGAGGAGCTGGTATTTCAGCTTTTTCTTTTTGCTCAGGAAGCTGTGTCCTTGGTTGATTTACACTCAAATCACCCTCTTGTTTTTGTTGATTGGATTGATTTGATGCTTGTTGCTGAGCAGCTTGTCCTGATTTAATTTTATTTTGTAAAGCTTGAATTTCATTTTTGATGCGATCGGAGTTGGCTTTATCATTCGCAACTAACTGCTGGACTATTTGATATGCTTGAAGTGCGTTTTGTAGATCACCTTTATTTTCCAGAGCATGTCCTAAGTTGTAGTATGCATTAGCATAGTCAGGTTTGAGATTAACTGCTAGCTGAAATTGTCTTTGTGCTTCATCCCAAGACTGAAGCTGATAATAAATTCCACCAAGATTTATATATTGTTGAGGATTTGATGGGTCTAGTGTTACTGCTTGCTGAGCAGTAAGGATAGCAAACTGTTCTGCATTTTGTCCAAATCCGATTAAAGAGCGATAGATTTCAGAGAGGTTATTCCAGTTTAGAGCTGTTTGAGGAGATATGGTGATCGCTGATCTTCCAGCTGTTATAGCGCGTTGAATTGAGTTGATAATATCCTGTTGAACTTCAGCACTGGGTGATGCACCTTGAGGTTGATTGGCAGCAATAGCATTGGCAATTCTTAGATTGAGTCGTGAAAACTCTACATGATAGAAGTCTTCATAAGGAAAGCGTTGAATAGCTTGAGCCTGTGCAGTAAGTGCTGCTCGGGCATCATTTTTTCTGATTGCATCATAGGATCGCTGGAACGTGACATTAGCGATTGCGTATTGTACAGAAAAGAATCCAACGTATCCAATCAGAGCTAGCAGTATAAAAACAAAGGCAAAGGGTAGTATCTTGCCATATCTGGTATTGACTCTATCATGAGGCGCTCTCTCTCCCTCAGGTTGAGCCAGAATTAGGCCGTGTTTAAGTGCGACAAAGTAAAACTCCAAATCAGCGTACCGAGATGGTGCATGAAGAGCTCTGAGTGCGACAAAAATCGCCAACAGGATGAAGAAAAGTGCCTGCAGATTGAAGGTGAAGGGGAGCAAAAAGGCTGCAGCTATAGCCAAAACCATAGGGAGGAAGAAAGATCGTTCTTTGATAAATCTGTAGACAATAAAGAGGAATGATCCTAGACCCAAGACTCCTGTTGTAGCGAGAAGTTCCAACACAAAGCTACTAGATCGGAAAAATGTTAATGACCAAAGATCAGGATTGCTATTGTAGGTAGCTTGCTTGAACCTTGTAAAATCTGTGAAATATGTTCCATATCCTGAGCCAAAAAGAAAACCTTGTAAGACTCGTCCAGTATCTTGTGAAATTGCTGCAAATGCCGTCTGAAACCCTGTAGTTAAGGGCAATATCAGAGGTTTGGCTGATGTAACGAGTTGATATACCGTTACCCCTAATCCAATAAGAAGAACTGCTGATGCAATTGAAAATACAATGGTAAGAGGTGTGACTGTATTTCTTCTTTGCTCAGAATCACCAAAAATTTCAGATGTTTTTTTGTTAAAAAGTGGGCTAATCATTGGCCATGCGATATAGCCAGCAAGCGGGAGGATGAGAGCGGTAAAAATTGCTTGATCAAGGAGAGATCCTAAGGTACTAAATGTTTGAACATGAGTGTAATCAAACGGCAATAGATAAATCTTGAAGAATGCGAGTACTGAAAGAATTGTAGATGCCGTAGTTCCTAATACCAAGCTTGATACAAGAAAAAGAATAGATTTTTCATTTTGCACAAGATTTTGAATTACAAAATAGAGCAGGATAACAAAAAACATGGGAACAAAACTAATAAGGGCATCATATCTATTGACAGCAAATAATGCTGATAATAGAAGTGTGACTAAGAAAAGGAAAACTGGTAGATCAAAAGGAGAAGTTCGCAATCTAACTTTTCCTTCAATAATCATTCTAAGACCCAATACGATAACTGAGATGGCAGCAGCTGCTGCAAGCAATATTTGTTTGGGCAGAATAAATGCATCAGTGGTCAGAATAGTAAAAAGTAGAGGAAATGCTAAAAAAGTGATTCCCAATATAAAAAGCGATACGTTTTCTAAATATGAGAGAATCTCTTGTTTGGAATTTTTTGCCATGAATCCAGAGTATCAGTTGAATTTTGTATTTGTCAAGGAGAGAAATTAGAGGTGAAACCTCTAATTCAAATACATATATAAAAATTATTTTTTTATTGTAATAACAATCTTTTTAGAGGTGAAACCTCTAAAAAGATTGACAAAGAGGTTTCACCTCTATTAGGATAATTTTATGCCGTCAAAGTATCATATTCGTAATTTTGAAGTAGGTGGTATTTACCATATTTTTAATAGAGGCGTGGATAAGAGAGCTATATTTTTGGATGAACAGGATTATCGAATTTTTCTTTATTATTTATATATTTATCTCACACCACTAGAAAAAGTGCTCAAAAGGTATCATGATCTTCCTCTGCGTTTATTTAATAAAAATGTTTCCAAAAAGGTTGATCTTTTGGCATATTGCCTGATGCCCAATCATTTTCATTTTTTAATCCGTGCAAAGGAGAAAAATGGTATATCTCAATTTATGAAACAGTTATCCAATGCCTATACACATTACTTCAACAACAAGTATAAAAGAGCAGGAACACTTTTTGAAGGGTCTTTTAAATCTGTACCCATTCCAACAGACGAACTTTTGATGCATACCTCGCGTTATATTCACCTTAATCCTCTAGTGGCAAATCTGAGCAAAGATCCTGAGTATGAATGGTCAAGTTATAAAGAGTATATAGATGAATCTTCCTTAAAACTCTGTAATACCAAGACTGTTTTGGATCTTTTTCCATCAGTCTACGCATATAAAAAATTTGTCAATGATCAAAAGGACTATGCTAAGAAACTGCATGAGATTAAGCATCTTATTCTAGAATAAATAATAAGGGATGAATACTAGATAAAGAAAATGCTTTATCACTTGTCATGGTTCTTTGCTATTTATTTCATTAAAGTCTCTAAATCTCAGACAGTATTTAAATAATTTGCAAGAAAATATTATGTTATGGTGTACCTGTTGCGGGTGCAAAACGAATTGCACTGCCTTGATTGTAGAGAGATTTGACTTGATTGGCTGTTAAGGCATAGTTGAAGACTTGAATTTCATCCAGTTGTCCTGAAAGATAACCAGGTGATCCATTGCCTATAGCAAAATTAGAAGCATTGCTTATATCATAATTTACAGCGGATGAGAATGAAGTATTGCTACTTGTTAATTGTCCATCGGTGTAAGCATTCAGACTGGTATCTCTATCATATACTCCACAAACATGATGCCAATTACCATCATTGATAACAGCAGAGTCAGTTGTATAATTGTTTCCAGGTGGATTTTCAATTTTCATCTCAAAACGTACTTTACCTGATGATATATAGGAACCCCATGCATCGTATGACCAAACGCCTTTTCCGACAACTTGACCGGCTGTATCTGTGGTCTTGATCCAGAAACAATATGAGAAATCATTTGTTCCAAAGTCAAAATTGCTATTATCTCCAAAATTGATATAATCATCAGTCCCGTCAAAATTAAGTGAGTGGTTAAATTTACCTGTTGCTCCGTTGCCCCAAGCAGTACCAGAGGTGGAGCAGGTGCCGACTGAGGTCTGACTCCCTGTTGCACCAATAGTTATCGTCCCAGAATTGCCGTTGCCTGATGAATCATTGACAGTTGATCCTTGGCACTCGTCAAATTTCCAGTGTGCAATACCGGCTTGCCACGATTGTAATCCCAGGTAATTTGAGAAGGTGTTCGAGCATAGTCGTAGAGCTGAATATGATCTAATCGGCCATCAAAATAGGCATTTACAAGAGCCGATCTACCTATATTTACCGTTGAAGAGGCTGTATTAAGGACTCCAGCTAATGTTTTTGTACTTTTTAACACACCATTAATATAAGTTTTTATGGTAGTACTTCCATCATAAGTAACAGCCAAATGCCACCATCCTGCTTTGTTTGACAATCCTGTATTAACGGTGGCATCATCAGCCCAAGTATAAACCTCGATATTAGGGAAGGGATTCATATCTATGCCAAAAGCTTGTCTTGTTGTATTAGTGCCATACTCGAAGATTGTGTTGGCGTTATCTGCCCAGGAATTATCAGTAGTATATACCCACATCTCTAAAGTCCTGGCAGTACCTCCAGTAGGGATTGTGGCGCTGCTATTGACGCTGACATAATCACTGCTCCCGTCAAAATTACCAGCCTTTCCTATCTTTCCTTTGGTCCAGTGCAGCGTACCTGTACCATTCCATGTCCCAGTATTTCCGTTGCCGGATGTGTCATTCACAGTCCCACCGCTTCCTTCTTCAAATTTCCATTCTCCAACTAGGTGGATTGCAGGTACCGACGTGTCACCAGGGATACAGTATGCGCGAGAGGCAGAGCTACTGGCAGTCGTGCCATCATCACTTGTTGAGGTGGCACCCATGACCAGTGATGCACCGCGGTTGTAATCATTTTGAATTTCACTTGGTGATAGAGCAGAGGAGTAGAATTTAAATTCGTCGAAAAGGCTATTGCTTCGAGTAGTACCCCCAATACCACCATTGAGTACCAATGAGACACCAGTTGGAACAATATATGTTCCTGTTGCAGTAACATCTTTTTTGCCATCAATATAGATGGTGCCTGTTGATGAAGTTGAGTCGTAAGTAACTGCTACATAGTGCCAATCACCGGTAACAGAACGATTAGAAGTAAGACTAAGTGTTCCTCCTGATTGTGTGGTCCAGAAATAGACACGACCACTGTTGTCCAATCCTGCTCGAAAGCCGGATACGGTATAGTTTTCTCGCCCAAGGATAATATTACTATATTGATCCGCTCCCAGTACGCCTGTTTTAATCCAAAATGTATAGGTAAAACTGGAAGAATCAAATGCTGTGTTCGATCCGAGTGTTACATATCCCCCACCATTACAGTTAATACCTTTATTGAATTTACCTGCCAATGTCCACGAACAGCTGGTAATAGTGCCGTTAATGCGATTTGGTCCCGAATCGTAAGCGGTTGTCCCGTATCCTTCATCAAATTTCAAATATAGTGCTTGAGATCCAACAGGGGAGCCACCTATTGGATGGCCGGCGTTCATATCCTCGATAATTTGTTTTTGTGTACGCGCGTAGTTGTAAAGTTTTATTTCGTCAATAATAAATCCTGCAGAGTTATAGCCTGCGCTTTTGCCAATGTAAAAGCTGCCTCCTGCATCATTAATCATAGGATCAGTAAGGGTATATGTTGAACCGATTTTTACTCCATTTAAGTAGTAATCAAATGATGTGCCATTTTTAACACCAGTCATGTAATACCATTTATTTGCAACAAAGCTTGTATTTTCCCCATTAGGACCAATAGCTACCGGTCCAGCATTTCCTGGATAAGGATGTTTCCAGTGTATTCGAAGCATATTAGGATATCTCCATATGCCTGGTGACCTATCTGATCCATTCGGATCTCTGGCAATAATTTGCCGATAGCTTCCATCATATTCATCTGTAAAATTAATCCAAAAACCAAGTGTATAGTTATTGTAATTGAGTATTTCTGAACCAGGGATCGTGACTTGGTCCGTGCTGGCATTATCAAATTTCATTCCCTTTCCATAAAATCCTTTTGTCCAAGTGGGAGTACCTCCAAAGGAAGTGCTATTATTACCATTGCCAGACTTATCATTGAGTGATGTTCCTTGTCCTTCCTCAAAATCATAATAAGCAATAGGTCCTGGAGCAAAATTATAAAGCTCTTGAACTTCAGCTGGAGAGAGTGCGCGATTGTAAATACGGACTTCATCTATGTTACCATTAAAAAAATATTGTGAGGTTGAATATGATCCAATTGTTACAATACCACTTTTACTTGTGTTAAATGTTCGATTTGCTGAAACATCTATTCTTCCATTGATATAGAGGCTTGCAATTCCTGTCTTTGTATCATAAACGCCTACTGCATGGTACCAGGTATTAGGATAAATAGCTGTAGTAGAAGTTATTGATTGTCCTGAGTTTGTCTCCCATCGTAGATTTGTTGAGGAGACTCCTGAATTCATCCAAAAATTTAAAAATCCACCCCCATTGTATCCGAATTGGCTTTGCGCAGAGCTAACAGAATTCGTTTTAAACCATAAAGATACTGTCACCCCATTTGAAAAATTACTTATTGAAGGAGAATTATTTATAGCCACGTTTTCATCTATCCCTGCAAAATAACCTGATCTGCCAAATTTTGCTGAAGGGCTAGCTTCAGCACCACTCACTGCTGTCCCGTTATTCTCATTCCCCGAACTATCAATTACCTCTCCCGCTGTGCCACTCCACGTCGTTTCATCCATCTTCCAGTAGCCAACAAGTCCATTGGATAGAGAAGAGGTGAGACTCGATCCACCTATACCTACAGATGTACCTTTGATGGATCCTTTTATACTTCCAAAATCAGCTCTTATTTGTTCTGGTGTACGAACATATGGATAGACTTTTACTTCGTCAATAAATCCTTTGAAGAAAGTTGTACTATCAGTTCCATAGCCAATATATGCATTTCCCCCATAATTGTAGAATTGTAAGTTGGAATTTGCTACCTCTTTATCTAATTTTCCATTAAGATAATATTTATAGCCAACACCATCTTCAAAGATGAAAACGACGTGATTCCACTGATTAGCTTTCAAAATACCCAAATTTGAAGTTGGCCAATAATTGGCATTGGATACTGCATCATGTACCATAGTTCGCATGCCGCCAGCCTCACCTCCTGTAATTCCAGTACTAAAATAGTGAAATCCTCCAATACGAAGCGTTAGGATATTGTATCTAGCAACATCAACTGGTTTGACCCACGCTTCAATAGTGTATGCTCCTGTTGTTTTGGTTGCTCCATACCGACTTGAGCTACCAAGGTCAATATAATCATTTACCCCATCGAAATATAGACATTTACCAATTAAGCACTCTCCTTCTTGTTTCCAGGTGGCTCCGCTGATTATTCCATGATACTTATTCGTAGAGCTATCATAGGCTGTTGTTCCGGTTCCTTCATCAAATTTCCAATAGGCAACAGGTCCTGGGGATTGTTCTTCTGTGCCAAGAGAGATCGTGGGCTCAGAAGATGCATATTTTTTGGAGTAAAAATATTCTCCCGTAATATATGAATATGAAGTGTCACCAGGTTTTTGCCACGCTGCTCGAAAACCATCACCTCCAGATACTTCTTCCATACGATAGCGAAATGTATGATAACCTTTAGTAAGTACTATAGATCCATTATGCGACCAATTATTAGCAAGACCATGACCATTGTACCAATTAGCGACATTTGTACCAGCGCTACTTGATGCTGTGAAATCTCCATCTATATAAATATCTGATGCATCATCAGAATCAGTTGCAAAATAATAAGTCCCCGTGGTTGGGATATAAATTATTCCCTCAAAATAAGTGGCATAATTATCATCGTCTGGATCAAAAGGATTGCAATTATTATTAGCACAATTGATCTGCGAATAAAGTTGTTGCCCCTGAAATCCTGCAATATTGGATGTGAAGAATGTGTCAAAAGCTGCAGATGTGGTAGGATGTGATCCTGAGTTATGTGCATAGAAGAATCCTCTAATGCCTCCTCTATCAAAAACTTTTCCTGCATCTTCGATATTTTGTGCTGTTGAATTACCGTAATATACAAATATTGTGGTACCGTTTGTTGGAATAGAGGTAATACGTACAAAAAATTTAGTAGTAGATGTGTTGCATAAAGTTGTAGGTATACGCCAATGATGAAGAATATCTCCTTTTTGATTAACAAATCGGATATCATCACAATCTGATTGGAGTTTGCCATCTGTAATCATTTGAGCTGTATTTAAGGTAATTGCAACTTGGAAATCAGTAAGGTTTGATCCTGATGAATTGGTAATATCTACCTTTTGTCTATAAAGCCATTGATCATTAAACCACACCGCTTCTGATTGTTCGGGTTGAGAAAATGAAGTATAGATCCAGATACCAAAGATGAGGAAGATGGAAGCAGTGACGACGTTAAGAAAGAGTCGCTGAATGGGGTTAAGGCGATGTATAAGACGATGAGGTAAGAGTTTAAGAGGAAAATTTAGAGCTTGCCACGCTATATTTGCAACTAATAAGAGGAGTCTAAATGGGAGGATGATGATATAGGAGATAAAACTTTCTGACCATTTTAGGGGTAGTTGGGATGCTTTACTTTTATTGATAAAAGAGTTTGGTTGTGAGGGAGATTTTTTATAAATTTTCATACGATAAGATCAGATTCTTAATATGCTTTTAGTCTCTAACTTTACATAGCTATTTTTAGTATCAGTATACATGATATTTGCATACATCAAAATTTGAAAATCAAAGATCTCTTTTATTAATATTTTAATACTTTTATTAATATTTTAATAATAGTATCTACTAGAATATAATTTCTAAAATAGAAGATCTAACAATGTATCCAATATTTTCACAAAACATTTTCTTTAATCCTACTTTTTGCTTATATAGCCACAATCTATTTATTGCAATCAAACACATATACGGGAACTTTAGTATCTATTAAGCGATATTTTGATAATATTTGATAGGTTAATAAAATAATGCATTTCTGCTCTACTCATAAAAGTTATCAAGTTTAAAAGATAAAACAGGTGATAGTTTACATGCTAACCATCTTTTGTTAATTAATAATCCACCAGTTAACTTTCACATCTGATGTCTGTAGTACAGGGATACGAATTGTGAATGATCCTTTGATACCATTTTCTGCATCTTCAGCTGTCTGACGAGCGATATAAGGTGTGACTCCATTGGTATTGGTGACAGGTGTGATATAAATCAGTGATTTTTCAGAGACAAATGGACTGATAATTGTGCGCTCGAATTGACCCGCCTTGATTGTTGCTGTTCCGGCACTTGCTGTGGCAATAGTTTGGGTGAGGGAGGTATCAGCTTGCGCGCCTCTGACGATCTTGAATGTATTGGTGGCAATATTTTTGAAATTAGCCTCGCCTGATGCGATGATATCTCCCTCATCAGTGATCTTCAGGACTGCTGAACCGGATGCGTTCTGGACAACAATACTTGGTCTATCAACAGCAAGTTGTGTGCTATTGGATGTACCCGGAAGCTTGAAGACCAGGTCTTCATCTGGAACAGGTGAGATAACTTTTGCTGCAAGTGTTCCATTGACTCGAACATTCTTTGCAAATGTAGCATTCCCTGCAACAGATATATTCCCGTCAATATCTATGGTGACAAGACCTGCCATAAATGAGATATTGCCTTGTCTGAGTGGCTGTATCTGAAGATCAGCGCCAAGTGTATTGATACTATTATCAGCAAAGATCATAGAGCCATTGATTGAGAGTTGTCCCGCAATAGAGACATCAGAAAGGGATGATGGTCCAAATGCCATCAGTCCTTGTTCAAATGTCCCAAATTGCGCATTAAGATTGGGTACAAAGGCTAGATTTGCTGTGAAGCTAGCAACAGAAGCATAGTCACTAACGATTGTAGATGAGATCAGAGAAGCAAGAGTTGCACTTCCTGATGCAAGTATTCCTGAATCCGATGCAGTAGAGTTTGTCGCAATAGCTGCGTTGGTTGCGGTGATAGCGTTGGCTGCAAGACTTGCAATGCGTGCATCGAGTCCCTCTATCTGATCAGCGATGATCTTACCAGCGCGAAGAGTACCAGCAATACTTGCATCACTGACTGATAGATTTCCACTAATTGAGGCTGAACCTTGAACTTCTAGTGCAATGTTATTTTGAGACGAAGTCGAAGAATCATCAGATCCTTCGTTACCTCTCTTGATGACAAGTTTGCCGTTTACCAAGATTGCAGAGTCAGAAGCAAGCGGTGATATGACGCTGGTATGGATTCTATCAATATCAGCTATGGGTGAGGTGATGTTATTTTGATTCTTAGAGAATCCAGCTTGTTCAACAACTGCAAGTATATAATCTCTCAGATTCTGACCGGCAATGGAGAGGCTATTGACCGCTATAGTTGTGGCATTGATCGTGCCTGCCTGGAGATTATTGGCAACCTCAATAGATGCTGCTTTAAGAGTATTGGCTACATTCAATGTCTGCATCTGGACACTTCCAAGGAATGTAGCAGTGCCTTCAACAAGTAATTGTTTGGTCTTTACAATACCTGTTGTAAGACGTGCAATAACAGCATCTGCATAGGCTGCTTTTCTCTCAACTGGTTGTCCGGCAACCCATGCTTTAAAGTCACCAGCGTTGTTTGTGATATTCAAGTCACCTGAGTCTGCAATATAGACCTGTGGGTCGTACCAAGAGACGTTAACCAATGCGACTATTTTGCCAACTGTATTCGTATCAGGAGTGTTATAATCCTCAAGTGCTTTTGCGACTATTTGTCCAGCTCTAGTTGCTTTCATCGCCACACCTGGAATTGGAGAGGAGGTGAGGTAGTCGCCTCGTTTGATGGGTCCATTGATCGTTGAAACTTTTACTGGTATTCTTCCGGCAAGAGCTATTGGGTATTTTTTGTCATCTGGGAATCTCTTTGCCTCCTCGCCAAATCCTCCAAGGAGAATACCAGGTTTGGTTGAGATGACACCTATAAGAGACGGCTGGTACGCGCCAGTTGATTTCTTCACATACTCTGTATTGTCCGGATCGGCAACTACTAGGTCTCCAGCTTCCATAGTAGAGTCTTTAGATGGATAATTTTCTGCCAAGTCTATCGCAGTAATTGTTGTTGACTCAGCATAAATTCTTCCAGCTACGCGAGCTGCGTCATCACAGTTTTGAGCACCATCGTCGACACAAAATGCTCCATTAGGAAGAATAACTGATCCATCAGGAATGTTAGAACTTCCAAGCTCAGTAACACCGCTGGCACCAAGAGAAATTTTTCCGGTACTTGTAATCTTTATACGTGTTCCAGAGTTAACTCTGAGTGACATACTATCCTCTGAGTTGTCATATATGACAGCTCCTGCACTTTCATCAGCGCTATCACCCATTCTAAGCCATGCCATTGCCGCTGTTCCTGCTACCAGAGACAAACTTACATCGTCTGTCGTTGCACTATTATTATTAATTACAAAACCTGTACTAGAGCTTAATGTAGGTAGGGTGCCGTTGTCCATGGCAACATGCAAAAGGGTACTAGGTGCTATAGTCCCGATGCCGACGTTACCAGTCTTATCAACTAAGAACTTAGTTGATCCTGAGATTGAGGCAGTGAATAATGTTTGGTTGCCATCGCCAAGAAGCGCTAAGATACCTTTACTATTAGTGCTTTCTTGAATAGTGGTTTGGAAATCAGTTGTTGTTGTCCCTATACCTACATTGCCATTGGCAGCAATTCGTACTCTCTCTGTGCCAGCAGTTGAGATAGCGAGTACATCAGCACCTGTTCCAAATATGCCAGTGTTGGTGTCAGAGGAGAAGGTGAATGAGGGAGATGTAGCACTGCCATTGGTAGCTTGAATAATCCTACCACTGGTGATAACTGTTGTACTACCAACCTGTAGATTGCCAGAGACTAGGTTGAGGGAGTCACCTGATGCAAGGGAGAGGGTATCAGCAGCAGATCTGTAGAGTTCTACATCAGTGCCAAATCCTATGCCACCAGTTGCTGTTGTGTGGGAGGCTAGTTCTAGTTTGTGGACTGGTGCTGTAGTACCTATGCCTAAGTTGCCTGCGAAGATGGCATGTCCAGGACCAGCAGGTGCGTTGGTGTAGCCAACAGCAAGAGAGGCAGAGACTGTTGCATAACCACCAATATTGGCACCACCTGCGATGTTGAGTGAGGTAGTTGTTGTTGCTGGATCCAAGAAGTAGGCTGTATTGTCATAATCAGCAAATGTTTGAGCTGCCGTTGTGCCAAGTACTGTGAGTTTGCCCAGTGTTGGAGTAGTAGTGCCTATACCCACGTTGCCGCCTGGCATGAGGGCGAGGTGTTGGGAGGCGGCTGTTGTGATTTGGGCTAGACCTGCACCAGTGAAGGCGATGTTGGCACCAGCACCAGAGAGGGTGAGAGCGTTGCCAGTACCACTGAGGGTAGCTGTTATTCCTTGGAATGCTGTTGTGCCTGATGTTCCTATGGTGCCAAATCCTGTGATGGTATTGGCACTTGTATTGGCTGTGATGTTGCCGATACTGGAGATATTTTGGTTGTTGCCTGTGATAGCTCCTCCCAGAGTAAATGCGTTGATTTGCAAAGTTCCAGCGCTTGCTTGGATTGTGTGCGTTCCTGTGCCAGAGAAGTTAAGACCAGCACCAGTTCCAGAAGCAGTTATACCTGTTGTACCCTGGACTGTGAGATTGCCAGCATTGGTGACATTGCCATTAATATCTATTGTCCAGTCCCAGCTGCCCATGTATATTCCAAAGACCTCAGAGCCGTTGGTAGCAGTATTTATCCCGGCAAAGACAGTTGAACAATCTCCTGCATCAGCATACCACCAGCCTGCAGTTCCAGCACCAGGAGCGCTACAGCTTGCGCCTGTCCCTTGAATTGCAGCTCGATCGCGAATGATGACGCCACCATTTACGTCCAGAAGATCAAGCTGGTCCCGTTGTCCCGATGCCTACATTGCCGTTGCTGGTGATTGTCAATCTTGGAGTAAGTCCTGCATCTCCTCCTACAGAGGTTTGGATATCAAATCTTCCTCCATTTAAGATATCTAATGTAGTTGGTGAAGTACCTCGAAGTACTAGAGAGCCGGAGGAGGAAGCATCACCAGTAATATCAAGTTTGGCTGTAGGTGCAGTTGTACCAATACCCACGTTGCCATTGACGATTGTCATAACATCGGTATTTGTGTCTTTGAAGAAAAATCTACCTGTGGCATTATTGTCAGTATCAACTTGGAAAATAAAGTCATCATATATACTTTCAATATGAGGATTACCTCCGGCAAAATATAAGTGACTATTACTACCAATATTGACACTTCCAGCTACATCTAGTTTGTACCCTGGTGCTGTGGTACCAATACCGACATTCCCATTTTGATCGATTACGAATGGTGTTGTATCTGATGCTTGATCTTCAAATCTGACGACATCAAATGCACCAGTTTGAGTTATAGTCAATGCTGTAGATGCTGATGTAGTAGCAGAGATTGTGTCATTGAGATTTATTGGTGAGAGGTTGCCAGCGATGCGCTGCCAGTAATTGGCAATTTGAGATCCACCGACATATAGTGTGCCTCCGATGTCCAGATCGCCTTGGATGTAGAGATCGTTGTCTGATGTGACGTTGGGGTTGGATGGAGTTCCACCTGCGTTGGATATTGCGTTGTAGGCAGCTCCTGCATGGCCTCCAATAGCTAGGGTATCGTATCAGCGAGGAAGACTTGGCCTCCTGAGGGATTGAGGGTGAGATCACAGTTGAGGTCAGAGTGTTGTTGGCAAGGTTAAGAGCACTGCTTGTTAGTGTCATGTATTCAGTGCCAGTTGAGACAGATGTGCCACCTATTCTCCAGCGGAATGTACTTGCTGACCAGTTGGTGAGTGTTGAGGATTCAATGCCTATTCCATATGTATTGGAGAAAAGATACAATTTGTCACCGACTTCATCTGCGAAGTCTACCTGTACACCTGTTCCAAGAGATAGATCACCGGTGAAGGTATTGATGGCAGTACCTGACTGAGTGTATCCTCCATCTGTTGTTATGCCTGAGATACCAGTCATAACGCCTGTGGTTGAGATATCCCAGTCTGAGGTGTTGATTGATCCTGTGTCACCACCGTCTCCTAGTGTAAAGACGTTGTTAGCGGTGAGTGCTCCGTTGGCAGTGAGTCCGCTTGTGGCTGTGATCAGTCCTGAGATAGTAGGTGTTGCTGTCCATGAGGTGGGACCAACAGTTAGAGATGAGCCATTAATAGTTGTTGTTGCTCCTGATTGTCCAAGAGTAAGTGCTGTTTGGGTGGTGGTACCTATATTAAGTGCTCCAGCTGAGATCGTATCCAATCCTTGTCCTGCGGCAACGCTGATTGCGCCTGTGCGTGAGAGATTGAAGACAGTTGTTGTAGCAGAAGAGGAGGCAGTGATGATATTTTGATCACCAGTCTCAGTGAGGGCAACAAGAGCCTTGCCTGTTACTGCTCCATTAACTTCAAACTGGTGAACAGTTGATGTATTGCCTCCTAGTACGACACTGTCTGTAGTAGTTGTTGGGGCAAGAGTTGTGCCATTGCGCTGCCAGTAATTGGCAATTTGAGATCCACCGACATATAGTGTGCCTCCGATGTCCAGATCGCCTTGGATGTAGAGATCGTTGTCTGATGTGACGTTGGGGTTGGATGGAGTTCCACCTGCGTTGGATATTGCGTTGTAGGCAGCTCCTGCATGGCCTCCTATAGCTAGGGTATCAGTATCAGCGAGGAAGACTTGACCGCCTGATGGATTGAGAGTCAGATCAACAGTTGAGGTGATTGAACCGCCATTGACTGCGAGATTTTGGCTAAGTGTTAGTCCACTATTCATAGTAAAGGGATTGCCTGTAGTTTTTGTAATAGTACCATCTCCTAGTTGGATTCCACCTGTTGTACCATTGCCGAAAACAGCGTTTGATGTCGATGAGGATCTAAATGTGCCATTAACATCAAGGGTATAGACTGGAGTGGTGGTGTTTATACCCACGTTGCCACCTGGCATGAGTGCGAGGTGATTCTGTTCCGCTGTAGGGAGTATCAAGCAGCTACCAGTAGGAAAGTTGATGACCGATAAAATGTTGTTCCTAGTTCAAGAGCATACTGAGATAGTTGCCGTTCTACTGTTTGGAGTCCATCCGTAGTTAAGTGGACTCCAGCGCTGGTACCAAGGTAAGTGATCCACCAACGATGTGATTTTCTGGGACTGTCATCCCGTGAGCGTGGTCGTGACAGCTGAACTTAGCCATGTTCTTTGATCGTTTGTTGTTGTTGACCAAATTGTTTGATAGGATCCTGGATGTCCATCATAACGTGCGTCAACTGTTATAGAGCTGTGGCATAATTGTTCCTAAAGAAAACACTCGTAAACCATGCTGCATTTGAGTAAACTGCGTTAAGGCCATTGGGATTAGTAATTTCAATCACAACAGTAGTCGCTTGTACTAGTTAATGCAGCTGTTGCAAAATTATATTCAGTTCCATCAATCAGTGCCGTTGTGTGTTTGAAAGTGCAACTGTGCCTGCCGTTGACCAGTAAGAGTAGTATTTGGATCTTTATCTTTAAGTATTAATTGATTCCTGGAGTTTTTACCGATGAGCCATGTAGTTGATAGAGTATCATTTGATGCTACAAAGAATACGGTTGCTGGGGTCAATAGCTTCTAAATCATTAGTTATCTGTTGTAGTTTCCGATTACATGAAGTTTCTACCCCGGTCCCGTCGTCCCGATGCCGACGTTGCCGGAATCTAAAATACTTATTGCTTCTTGATTTTTAGACCAAATAGATACTCTGTTATTATCAGCATTGTTTCTAAATATACCACCAGCAAATGCATCTAAACCGCTTGATCTTAATTCGTAACCTACCCAACCAGTAGTCCCACTAGAATATACTCTGTATCTTGTATCTCCACTACCAAATGCCCTAATCTCTCCAACAACATCCAATTTATACGCTGGTACTGTTGTCCCGATGCCGACGTTGCCGGAAGAGGTAAAAGCAAGGACATCATTGCTACTAGCTCTTAGAATTCCTATACCACTTTGTTTGACATAGAAAGTCACTGTATTTGCTCCGCTATCTGCAAGTCGTAGGGCGCCACCGTCATTACCAGTAAGCCCGAGGGCAATACCTGCGTTAGCTGCTAGCCAAAATCTATAGTTGTCTGCAGGATCGTTTACCCAGCGATGTCTTATACCAATATCGCCACCCGTAATCTCTTCATAATTTCCTGAAGAGGATCCAACTCTTATACTTCCACCTTGGACATTAAGTTTGGCTTCAGGACTCGTCGTCCCGATGCCGACGTTGCCACCGGTTACTATAAAATTATCTGAAAAGTTAACGTTTTTAGTGCCTGGAATATCAAAATTAACCCAGTTATTATCTGAAACCATAGAACTACCATTCCAATATAGTCCTGGAGCAACTTGTATACCAATTGTTCCATTTGAAATTTCTAGTTTCGCCCCTGGATTCGTCGTCCCGATGCCGACGTTGCCGTTGCTGATAATTCTTATTCTTTCAGATCCTCCTGTGGAGAAGTTGAGAGTGTCTGCTCCTGATGACCAGATTCCGGTATTGAGATCTCCGCTGAAGGTGTAGGATGGAGTTGTAGCTGATCCTAGTGGTACTGCTAATTGACCACTGCCTAGTTCTAACTTGGTAGTTGGTGCTGTAGTCCCAATTCCAACACGTTGATTAGTACTGTCAAAGGTGACGAATGAAGTTCCTGCAGCATTGGCAATATTCAAAGCAGTGGTTGAATCTGAGGTGGGAAGCCATTGGGTACCAGTTGCTGATGTGATATTGCCATTGTATCCTACAGCAAACTTTAGATTTCCAGATTGAGAGGCAACTAAGATGTTTTGATCAGTGCCAGTGTAGTTGAGGGAGACTAGGGCTTTGCCGGGATCATTGCCATTGATTTCTAATTTGAAAGGAGTAGATGTTAGACCTATACCTAGTCTTCCTGATGGTACCATGACATTGGTGGCAAAGGAGGAGTTGGGGTAGAGATAGTCTCCACCATCAAGCCAGAGGGATCCACTGCCTCCTTGGAGTTGACCTAGAGTTACGAACTCATTGGTGTTGATAGCATCAGCGCCTATGACTCTGCCACTAAACTGAGCTACTATGCCTGATCCACCTTGGACGTCTAGTTTATAGGAGGGTGAGGTGGTGTTTATACCCACATTGCCGCTGGCATCAACTCTTAGTCTCTCTACTCCAGCAGTTGAGATGGCAAGTACATCAGCGCCAGTTCCAAATATGCCTGTGTTGGTGTCGGAGGCGAAGGTGAATGAGGGTGAGGCAGCAGATCCATTGGCAGCCTGGATGATCCTACCACTGGTGATAACTGTTGTACCAGCAACTTGTAGATTGCCGGATACTAAGTTGAGAGAGTCACCAGAGGCAAGGTAGAGTGTGTTAGCAGCTCCTCTGTAGAGTTCTACATCAGTGCCAAAACCTATACCACCAGCTGCTGTTGTATGGGTAGCTAGTTCTAGTTTGTGGACTGGTGCTGTCGTCCCGATGCCGACGTTGCCGTTGCTGATAATTCTTATTCTTTCAGATCCTCCTGTGGAGAAGTTGAGAGTGTCTGCTCCTGATGACCAGATTCCGGTATTGAGATCTCCGCTGAAGGTGTAGGATGGAGTTGTAGCTGATCCTAGTGGTACTGCTAATTGACCACTGCCTAGTTCTAACTTGGTAGTTGGTGCTGTAGTCCCAATACCAACACGTTGATTAGTACTGTCAAAGGTGACGAATGAAGTTCCTGCAGCATTGGCAATATTCAAAGCAGTGGTTGAGTCTGAGGTGGGAAGCCATTGGGTACCAGTTGCTGATGTGATATTGCCATTGTATCCTACAGCAAACTTTAGATTTCCAGATTGAGAGGCAACTAAGATGTTTTGATCAGTGCCAGTGTAGTTGAGGGAGACTAGGGCTTTGCCGGGATCATTGCCACTGATCTCTAATTTGAAAGGAGTAGATGTTAGACCTATACCTAGTCTTCCTGATGGTACCATGACATTGGTGGCAAAGGAGGAGTTGGGGTAGAGATAGTCTCCACCATCAAGCCAGAGGGATCCACTGCCACCTTGGAGTTGACCTAGAGTAACAAACTCATTGGTGTTGACAGCATCAGCGCCTATGACTCTTCCTGAGAACTGAGCAACAATTCCAGATCCTCCTTGAACATCAAGTTTGTAAGAAGGATTCGTCGTCCCGATGCCGACGTTGCCATTTATTGCCAATTTCGCCGTACCTGGATTTTCATATCCAATACCAGTATTTGCTAAGACTATAAATTGCTTTGTAAGCGAAGTGTAAGCAGTTGGTGAAGTAAGAGAGTCAGCTGGTGTAAATGTTCCACCGCTTATTTCAACTGTTACTACTGCTTCAAAATATTGTCCATGAGTAATGTATATTTTGAAATCATTGGCACCCATATCTTCCACTTTAACATCTGTTATTGCTCCCCCATTTGAACCACCAAGGTTGTACCATTGACCCTCTAAATCATTATTATTATTAAACTGTCCATAAATTACCGTTTCTCTACCAAGCGAAGAGCCACTATATCCGTCCTGACCAATGATAGTAATTTTTATTCTGTTAGATTGAGAGCCGGTAAATCTTCCAATATACCTATCGCCACTATTTGTGGTTGAATTCGACAACCTGTATGTTAATACTTTCGCTGTACCATCGGAGCTAAAACCACTTGAACCTTTTATTAATCCTGCCACATCCAACTTCGCTACCGGACCCGTCGTCCCGATGCCGACGTTGCCGCCTGTAGTTATGTGAACTAAGTTGTTAATATGTGTATTAACTTGATTATCATTGTTGATATGGAGATCATTTCCTATAGCTTGGATTTCGTTAGCATCAAGATGAATACCAGCTGTGCCCCCAGAGTTTAAAATTTGCAATACTCCAGATCCTACACTTGTATTTACATCACTATCAGACCTAAGCCTCACATCTCCGACTACTTCTAATTTTTCTGTTGGATTCGTCGTCCCGATGCCGACGTTGCCGGTTGCATCAATACGTATACGTTCTGTTGGCGAAAACGTTGATCCTGGGGTTAATCCTGTATTACCATAAAATATAATTTGTCCATCGTGAAATCTAATGAATGAAGATGAAGAGGTTAATGCAAAATATGTTCCAAGATCAGTAACTAAACCAACTCCTATTCCGCCTCTTGAACCAATGGCATTATAATCTCCTCCATTTAGCCATAATCCTCCGCTTAGTCCAGATCGATCTTTTATAACAATTCCTCTTTGTTGTCCTACTATCATTGACGGAAAATTCCATCCGCCTTCAGTAGTAGCTTCAAAAAATGTACGATAATAATTATTGGTCTGTGAAAGAAATCTAACGTTGCCTCTAACATCCAGTAATGCCCCTGGAGCTGTGGTGCTTATACCTACGTTGCTGCCACTTAATGTCATTGTTGGAGTGCTCCCAACATTTGGTACGAACGCAAGTTTTCCTTGTCCGTAACCACTTGAGCCTGATGTAGAATCAATAAACCACTCAACTCCGCCGGTGCCAGTATTTTTCAAGCGTAAACCACCATCTGCATTTCCAGTGGTGAGTCTTATACTATCATCATTTGTTCCAGAAGCTTGTACATCTAATCTTTGTCCCGGTCCCGTTGTCCCGATGCCGACGTTGCCTGTAGAGTCTATTGCTAATTTAATATCGCTTCCACTGTAACCAGCACCAATGTGGAGAGGTTGCCATGTGTTTGCTCCTCTATTGTTAGTACTTTGGATATAGTTAATTCCGCTTGCTTCTACAAACCTTATATCTTGCAATAAAGTATCAGTCCCAGATACGTCTAATGTTGCTCCAGGTGCCGTCGTCCCAATTCCAACTCTCTGATTGGTAGTGTCAAAGGTGACGAAGGAGGTACCAGAGGAGTTGGCTATATTCAAAGCAGTGGTTGAGTCTGAGGTAGGTAGCCATTTGGTACCTGTTGCAGAGGTGATGTTGCCATTGTATCCAACAGCAAATTTGAGTGTGCCAGATTGTGAAGCAACAAGGATGTTCTGATCAGTGCCTGTGTAGTTGAAGGAAGCTAGAGCTTTGCCAGCATCAGCACCTGTTATTTCCAGTTTGAAGGGAGTGGAGGAGAGACCAACACCTAGTCTTCCTGATGGTACCATGACATTGGTGGCAAAGGAGGAGTTGGGGTAGAGATAGTCTCCACCATCAAGCCAGAGGGATCCACTGCCTCCTTGGAGTTGACCTAGAGTTACGAACTCATTGGTGTTGATAGCATCAGCGCCTATGACTCTGCCACTAAACTGAGCTACTATGCCTGATCCACCTTGGACGTCTAGTTTGTAGGAGGGTGAGGTGGTGTTTATACCGACGTTGCCGCCTGGCATGAGGGCGAGGTGTTGGGAGGCAGCTGTTGTGATCTGTGCAAGACCAGCACCAGTAAAGGCGATGTTGGCGCCAGCACCAGAGAGGGTGAGAGCGTTGCCAGTACCATTGAGTGTTGCTGTTATACCTTGGAATGCTGTAGTACCTGATGTTCCAATAGTACCAAATCCTGTTATGGTATTGGCACTGGTATTGGCTGTGATGTTGCCGATGCTGGAGATGTTTTGGTTGTTGCCTGTTATGGCTCCTCCTAGAGTGAAGGCGTTGATTTGGAGAGTGCCAGCGCTTGCTTGGATGATATGGGTTCCAGTGCCTGAGAAATTAAGACCAGCACCTGTTCCTGATGCTGTGATGCCTGTTGTGCCAGCGAGAACAAGGTTTCCAGAGGAGTCTATGTAGTTGGATGAGGAGAAGAACATTATTTGTTTTCCAGATGCTGGTGAGAAAAGGATATTTCCAGTTTGGGTATCACCAATGGTTAGTTGAGTGAATGCTCTTGAGGCGATTGTTCTTGCTCCAGAGAAGGTGAGATTGCCAGAGACTGTTGCATTTCCTGATACATCTAGTTTTTCAAGAGGAGCTGTCGTCCCGATGCCGACGTTGCCGGAGGTATCTATTGTCATCCTTGGTGTCCATGTTCCTGCGCTTTCTGTATACCACCTATGCACACCTCCACTTGAATACCACAATTCTGATGGTGCAATCCCCATCGCATATCTTGGGTTATTAGTATTATTATTGGCACTACCGTAAAGGATTAATTTGGTTCCGGCACTATCTATAGCAGGAGGAGCAAAGCCGGCTGCTCCAAAAGTGATATACTTTGAGGTCGTGTTGCTAAGGAATATATTTGCCCCAGAGCCTTCAATTTGTAGTTTTGCCGTAGGTCCCGTCGTCCCGATGCCGACGTTGCCGTTGCTGATAATTCTTATTCTTTCAGATCCTCCTGTGGAGAAGTTGAGAGTGTCTGCTCCTGATGACCAGATTCCGGTATTGAGATCTCCGCTGAAGGTGTAGGATGGAGTTGTAGCTGATCCTAGTGGTACTGCTAATTGACCACTGCCTAGTTCTAACTTGGTAGTTGGTGCTGTAGTCCCAATTCCAACACGTTGATTAGTACTGTCAAAGGTGACGAATGAAGTTCCTGCAGCATTGGCAATATTCAAAGCAGTGGTTGAATCTGAGGTGGGAAGCCATTGGGTACCAGTTGCTGATGTGATATTGCCATTGTATCCTACAGCAAACTTTAGATTTCCAGATTGAGAGGCAACTAAGATGTTTTGATCAGTGCCAGTGTAGTTGAGGGAGACTAGGGCTTTGCCGGGATCATTGCCATTGATTTCTAATTTGAAAGGAGTAGATGTTAGACCTATACCTAGTCTTCCTGATGGTACCATGACATTGGTGGCAAAGGAGGAGTTAGGATATAGATAATCTCCACCATCAAGCCAGAGGGATCCACTGCCTCCTTGGAGTTGACCTAGAGTTACGAACTCATTGGTGTTGATAGCATCAGCGCCTATGACTCTGCCACTAAACTGAGCTACTATGCCTGATCCACCTTGGACGTCTAGTTTATAGGAGGGTGAGGTGGTGTTTATACCCACATTGCCGCTGGCATCAACTCTTAGTCTCTCTACTCCAGCAGTTGAGAGAGCAAGTACATCAGCGCCAGTTCCAAATATGCCTGTGTTGGTGTCGGAGGCGAAGGTGAATGAGGGTGAGGCAGCAGATCCATTGGCAGCCTGGATGATCCTACCACTGGTGATAACTGTTGTACCAGCAACTTGTAGATTGCCGGATACTAAGTTGAGAGAGTCACCAGAGGCAAGGTAGAGTGTGTTAGCAGCTCCTCTGTAGAGTTCTACATCAGTGCCAAAACCTATACCACCAGCTGCTGTTGTATGGGTAGCTAGTTCTAGTTTGTGGACTGGTGCTGTCGTCCCGATGCCGACGTTGCCAGCGAAGTAATTCAGGTCTGCAGAGGATACTTGATAGATACCATAACCAGTTGTCACACCACTTACTTTTTGTTGATTGATATAAAGTCCTGTAAGAGTAGTAATACCACCTGATGAAATCGTAGGGGAACCAGCTTCAAAAATTTTTCCTGCTGCTACAATATTGGATACTCCACCCGCTGTGCGCACACTTCCATAGATACTTGTTATTGCAGAAACAGCGCCTGAGTTATTTGTAACAGGACCTGCGCTGATACCAACTACGTTTCCTGAACCAAAGTTAACAGGAGTGGTAGTAATACCATAGACAGCAGAAGATGAGTTAAATGAGATATATCCTGTAGAACCGACTCTTAGGAAGGTATCAGTTGAAGGAAGAGTAGAGACAGCGACATTATTGGATCCATTTATGGCAAAGGTTAAGTTACCTGTTCCAACTTCGATAAGATTAGCTGTTTGACTTCCATTTGGTTTTACCTTCAGTTGAACAATATCACTAGTTCCGTTAACTTCAAGTTTAGCCCCCGGATTCGTCGTCCCGATGCCGACGTTGCCGCCTGGCATGAGGGCTAAGTTGGTAGTTCCACCTGTTTGTATTTGTTTGGCACCAGTTGAGGAGGAGAGGTTGATGATAGCTGATGCTCCTGCGATATTGACTGAGGTGGCATTAGGTAGAGAGAGAGTGGCATTGTTGATGGTTGTTGTTCCAGAAGAGGCTCCCATATTCAAAGTAGTTGCTGCTCCTGCAAAGTTGATGGTTGTGGCAGTGGTATTCCAGAGATTTTGAGTTGTTTGAGTGCCAACAACAGTTGGATTGCCAAGTGTTAAGGTTCCGGAGTTTGCTCCTATATTCAGTGTTGTTGCTGCACCGAAGGCGTTGATGGTAGTTGCTGTTGTATTGAGGAGGGAGAAGGAGGTTGATCCTGTTGTGATGCTGGTTGTGAATGAGGGTGAGGTGTTAAAGACTAGATTGCCAGTTCCTGTTTCGTCAGTTACTGATGCAGCGACGTTGGCTGAGGAGATGGAGGTGGTGAGATTGGATGAGGGATCAGTGGTGACTAATCTGTTGGGAGTTAATCCTGAGAAGGTGATTGTTCCTGATGCTGTTAGATTAACTGCGTTGGTGATGGATGCATTGTTGATGGATAGACTATTGATGGTATTAGTGGTTGATGCGGTAATAGTGCCATTGCTGATAATTGAGCCGTTATTGGTAATTCTGAAGACGTTGGTGGGGGTAGCAGAGTTGGAGGCTACTAAGATGTCCTGATCACCTTTTTCCCAGAGGGAGACTAGTGCTTTGCCGGTGATTGCTCCTTCTACTTCTAGTTTGTGTTCTGTTGTTGTGTCACCTATTGAGACTTTGTTGGAGGTGGTGTCTAGGTAGACAATGCCTGCTGTTTCTGTCCATGGTCCAGCGTTGCCACCTGTTGGGCAGTTGTTGCCATTGGCGTCACAGACTGCTATACCATTTTGGTAGATGTTTTGTGCGTAGAGGTTGAGGTATTGATTGCCAGTTCCTGTTCCTAGGTTGTAGGTGTTGGCAGTTGTTGGGTTAAGGTGTGTTGATACTCCTGCGATGTTGGTTAGGTTTCTTGATGCATCAATGACAGTTGTGCCTGATATTCCTATTGCTCCTGCTACATCGAGTTTCATTTGGGGTGTTGTCGTCCCAATACCCACGTTGCCGCCTGGCATGAGGGCGAGGTGTTGGGAGGCAGCTGTTGTGATTTGGGCAAGACCAGCACCGCTGAAGGATATATTGGCACCAGCACCAGAGAGTGTGAGGGCGTTGCCTGTTGAGGTGAGTGTTTGGGATGTACCAGTTATGACTCCAGCGGTGGTGACTGTGAAGGCTGATCCTCCAACGGTGAGGGAGGCACCTGTGACGTCAAGACCTGATGTAGCATCTACGTTTCCACCGAAGGTTACTTGACCTGAGGTTTGGTTGAGAGTACCTGAGAGTTCGAGTGTGTTGGTGGTGGCAGTTGTGCCGATTGATAGACCTGTTGAGAATCTGCCGCGTCCGATATTGTCGAAGGTGAAGCCTGGGGTGATAGTAGTGGTGCCAATGCCAACATTGCCGTTGTTGTCAATGAGGAACTTGGTTGATCCTGACTTACTGGCAGTGAGTATGGCCTGATCACCAGTTTCATTGAGGATGACCAATGCTTTGCCGGTGGCAGCACCATCAACATTGAGTTTGCCAAGGGGTGTTGTTGTCCCGATGCCGACGTTGCCAGAATCTCCTTTTGACTAAAATTCTATTAACACCATTTGTGTAAATACCGACATCGCGTATTGGCCATTGGACCATATTCCTCTGTTTGTGTCATCACTACCAGAAGTATATCTTATCCCCCGCCTCTATTTATTTCTATCCAGTTCCATGTATTAGGACCTGTTTCGAATTTACCTGTTCCTATAACATGTAGCTTTACTGCTGGACTCGTCGTCCCGATGCCGACGTTGCCGTTGCTGATAATTCTTATTCTTTCAGATCCTCCAGTGGAGAAGTTGAGAGTGTCTGCTCCTGATGACCAGATACCGGTATTGAGATCTCCGCTGAAGGTGTAGGATGGAGTTGTAGCTGATCCTAGTGGTACTGCTAATTGACCACTGCCTAGTTCTAACTTGGTAGTTGGTGTTGTTGTGCCAATACCCACGTTGCCGTTGTCAAAGATGGTTGAGTCTGTGAGTGAGGAGGAAGAGTTCCATTTGGGTATGTAGTTGGTGGTGCCTGATCCAGTGACACCTCCACCAGTTGAGCATGCATCCCAGAGGATGGTAGATCCGTTGAAGATGAGACATTCGTTGGTGGCAGGTGTGTCAGAAACTTGAGAGATGACACCTGATGTATTGGTATATAGTAAGCCATTGTTTATTGTGTAAGCTGTGGCAGTGAGGGTGCCGTTGTTGGATATGGTAAATCTTGTGGTGCCGGAGGAGGAGGCAGTGAAGATGTCAGCGGATTCTGTTTGGTTGAGTATGGCAAGAGCTTTGCCAAAGGTTGATGAGTTGGTCAGATAAAAGTTGCCTATGTGAGCGGAGTTGGGGTTTGTTGTTCCGATAACTAGTTGACCTGAGATGGTGGCTGCTTGATTGGTAACAAGAGCTTGGGAGTCAATGATGACGTTGCCAGCATTGTAGGTCTGAAGTGTGAGGTCTGAGGAGTTGAATGTTTCACCAGCTTGGATGTAGAGAGGAGCTGATGATTTGATGTAGGAGGCTGTTGGGTTGGTGAAGAGTAGGTCGTAGGCAATGGAGACGTCACCTGGAGAGGTGAAGTTGACGGGGAGAGATGTTTCAAATGTTGATTCTGAGACGGAGAAGATACTTGATCCTGCGTCTTTGATGTTGAAAAGTTTGCCGATGTTGCCGTTGGTACCGATGTTGATGGAGAGAAGATCACCTGTTGCTGTAGTGGCTGATGTTGGGGACCAGTCAAGAGAGAGGAGTCCACCTGATGTGAGAGTTGTTGATGTGGAGGAGAGGGAGAAACCTGTTCCAGTTGTTAGGGAGTTGGCTGTGATATTTAATCCGTTGGTGGTTGTACCAGTTGAGGTGATGTCTAGTTTGGAAGTTGGTGCAGTCGTCCCAATACCCACATTGCCACTGGCATCAACTCTTAGTCTTTCTACACCAGCAGTTGAGAGAGCGAGTACATCACTACCAGTCCCAAATATGCCTGTGTTGGTGTCGGATGCGAAGGTGAATGAGGGTGAGGCAGCAGATCCATTGGCAGCCTGGATAATCCTACCACTGGTGATAACTGTTGTACCAGCAACTTGTAGATTGCCTGATACTAAGTTGAGGGAGTCACCAGAGGCAAGGTAGAGTGTGTTAGCAGCTCCTCTGTAGAGTTCTACATCAGTGCCAAAACCTATGCCGCCAGCTGCTGTTGTGTGTGAGGCTAGTTCTAGTTTGTGTACTGGTGCTGTTGTCCCGATGCCGACGTTGCCGTTATTATTGATGAATAGACGTGAAGTGAGTCCAGCGTCTCCTTGTCCTGTTGTCGCTGTTTGGAAGTTGATAGATCCTCCATTGAGAGCATTAATTTTAATGGCAGGATTTGTTCCAGTTGGGACTTGAATAGAAAAATTACCAGAGATTGTCGCAGTAGGTGTGCCGCTGCCGATGACGTTGATAAATCCAAATTTGGCACTGGAGGTAGCAGTTCCTCCTATGAGTACATCATTGGTGCTGTATGCAGGAGAGAGCGCACCGTTATTTAATTGCCAATAGCCTGCGGTACCTCCTGTGCCGCTGCCGATGAAGTTGTTGGCATAGACATTGTTCCATCTGAGAGATGGTGATCCTAGATTATAGGTCACGTCAGCGGATGGACCAATATTGCCTGTCACTTCTAGTTTGAAGTTGGAAGCTGTAGTATTGCCAATACCAATGTTGCCAGTAGATTTTATTACTAAGTCATTTGATCCTGAGCCGTTAGCTCCTAATCTGAGATCACCGGTATTGGTATTAATATATAGAGATTGTCCTGACGTACTTTGATATATATTAGCCGCATTTGCACCTGAGAAAAGTATCTCAACACCAGCTGCAGAATTGGCTAAAGATAATATACCAGTAGGTGAAGTAATACCTATGCCTACATTTCCTGCAAAATAAGCAGAGCCATCGTTATTAACTGTAAATTTAGCAATTCCACTACTTGATGCGCTAATCAGTGGTCCTGCACCGTTTTGATTGATAGTAAAGGCTGATTGACCACTTGATGTGGCTAAAACTGCGAAGAGATCATCTACTTCTACAGCTCCAGCAGCTGTAGTAATGTTATTATTGAGTGATGTATTTTGTAACGGTTTGATAATATTTACTACGCCTTTACCATCTGGGCTAATATTGATGTTGGTATTGGATCCTACATTTGTTGTCAGAGAGAGAACATTACCTGATAGGGTAAATTCGCCGCCTGTTGCTGAAAATTTAGGTGTTGCTGATCCTCCAATTGTCAAATTACCGGATGAATCAAGGGCAAGAACTACATTGGATGTGCCAGCACCAGCTGCTGTGATAGGATAAAGTCCCTGCAACGTCTCAGAGTTGGCTGCAAATGCCACTGTTGCGATCTGTTGTCTAGGTGTAAGCTCAGGGTCTGTCTGTACCGTAACACCAAGATATAGACTTGAGTTGTCTGTAAAGACACTAGAGGGAATAGTAGTATTTGTTCCCAGCAACACAGAGAAGACACCATCTGTGTCTGGTGTAACTGTTTGCACCTCCTGCCAAAGTAGCGCTGAGCCTGACGCAGTGAGATCATTATAAATCGCAAATCTCAGCGGTGTAGCTGAGGTGATGGGATTATCTGAAATATCTGTTAGTCTTCCTTGAAAAGAGAGGATCCTAGGAGGAGCTGTTGGAGGAGCAGCAAGAGTTTTTTCCTTTTGTGGCTGCTCAAAGAAAGATCGGTACAGTCCAAATCCAATCACACTCATAAAGATGATAAGAGCTGCGAAATGGAAATAGTGGACGATCGGATACTGATGATACTTTATGTACCATTGTGGTCTAGTATGACGCAGATGCCCCAAGATTCTGTAATGCAGAGGCAGGGTAGTAAATTCTGGATGAGCGGGGTGAAAGCGAGATTTGATATTTGGTATATGATATTGAGTATTTGAGTTCTTTTCCAATCTTGGATTTTCTTTAGATACTAGATCCACAATACTAGAAAATCGGTTTTCTGGTTGAGTATTATCAAGCGTGGATTTGATGTTTTTATTGACAATAAAGTCTAATTGTTTTTTAGCACTCTTTATAAATATCTGCTTACCTGAGGCAAGCCATTTGATGTACGTTATCTGTTCAAGTAATTTGGCAATACCAGCGATGATTGTCAGATCTATACCTAGCAGAGTAGCTTTTACTAACTTTTGGATAAGTCTTAGAGGGGGGAATGAGGAGTATTTATGTTTTTGTTCAGTATCAAGAGTTTCAATTTGGCGACTTGGATACTTGTCATTTTGATTATCTTTAGAACTGTCATCTAAGGGTGCAAGATGAGAAATCAGTTGTGTTTTTTCTGATTCACCTGCAGCACTTGGGCCAGTGAAGGTGCGCTGTGCATCTTCAGATGATATAGCTTTCACCTCTGCAGTGCGTCTGATGTTGGAGAGGGAAGAGAGATCAATTTGTACCAGTCCTTCATCTTGTGCCCATGAAAGGAATTTGCGCAGTGATGAGAGTTTGCGGTTGATAGAAAGAATAGAGAGTCCTTGTTTGGTATTCAAATCGGTTGCAGTTGCTTCTTTGGAATCTGATAGAGAGATTGCATTGCCTGATTGCTGTATTGTTGTAGTGTTTATGTCTTTGTTCTGCTTTTCAAGATAAAGATTCTCTGATAATTTGAGTTGTGAGAGAAGATAGCTGCGGTATTTTTGTAAGAGCTCCTTATTAATCAAGGAAAATATATTAATTTTGGTATTTCTCCAAAAAGTTATAGTATCTTGATCTGGAGTTTTTATTCCCGAAGATTTGGCAACCCAGTCCAGAAACTGTTTAACATCATTGATATAGTTTTTTATAGTTAGATTGGATGCGTTATAGACATAAAGATAATCTTTAAATGCTTTTAGTTTCCACGGATCAGGATTATTGGTAAGTCTGTTTTGGTCTTTGAGTGGATTAGAGCTGATATATTTTTTCTCTTTAAGAAAGTCGAAAAACTTCCGAAGCGATGATAAGTATCTTTCTGTTGATCTGACAGAAGCTGAATTTAAGTTCTTGCGGTAGTTGATATACGCATCAATCAAAAGTTTTGTGATTTGCTTTGGTTTGAATTCCTGCTGTTGGGTAGTTTCATACCACGTGATGAATTGACGAATATCTGATAGGTAATTTTTAACCGTCAGGTATGATGGCGGATTTTTCTGTGCTTCTAAGTATTTTTTGAACCGGGCAAGTAAGTCCATATTTGATTTAAGATTTTTTACTTATGATTGATAAATTGATAACAAATTCATTTTTAGTGTTTGTTTTTTTAAGACAAAATAGTCCATCTGTTTGCAAGACTAGAATAAAGTTTGTATATTTAGTTACCTGTGAAAATTAAGTACAACTGGCTGATGAAGTAACTAAGTATAAGTGCTGCTGAAAACCAAACAAACCCATAGTTGGTTGGCAGTCCGATTTTCAGCCTATTATGTTTGATGAGATCATGATTATTTATCTCTTGATCGAATTTTAGATCCAACTTGAAAGTTATCGAATTCTTTCTGCTTTGGGACAAAAAGCTTCTTGGGAATTTTTTGGAAGCTATAAAAACTAGATCTTGACCTACTTTGTGAGTTCGCATAAAGTGTCACCTTCCTTTCTTGGATTTGTTTGTATATGTTCTGTATCAGGCATAAAACGATTGTTTTGGAGCTTGAAGCGATAGATTGCCTCTGTCTTTTTTAGTAGTGGTGATGAAGGTTTATTGCTGCGCATAGGATAAGAAATAAAAGGCCAAGAGGACAGAAACGAAGATTGAGAGGATAAAAAGGTTATAAATGACAAAGATAGGGGATCCAAATTAAATATAGACAGCCCAGACGCAAAGTAGAGCTTACTTTTCACAAACTCGTTTGTTGAGTCGTGAAAAAACTGTGTTTGATTTTGGTTTTTAGCCTCAAGATTATACAGATTATACCAATTATTCATCATACTTCTTATAAAAATACATCTATTAATAGCTTAGGTATTGTTAAGTTTACTTGTCAATATCCTAGAGTAAAATAATCTTGATATATTTTGATGTTTTGTGATATTTTTTCTATAAATGGAAAAAAGATAATAGTTTTTGTGAAAAGTTGTTAATTTCTATGAAAACATCATTAATTTTCTCATTTTTTTCGTTGTGTGATAAAAAAACGTCGTTATCGGTACAGATATATAATATATCAAAATAATACATATTCTACTTTCTTTCGTGTTGAGATATTTTGATATATTTCTAGGGATGTGATTTTTTCATTTTTTTAAAAATCTAAGTTTTTTTTATTTTGTTGATAATGAAAAATGGTAATAATGAATTTTTCTTTTTCACAATGCAATCCTTCTATCTAGAGTTACTGTTGATTAATAACTACATTTACCTATTTTAAGCAAAAAATGATATTTAACATTTTTAAACAAATTGAAAATTGTCAGAGAGAGTTATTAATTGATAAGTTTTTTTATTTAGCAATTTAGATTGATTTATCAATCATTTATTTGTTTTTATACTTTATTCTACCCACAAAGAGATAATATTAGAGGATTGATTATTCCTGCGATAGAGAAGTTGTCTTATTCAAGTGAGTGAAAGAATTGCAATTTCCCTCTTTTCAGCACTTTTAAATTAGAAGTTATTGGCTAATGTAATTTGAGCATACCTTCTTTCTAAGTTGTATTTGTCCAATCTGAAAATATACAATGATATTAGGAATGCTAATTGTACTTTGATTGTTTTTGAGAATGTCTTTGGAACAAATCTTTAAATTGATCTGTGGCAGTGTATTAATTGTTATTTCGAGGTACATTTAAAGTGTGATTTGAACAATGAGTTAGAGATGTTCTCTTTGGCTTTTCTCAGTTATGAGGCGGATCTTTATTCTAGCTTAAGAAGGAAAGCAGAAATTGAGATCACAAGTAAGAAGATTGGGATGATCAACAAATTAACGAAGGGCAATGATTTTGGAAGAACAGATACAAGACTAAGATGACAAATATAATGGCTATAACAGAAGGAAGGAATGTGAAAATAAGTAGTTGCTTGAGCTGATAAGAGAATAGTTTTAGATCAGAGAGAAAGTAGTCTCAAGAAAAAGGCTAAGATTGATATTCTAAAGTAAAAATTGGACAACGCCCACTTTCTAACTATGAGATATTTTTTATCAACTACTATAGGAAAATGTGTGTTTGAGGTGAGCATTCTGAATATCAGAGGTTTCACCTCTAAAGAGGTGAAACCTCTAAGTTAGAAGTTAAAGATAGTTGAAGATTAAAATATGAAATCTAAGTTATTTATCATCGGTTGCATTACATCTTTTTTATTTCTTCTCTCCATGCTTTTAAGCAAAGATTATTTTGCCAAAATTCTTGGTCTTAAAAATTATTCTGCTACTACTCAGGTTTTGGCGCGTGTTGGAGAGAATAATCTGAGTATTTCCGGATTTGCTTCCCCTTTTGCATCAATTGTGCTTACGATTGATGGAGTATTTGTGCGCGCCACAGTAGCTGATAAAGGCGGCAATTTTTCTCTACTAGATGTTCTCATTCGCAAAACGATTAAAGAGTATTGTCTTGAACATATTGATTTTAAACGTATTGGCGATTCCAAAACATGTTTTAAGGTGAGAGGGGCTGTGCAGGATATAAGACGGGATGGAATATTCCTCCCTCCAACAATTGGTCTTCTCAGATCAGAGATCGCAGCCGGAGGAAATGCTCTGGTTTTTGGTTATACGATGCCGGGTGCTACTGTTACCATCCATATGGATAATGGGATGATTTTTACTATCACAGCAGATCAAAATGGATACTACGAATACACGCTCACCAATCTTAAAGCAGGTGTATATCAATTATTTGCGACTGCAGTGTACAACAGGAAGCCTTCTGAAAACCCATCAGATAGCGTTAGGCTTATTGCGTTGTCATGGTGGCAGCAAATCATTGTTTTGATAAAAAGACTCTGGAAATGGCTTGTAGAGCTGTTTACAGGGCTTGGTTTGGGACCATTGTGGCTTGTGTTTCCTCTAATACCTCTTATTACCTTTTTTGTTCTCAAAATTTGGCCTGAGAAATTTACCTTTATTTATAACTCCAAACTGTATGGTCTTCTAAGACGCCGTGAAAGGAAGTTGCATCATGCGTGGATGTTTGGATACTAGAATAGGATTTTGTTTTTAGTGTTTAATGTTTAGTATCTAAAGATAAAGTTTGGCTGTTGCTGTTTTGGATACCATTGAGAAATTATGCACAAGCACTGATTTTTATGCTGCATTCTGGAAGTCGTCTTCAGTGCCAAACATACACTGCGTATAACAGCAAATTGTTAATTCTGTCTGAGAGATTTTGTTTGTTTTGTAAAAGAGAGTTGAAGTTTTTCCATTTTAATATTCATAGAAAAGTCTTATATAGTCGAGATTATTGCTAGAAAATCACCTTGTATCATCTGATTTATCAGTGAGTCTGTTTATTGTTTGGTGACAGTAAGTTTTGAGATAAAAAATTAAAAGATATGATTTTCTCAAAGCAGTTATTGATACTATGTTAGTTACACTCATCCTAGAAGCAAGATGCAAAATATACTAGATACGTTTGAGTTTAATTATCAGAAGAAGTTGGAGTATCCGTTGGCTGTTGAACATGTCCATGAGTTTTCTTATTCTTTCTCATGTAGAGATACCCAAGTATTGCTGTGATGACTATAACAATTAGGATAAGCGCAACTTTCCATGGGAACACCCAGAAATAGATAGTGGCTGTTAATGGAAGATTATTGTTTTTACCATAGCTTGCGATAAGTTCTGCCTTGTAGCGGCCAAACATGAATTTTTTACCAAATGTGTTCTCATAGTTGCGTTGTGCCTCTGGAAAGATATTATACTCTGCAAGAGTAGTTACATAAGATTGTTTGCCCAGCATATTGGTGACTTTGATATATCCTTTTGGTCTGATGTGAAGATCACCTAGATTTTTAATACTGGTGAATACTGTAACAGGTCCATTCTCGACAAATCTTTTAGCATCAAACTTGGTGACTTCTGCTTTTTCTGTGATTGGTCCATCTACACTGATGTAGAAAAGGCTTCCGATTTGTGTTTGAACAGCAGTTCCTGTACCCGCAACAGAGAGAGAAGAGCGTGGTTTGAAGACTACTGTAGCATAGCGTCCTCCGGGACGTGCATTTTGAGGTACGTTGATGTAGTAGCTTACTTCAAATCTTTCTTTGGGTTGCACTGTAAAAGTATGAGGATAAACTGCAATCCATGAACTAGCTGAGTATTTATTACTGAGTGTATCTTCTTGGAGAATTGTTGGGCGTCCCTCATCATTGTCAACAATAAAGTCTTGTAAAGATGCATCAAAAGTAAGTGGAGTAGAGCTTTCATTAAAAATCTTCATTTTGCCTTCCATATAGCCGCCGGGTTTAATTGTGGTTTCAATTACAGGAGGAGAGACAGTAAAAGTACGCAGCATCTCTTGCGCTTTGGCTTGTCGTGAGAGGGTGAATAGTAACAAAGCTAAAATAATAGATAGCAAAAGAAAAATTTTTTTATCTTTTAGTTTTATTAGAATTAAATCCTTATACATAATGCTCCTTTTAGAATGTTGGTGTTGCTACATAAGTTATAGCTGTTTGGTACTCACCCGATGGTACACTGGCATCAATACTAGCTGCATACCTGACAGTGACTAATCCATTTCCTGCTGTGATGGTATTGCCGACTGGACCTGTTGAGTCAGATGCTAGTGTGATGGCTGTTGTGGGTGTTGGCCATCCATATTTGCAGGCATTTGATGATCCTGTTATATAAGTGTTACAGTTATTATTTCCCCACGTACTGGTATTGACATCTAGTCCACAGGCATTAATCCCAAAGAAATGAGTGCCATTGGGAAATGCCTGAGGTGTAGTACTGCTTGCAATTGCGAATCCTGACTGAAAGTTGCGAAGTTGGCCTGAGGATGTTGCTGTGAGGGTATATCCATTGGCAGCGTTTGTAGTAATGGTTATAAGTTGGGCTGCGATGTTGCTGATTGGAGTACCTGTTGTGGTTGGTGTGTTAGCGAGTACACCTAGATCAACAAGTGTTGCTGTTGATGGGTTGCCTGCGCTAGTTGTCTCTGTTGCTGCACAACCTGTTGTATTTCCTGTGTTAACTGCTGATCCATTTGCAATCCCGCCGATTGAGAAAGTAAGTGTTGCATCAACTGTTGCTCGTACTTCGACAGTTTCGATAGTTCCAATTGCCACTGTAGCCTCATCGAGTAATATACCGCTACTATCTTTGGTGCTGATATTTATTTTCCAGATATCAGCTGTTCCTGCTGTTGCTGATTTGGTAGGATTGATGATGCGTGGTGCCTGAGTAGTGCAGGATGCAGAGGTCGATGCTGTGCAGCCAAGATAGATTTTGACTACCGAGCCAGCTGCAATAGTCCCAGAATCAAGATTTATACTAATAATTCCGGGATTGCCCGGTGAGGGCTCAGTCTCAGTAATTGTCACATTGGCTGAGATATCTGTTGAATCATCATAAACATCTATGTTGTCTCTACCACCGGTACCGCTGACTAGATTATTGAACTGAAATGTGGTAGCAGATGGGGATGCATCGTTATCGGCATCAGTTGCAGAGAGTGTTGGGAAAGTGATGACGATATCTCCATTGGTGGGTATTGTGTTCTGTACGGTAAACTGAATAGTATGCATTGCAGTTACTGGGAAAAAGAGCACGTCTGTTCCATTTTGGCCAGCAGCACCTAGTGCGTCAGAAAAATAAACAGATGTTAATCCAGCTGATTGGGATGCAATCGTAATTACAGGATCAATAAGCGTTGTGCCTCTTATGAGCTTGGCAGAATCTGATGCAAGAAAGCGGGAGCCGTTATTATATACGCTTACCTGATAAGCTCCTGATGCAGCATTTGCAGAGAGAGGAGTTGAGGGCGATGGTCGTGAGGTAGTAATCGTATCTTTGGCTCCGGTTAATGTTGCAGCGTGTGCCTGTGCCGCAAAAAAAACTGTGACAACTAAAGCCACTAAACAATACGTTAAAATAAAGCTGTATTTTCTCATCTTTGAGTATTTATCATTGAGTATTATTAGTATGAAGACAAATTTTTTAACTTGTCAATAGTTAAAATAAATAAAAGAGTAGTTTGGTCATTGAATAAGCAAAATGTTTGAGATCCAATTTTTAAATCATTATACAGGTATACAGGTATACAGGTATACTTGGCAATATTCTATTTGATATTGATTTTTATAATTTGTTAGCCTTTGACTGCATGTAAAAAATATAGCAGCAGAAAGTAGAGTTTTTAAAAATTGAGAGTTTTTGTTCTAGCTAAGGTTGCAAATATTGATCTTAGTTTGCAAGAAAGATTTTAATCAGGATACTTTGGTCCTAATCTTGTTCAATCTCTGACGAATAAACAAGACAATAGCAATGACAATAAAAAAAGTAATTATAAGATAGATTGGTAGTGCAAAAAAATGAATAGTTCGTGTAAGGAGAGGACCTTGATCACTCAGAGCTACAGTCAAAGTGGCAGAGTAGGGTCCAAGCAAAAACCCTCCGTTCCAAAAAGCCTTCGGACTGATTGAGAGATTTGATTGCTCGTTTTTCATTATTTTTTCATATTGCTTTATCATTTCCAACTCTTCTTTGGAGAATGATTTTGAGTCTTCTTCAGCAATGTTTAATCTATTTTTTTGTGCAGCAAAGATAAAATTCTCCTTACTTGGCAGAGCGCGAATAGAGTTTGCCAAAATATTAACAGGCAACAAATCAACAATTCCGATTGTCTGACCAAACATATTTTTGATTGTTATCTGTCCTTTGGGGTAGATGAAGTGCTGACTCGTATTTCTGATACGTACTGTAAAGGGTACAGGGCTTTTCTCATGGAAAAAAGATGTTGAGAATTCCTCAATTTTTCCAGTTGTTTCTTTTTTGGGACCTATTGAAAGAAGTACACTAACTCCGATACCACCAACATAATTTGAATATGAGCTTTGCAGACTGTCTGAAGTTTCTTCTTGGCTGAGAAAAAGAATGGCAAAATAGTAATCAGATGGAGGCTCATCTTTAGGGATTGTCATTTTAAGATCAAGTTTTTTTGTTTGTTTGGGTGCCAGAGTAATTTGCTCAATCGGATTATTATTTTCAATAATATGTATTCTCTGAAAGATAAGAGGATCAGCTCCAACAAAACTGTCTTCCCGTGGCAAATATTCTATTATTCCGGACTCATCTTTCGGCTTAAAGGGTCTGTATTGGATAGACAGAGTTAGTGGAGTGTCACTGAGATTTTCTATAGTCAATGATTTTTTTGCTTCAATAATAGCAGGAGGATTAAGCTCTATCTGAAAAATTGAAGGATTGACAGCAAGATCAAAAGTTGCCGCTTTGATATCCGATGGAAAAATAATGAAGAGGAGACAAAAAATTCCAGTAGATAAAACTATTTTTTGCAAGATCTTCATTTTAATTGCCTTTCTTAAAATGTTGGTGTAGCAATATAGGTTATGACGTTCGTATATGTTCCTGCCGGCTGAGTACCTGAGATATTGACTTTATAAGTAATCTGAACTTGTTTACTGCGTCCAACGTTGGTTCCGGACATTACTGATTGGGGTGATTCGTTGAGGGATGAGTCTGCAAACTGTTTATAATAATTGCTATTTGTAAACCCTGTTGCACAATCGGTTCCTGTTATATTATCGCAGCGATAACCAAACCCATAGGTGAGTGTATTAGTCCATTGTGCTGACGTTGTTTCTGTACAGAGTCCATTGTCACAGGTAGTATCAGGTATCAACATGCCATTGGCAGGATTGAGAAGTTGATGATCTTCAAAAGCTGTTACTTGATAACCATTGGCAGATCCATTAGAAATTGTCAGCGTATTCGTTCTAGTAACAGGGTTAGTCGGTGTGAGGGTGCCAAAGTCAATTTGAGTTTGGGAGATACTAAAGCGGAAAGGAATAAGAGTATAGACATACTGAAATCCAGCGCGTACTTTATAATTAGTGCCTGTATAGAGTCCGGGTGCAGTTTGACCTGTGGTAAATGTCAGTTTTTTGCCTGATCCCAGTTGAGTTGCCCCTCCCATATTCAGATTGGCAAAGTCAATTTTCCAGTTATCACCAATCATTGTAAAGGCTAATACATGATTAACAGGAGGCAGCTTTTGACCTAGTAAGAATAAGATAATAAAAATGCTTAGTGTAATGATAGTAGCGCTTTTCATAATTGCCTAATTACATTTGTTTTATTTTTGGCTCCACTCTCTTCTTAACATCAGAAGAGTTTAAAGTCCTGAAGCAATAGTATAGTGTAACAAGGTTATTCTTTGAGTTTTTCACTCTCTTCTATGATATCAACCAGTTGTTCTTTATCTTCCTCACTTAGTTTTTCTTCCTCATTATTGAGAACATTCGCTGCTTCGTTGCTGATGATTTCTGCCACCTCTTTATCTTTTTCTTGATGAATAAGCCTTTCCTGATATTCTTTGCCAAAAAAATAGGCAAGTGGAGAGATTAGTCCTAAGGAAGCTAATTTCACAAGATTTTCGCTGAGCAATTTTGTGTCTGAGGGGGTTTGATTAGAGAGAGCGTCAGGAATAAAGATCAAAATAGATCCTAAGATAAAGACAAATACTATCTGTGGCAGAAGTACAAAAGCGATACCAAAAGATATAAAGTAGAGAAGGAAAAAAAGAGGAGATTTCAGAGATCCTGTAGAGAAGATAAGAAGAAATACAATGGTATTAAGAATAAAAATATTGATCTCATCCTTATTAAAAATTTTTTTCTTATTTTGCTCTAGGGAATGTTGTTGTGTATTCTCAACTGACTGAGATTTTTTCCAGAGAAGAGGCTTTTTGCTTGCAAGTAGCAGGTAGAGAAAGACCAAAAATCCTAGTAAGGGTATTGTAAATTCAACAAAAGTAGATTCTTTCCATAAAAAGACAACTCCAAATGATGTAAAAAGAAATAATGCCTGTTTTAGGAGTTGGCTCATACTCTTTACTATACAACAAATGTTCAGATGTTGCAGGTTTATTTTTTCACATTTTCTTAATATAAGTTTTGACTAATTTATGAAAGATTATTAGGATTAATCAAAAGTATATCTAGATATATCAAACATCATCAAAAAGTTTTTTTCTTTAAATCCCAATATTTTATACTAGATCACTATAACCGCTCTGTGATATACTCCAGAATATGAAGCAGGATAGGAAACAGGAAAAAACAATAAAATATGATCCTCAAACGATTGAGCCTTATTGGCAATCTATTTGGCAATCCAAAAGGATATATCAGCCGGATTTGGATACTGCTAAAACACCATTTTATAATCTCATGATGTTCCCCTATCCCTCAGCCGAGGGATTGCATGTTGGCAATATGTATGCTCAAACAGGAGCTGATATTTATGGGCGGTTTAAAAGAATGCAGGGATTTGATGTATTTGAGCCTATCGGTCTTGATGGGTTTGGTATCCATTCTGAAAACTACGCTCTGAAAGTTGGAACTCACCCGATGGATCAGGCTGAGAAAAGTGAGGAGAATTTTTATCGCCAGATGAGATCAACGGGAAGTTCTTTTGCCTGGGAGAACAAAGTTGAAACCTGGAAACCTGAATACTACAGATGGACACAGTGGATTTTTATCCAGCTTTTTAAAGCAGGTCTTGCCTATAGAGAAAAAGCTCCTGTTAATTTCTGTCCATCCTGTAAAACAGTCTTGGCAGATGAACAGGTAATCCCCAAAACAGAATCTAAGGATGGTCAAGAAATTACTCTTCGTGTCTGTGAGCGCTGTGGTACACAGGTTGAGAAGAAAGAGCTTGAGCAGTGGTTTTTTCGTATCACAGCATATGCTGAGCGTCTTCTTGAAGGGTTGCAAAAAATTGACTGGACTGAAAAAGTTAAGATTGCACAGAAAAGTTGGATTGGTAAAAGTGAAGGAGCAAGAATAAGGTTTGAATTAGAGAATAAAGAGTTGCAGACTAAATTCATTGAAGTATTTACAACAAGACCGGATACTCTCTATGGAGCGACATTTTTGGTAATTTCTCCTGAACATCCTCTTGTTGATGAGCTTCTTGAAGAAGCATCTATTGATGCTAAAGCGGCAATCCGCGAATATGTTCTATCTGCCAAAAATAAAACAGAACAGGAGAGAGTGGCAGAGGGTAGGGAAAAAACAGGGGTATTTTCTCAGATTTATGCGATCAATCCTGCTAACAGGCAAAAAATTCCTATCTGGATTGCTGATTATGTCTTAATAAGTTATGGTACGGGTGCGATTATGGCAGTTCCAGCTCATGATCAGCGAGATTTTGAGTTTGCTAAGAAATATGATCTTCCTATAGTTGAGGTTGTATCAGGAGGAGATATCACCAAACAAGCTTATCAAGGAGGGGGAATAGTTATTAACTCAGGAGATTGGGAGGGATTAAAAGTTCCCGAGAGTATTTCACAGATTATTGAGGATATTGAGAAAAAAGGATTTGGCAAGAAAGAAGTCCATTATCACCTTAGAGATTGGATTATCTCTCGTCAGCGTTATTGGGGACCGCCGATACCGATGATTTATTGTGAAAAATGCGCTAGGGAGGGTAAATCGTGGTTTACTCAGAATAAGAAACAGAGGGAAAAACTACAAGTTGAAGCTATTTCCAATTATAAAGAATGGAATTCTGCTGGATGGTATCCTGAGGAGAATCTTCCAGTGCTTCTGCCAAGGATTGAGGATTATAAACCTTTGGGTACAGAGGCTTCTCCTTTGGCAAATCATCTGGAGTTTTTTGAAACAGTTTGCCCTGAGTGTGGATCACAAGCTAGAAGAGAAACAGATGTCTCAGATACATTTCTTGACTCCAGTTGGTACTTTTTGCGTTATCTTGCTACTGATTTAAAGCACCTTCCTTTCCCATCTCTTGCATTTGATCGAGATGAAATAATGACAGAGCTTCATCCAGCAAGAACACGTGAGGAGATTGGCAGTCTGACAGAGGAAGTGTCAAAAGCCAAGAAGCGAGTCAAATGGCTTCCAGTGACCCTCTACACTGGTGGTGCTGAGCATGCAGTACTTCACCTTTTGTACACACGATTTTTATACAAAGTATTATACGATTTGGGATACATGACCGGAGACGATGAACCCTTCCCGCGCTTTTTTGCTCATGGACTCATCATCAAAGATGGTGCTAAGATGAGTAAAAGTAAAGGAAATGTAGTTGTCCCAGATCAATATATTAAGAAATTTGGCGCTGATACGCTAAGAACATATCTGATGTTTATTGGACCCTTTAGCCAAGGAGGGGATTTTCGTGATAATGGTATTGAAGGTATTCATCGCTTCCTCAAACGTGTTTGGACACTTGTTGTGTCTCAAATTGATGGACAAAATGCAATGTCTTATAAACAGAATGATCGCTTAACTCAATCAGATCTCTCCAAAATGCACAAAACAATTAAAGAAGTGACCGCAGACCTTGAGGCATTTCACTATAACACAGCCATTGCCAAGATAATGACTTACTATAATTTTTTAAGCAAGAAGAGAGAGATAATGAAGCAGGAGTTGGAGGTGCTTTTAAAATTATTGGCCCCTTTTGCTCCGCATCTGACAGAAGAGCTTTATCAAAGATTAAATATGCAAAAGATCAGATTATCAGGCAGAAAAGCAAATGCGAAAGGAACTAATACTTCAGATTCTCAACTCTTTGAGTCAATTCATACCTCTTCATGGCCTAAGTTTGATCCATCTGCTATAAAAGAGGAAGAGATAGTAATTGCAGTTCAAGTGAATGGCAAGCTGCGTGGTACTTTATCTGTACCCTCAGTCAAAAAAATTACAGAGGAGGAAATTATTGATCTTGTGAAAAGAGAGGAGAGTATAAAGCGCCACCTCAAAGGAAAGACAATCCAAAAGACTATCTACATACCAGGTAAAATAATAAACTTTGTCACCCACTAATCCTCATTTTGCAGGTATACAGGTATACCTGTATACCTGTCACTTTACTGTCTGTTAAATTATTTATAATCTAAAAAGAGAATGGAAGAGTTTGTTTTCACTTTCATTAAAGAGCGTAAGATGGTAATTATTCTTAGTTTTTTGGGAATAGTATTAATTGCTTATGGGGGATTTCTGTATATTGCAAATCAAGATACTAAAGAAGAAATTGTTATTGAAAAAGATGAAAATAATTCAATTTCACGTGAGAAGCTGGTAGTTGATATTCAGGGTGCTGTCAAAAATCCAGGGGTTTATGAACTCTCAAAAGGAGATAGAGTCAGCGATGCGCTAAAAAAGGCTGGGGGTCTAGTAGATGAGGCAGATGATCTGCGGATTGCCAAAACAATTAATCTAGCAGCTCTTCTTAATGATGGGATGAAGCTTTATTTTCCTTTTGAAGGGGAAGATGTGATGGGAGATACTTCATTTAAAGAAAGCTTTAAAGGGGTAGATGTTGACTCATCATCTTACGCACAAGGCTTTATCAGTATAAATAATGCCACAGAAAGTGAGCTAGATAAGCTTCCTGGAATTGGTCAAATTACAGCAAAAAAGATCATTGATAATCGTCCTTATTCGGCTATTGAGGAGTTAATTACCAAAAAAGTGATTTCAGAAAAGCTCTTTGAGAAGATCAAAAACCAACTTTCATTATAAATAATTATGACCTCCAGACTCCTAATTTTGTATAGCACTGTTTTACTAATCGTTATTTTAAGAGTTGTCCTCCATGGGAATCCCTCGCCTCTAGCAGAGGGAGAGGAGATCTCATTCACGACGCGACTAGTAACAACACCCAAAGAAAAAAATCATACGCAACAATTCTTCCTCAAAGCACCCAACGGAGAGTCTATTTTGGTAAGGACGACAAAGTATCCCCGCTATCTTTATGGTCAACTGCTTCAAGTCAGAGGAACAGTAGATCATTATGTTCTCGATAATGGAAAAATAATTACAACCATGTCATTTCCTCAGATTCAAATCATACAAAATGATATCAATCTTTTATTTATTTCAGCCACTTGGATTAGAGAGAGAATAAGAGAGACTTTCAGCGCTAGTTTGCCTCCAACAGCAAGCTCTCTTCTCTTAGGAATTGTTTTGGGTCAGAAGTCATTACCTGATGAATTTGTGAAAGATCTTCAATCAACTGGCCTTATGCATGTGGTTGCAGCATCGGGGATGAATGTAGCCCTAGTTGCTGGATTTCTCATGACATTTCTTAATCATTACTTTAATAGATCATTAGCTATCAAACTAAGTATTTTAGGAATAGCTTTTTATACAATAATTGCTGGTCTTGAGCCATCAATTATGCGAGCTGGTATCATGGCTGTAATTACTTTTTCAGCCTACCTTTTAGGCCGTCAGAATACTGCTTTTGTGACTTTGTTTCTGACAGCATCTCTGATGCTTTTGTTAAATCCTGATCTTATAGAAGATATTGGTTTCCAGCTTTCATTTGCAGCAACGGCAGGGATGATCTTCCTTCGTCCACATCTTGCTATTTCCAAGCAAGATGGGAAAGGATCCAGTAAGAATTTGTCATTTCTTATTCAAGATGATTTAGCAGCTACGATTGCAGCACAGTTGGCAACAGTACCGCTTCTTTTGGCTTATTTTCATAGTTATGGCTTACTTTCTGTTGTAGTCAATGCATTAGTACTTTGGACGATACCTCCTTTAATGATCATTGGAGGAGTGGCATCTTTGTTAGGGCTTATTCTACCACCTCTGGGAGGTCTTGTAGCGCTTTTGAGCCTGCCATTTTTATTCTATTTTGAGACAATGGTTCGGATTTTTGCTCCTATAACACCTATTTTTTCGATCAACTTTCTGCCATGGCCAATTATTATTGGTTATTATATTCTTATTATTGCGTTTTTGATTTCTAAAAAGCACAGAACAATTAGCTAACTTAGTAAAGTCTTTATCTTAGTCGCATAATCAAAACTTAATGAAGTTTATGAAATTTGTCCTTTTTATCTTTTTTCCAATACTCTTTTTTATCTTGCTTTTTATTTACTATATGGTCGAGGTAGGCGATGGGAGACTGCATATCAACGTTTGTGATGTGGGTCAGGGAGATGCTATCTATATTCGAACACCAAAAGGGCAGGATATTCTTTTTGATGGTGGACCGGATAAAAAAGTATTAAACTGTCTTTTTAAATTTATGCCTTTCTGGGATAGAACAATTGAGTTAGTAATCCTTAGCCATCCTCATGCAGATCATCTGGATGGGCTTATTGAGGTTTTGGGTGCTTATAAAGTAAAACAGTTTGTTACAGAGGATTTAATTAATAATACTGAGGGCTATAAAACCTTGATAAGAACTATCCAAAAAAAGGGTCTCAGGCGTATTATCATAGATGATTCTTACGTTTTGCGAACGTCTGATGGAATTTTACTACGTGTACTGAGTCCTTCCTCAGAGTTTCTTAAGAGAACATCTGATAATGGCATTATTAGAGAAACAGGTGAGTTTGCTTCTCTAATCATACTTCTCTCCTACAAAAATTTTGATTTTCTACTTACAGGTGATACGCAAGCAGCTCAACTGCAAGATGCATTAGAGTCCAGTTTTAAGAAAGAGATTCCCCATATTGAGGTCTTACAAGTTCCTCATCATGGTTCGCGTACAGGTTTGACAAGGGAGATTCTCAAATTGCTTGATCCACAAGTGGCTACAATCTCAGTGGGGAGCAATAATAAGTATAAGCATCCTGCGTCTTTTACTTTAAGTCTTTTATCTGAGAGAGGAATTCTCGTCTATCGCACAGACAAAGATGCTGATATTACAATAAAAACTAATGGTGAAACTTATAGCATAAAGTAATAACTCCTATAGTATTCATTTATCCCCCTATAGTTTGATATAAGTATAAAAAATTATCAGAATATATCAAAATATAGCGAGGTTTTTTAGAATTATGACTATAGGATTGTAGCTTAGTATTTAGTAATAGTGAGGCTAGTAATATAAAAAAGTTAAGTTGATTATTGTGAAAGTTATATTTTTTTGTTTGCTCTCAGATTTGATCAGAATTATCTTTGTATTTTCTATTTTATGAAAGTCATGTTAGAAAATATTAGTCTGAGATTTTTTCGGTTAAGGACTCTAGTATTGACTAGCGAATGTTATTTTTCAGTAATCTTTCGATTTTGAAAATATTTAATTATCTTTTTTTGAATATGATTTGCAGGAGAGAGTATATTGAACTTGAGTAGTTGAATCTAAGGAAGTCATAATGCAACTTTGTATTTTAAGAAATTAATCTTTATTCCTGATCTTTTTCAATGAAAGAAAATTAGTTATTCTATTCGCTTTATCTTGCTTCAACAATTGGCAAAAGTTTGATGTCTGATAAATCTCAGAGTTAAGAAAAGCTTTCAGTTTTTCAACAGATAGTCCAAGATTATCAGGGTGGTAAAACATTAGCGAACCTAAATAATATTTGCTAGCAACTAATTTTTTACTATAGATATTCAATTATTTAAAATTACATAAAATTGTATATTGATTTTGGACTTTAGAAAATATAAATTCTGAAAAAGAGGATTATTTGGTGAGAGATTCAAGCTTATCGCCTGTTTTTTTGCTGCCGATGACAATAATGTATGTCCCAACGACAAAGAGTATTTCTTTTATGATTAGCACACCTACAATTCCCATTATGAAGGTAGGGAAGTTGAGTGAGATATAGGATTGAACAGCATCTGCTAAAATTCCTCCTGCTATAAAAAAGACACCAATAGAGATTGACTTAAATCCTGAAGCTAGGATACCTGTCCCGAATTTCTTGCGTACTGATGCCATCATCACACCAGCGGCAATTGCAGCAAATGCTGATATAAACGATCCTGCCTGAATTAAAATGATTATTAATTTTTCTGTGTCCATTTTATCAGTTTTTATTTCAAATGACCTAGTTTGCTAAGGCGAGAAATATTGATACGATCTTTCGCTGTTTATTCCCGCATATTATCAGTTTACAATTTTTGGCATTGGTTGTTCTGCTGTTTGCTGATTTGATGTTGCATTTTGTATTGGTTGTGCAGTGGTCTGATTGGATGATGTGAGTGGTTGGGGAGGCTGCGCTGTATTTGAGTCAGAAACTTTAGAATTCATTTGAACAATATTTGTTAATCCTGGATAGCTTGCAAGGAGAGGCTCCATTGTTTTTCTAACAATAAGTCCTGAGAGCTCCACAAACTGTTCGATCAACTGTTGCGTAAGCTGTTGCGGATCACCTGTGAAGCTGACTACTGTTCCATCATCTGCCACAGTAATTCCTGGTACTTGTCTGGCTTTGGTGACAGCAATTGTTGGTCCAAGAAGCATAATTTGCCTTTGTATAACGTCTGTTAGTAGCTTTTTATACTCTTGGTCAGAATGTGGTGACATAATTGTTCAGTTGCAGCGTTTACAGGTAATATATATTTTACAAAAACGCTAGCAATAGCTCCTACTTATGAGGCTAGCAAGTATTAGCAAAAAATGCAAGTGTTAATCTTGAGGGTGAGATCTGCATGCATCCAGTCTTTCTGGCAGTCTGAGAATTCAAAATCGATATCTACTTAGATTAAAGTTTTGAATTATTGATTTTGTAATATCAATTTATTTGAAAACTTTTGCATAAGTCTAGTGTATAATGTGAGTATGATTTCTCAAATTGCAGCATTACTTAAGAATGCTCTTGAAAAGATGCAAATTTCAGATATTCAAGTATCTGTGACTCCTACAGAAGATCCCTCTTTTGGAGATTACGCAACCAATGTAGCTTTTGTAATCGCAAAGAAGCTTAAAAAGTCTCCGCTTGAGGCAGCATCTTTGTTGGTTGACGAGTTACAAGAAGAAAAATCTGAGATGATTGAAAGAATAGATATAGCCAAACCGGGCTTTATTAACTTCACTTTGAAAAATACTTTTCTTTGCTCTCAATTAATAGAACCTGTATCAGAGGAAAAATCAAAAAAGTTCAATGGGAAAAAAATTATGATTGAGTTCACAGACCCCAATCCTTTCAAAGAATTTCATATAGGTCATCTCTATAGCAATATTGTTGGAGAAGCTTTGGCACGACTTATTGAATCGCAAGGAGCAGAGGTCAGAAGAGTAAACTATCAAGGCGATGTAGGTTTGCATGTGGCGAAGGCTATTTATGGTCTGATCATCAAGCTTAAAGAGGAAAATATAGATCTTAATGATATTGATAAAAGAACATTAAAAGAAAAAGCAAAATTTTTGGGTGAAGCCTACGCTTTAGGTGCGAAAAGTTATGAAGAAGATGAGGCTGCGAAAAAAGAGATTATAGAACTTAATAAAAAAATATACACCATAGTAGAAGCACCTGAGAGTGAAAAATATCCTGATATCAAACAACTTTATTACAAGGGTAGATCTTGGAGCTTGGAGTATTTTGAGACTATTTATAAACGATTAGGAACAAAGTTTTGGAAGTATTATTTTGAGAGTCAGGCTAGTCCTGTGGGTCTTGCATTGGTGAAAGAGTATCTGAAGAAAGGTGTTTTTGAGGAAAGTGAAAATGCGATTATTTTTAAAGGTGAAAAATATGGTTTGCATAACCGTGTTTTTATTAACTCACTTGGTCTTCCTACATATGAGGCAAAAGAGCTAGGGCTTGCTATCAGTAAATATCACGATTTTCCTTATGATCTTTCTATAATCGTCACTGGAAATGAAATAAATGAGTACTTTCGCGTTCTTTTGCAAGTCCTTTCTCTTATCAAGCCTTACCTTGCAGAAAAAACTCTGCATATAGGTCATGGTATGGTCAGACTTCCTGAGGGGAAAATGAGTAGCAGGATGGGGAACATTATTACAGGAGAGTGGCTTTTGGATGAGGCTGTTGCACGGGCAAAAGCAAAACTTGATGAAGTAAAAAAACAGATAAGAGGTGAAACCTCTCATTACAAGGTGGCTTCTTGGGAACAAGATCAGATAGCAGAGATCGTAGGAGTGGGTGCTGTAAAGTATGCACTGCTGCGAAGTAGTATAGGAAAAGATATTGAATTTCGATTCGAGGAATCAATCTCATTTGAAGGTAACTCTGGACCTTATCTACAATATACATATGTTAGGACAAGGAGTGTGTTGGAGAAGTCAGGTTTAACAGAAAAAAAAGTTTTTCTTAATAAGGTGGAGTGTTTGCATTCTTTATCAAAAGATGAGCGACAGCTTCTTATTGATCTAATACGCTGGTCTGATGTCAAGAAAGAAGCTGCTGAGAAGTACAGTCCAAGTGATATTTGTACCTATCTTTTTGAGCTTGCGCAACATTTCAATCTCTTTTACCAAAAATACCCAATTCTCACAGCATCGGAAAATATTCGGGAATTTAGACTTCTTTTGACTCAGAGAGTTGGAGAGACTATTAAAGAAGGTCTTTGGCTTCTTGGTATACAATCTCCTGAAAAAATGTAAATATTCAATATTGATCTGAGTCAGACAACTTATTTGACTCATCAGCAGATTCAAACTAACTTTTGCAGGTATACAGGTATACTTGTATACCTTACATATACAATAGAAAACCTTAAAGATACTGATATTATAATATATATTAATTCATATTTTGATAGTGATAGATTGTAAATGGACACTGAGAGAAAGCATATGCTGTTGAGGAATTAATAGGGTTGGCAACTTAAGAAGATAATGCTAAAATAGCAGAACAAAATAATTTAGATTTTAAGCAAAATGAGCAAATTTCAACTGTTGTTTTAATCTCAATGATCTTATGAAGTACAACAAACACTTACTTTCTAATGGTTTAAGAATTTTAACAATTCCCATGCCTTCTTTCGAATCTGCTACGGCTTTGGTGATGGTGGGTGCCGGATCTAGATATGAAACCAAGAAAAATAATGGCATATCTCATTTTTTGGAACATATGGCTTTTAAAGGTACCAAAAAGCGTCCAACAGCCATGGACATTTCCAGCCTTATTGATGGAATTGGTGGGGAGTTTAACGCTTTTACAGGTAAGGAATACACAGGTTACTATGTGAAAGCAGGAAAAAATAATGTCGAAATAACGCTAGATGTTCTCTCAGATATGCTTCAGAACAGCAGGCTTGATCCCGCAGAGATAGAGAAAGAAAAAGGTGTAATTATTGAAGAGATCAATCTCTACGAGGATATGCCCATGCGTAAAATCAGCGACGTCTATGAACAGTTGCTGTACGATGATACGCCAATGGGTTGGGATATTGCTGGAGAGAAGGATGTTATTCGCTCAATTACACGTGATGATTTTGTAGAGTATCTCTCATCTTTTTATAGCCCTCATAATATGACCGTTGTCGTCGCTGGTGGAATAGAGGAGCAAAAAATTGTCGAGTTGGTAGAAGATTATTTCGGCAAGATGAAAAAATTTGAGACAAAAAAACCAGTTGGCGTTATTGAAAAACAAGAAAAACCTCAGATTCTCATCCGCTTGAAAAAAACTGAACAGATACATATCGCTCTTGGTGTGCGCACAGTATCCATTAATAATCCTGAGAAATATCCTTTATCTGTACTGGCGTCAATCTTGGGTGGGGGAATGTCTTCACGCCTTTTTAGTGAGGTGCGGGAAAAAAGAGGTCTTGCATACTACGTTAAATCGCACTCAGATGAGTATCTGGATTGTGGAAGTCTTGTCTCTCTTGCTGGTATTGATCCTAAGAGAGTAAAAGAAGCAGTTGAGGTTATGATGCACGAGTATAGAAAAGTAGCCGAAGGTAAAATGCAGATCACTGAAGCAGAGCTTAGAAAAGCCAAAGAATATATTAAAGGTCATTTGGTGCTTGAGCTTGAAGACTCACGATCTGTTTGTACTTTCTATGCCCACCAAGAGCTTTTAGAAAAAGAGGTACTTAATCCTGATGATGTGCTTGCAAAAGTTGATGCAGTAACAATAGAAGAGATTGAGGAAGTAGGGAAAAAATATTTTGTCAATCGTGGTCTTAATCTTGCCCTTATTGGCAATTTTGAAGATAGACAAGCACTTGAAGAAGTGGTACAATTCTAAAAGGTTGAGATTAAGTGACCAAAGAATTATACTCATTTAGAGAGGAGTTTTATTTTTAAATATTAGATAGATATGGAACAAACAGTTGTCTTGATGAAACCAGATGCAGTAAAAAGAGGAGTTGTTGGAGAAATCCTTCATCGTTTTGAGAGATGTGGACTCAAAATTGTTGCCATGAAAATGACAAAGCCTAGTCGTGAACACTTCCACAAGCATTATGGAACTGAGAAAGAAGCAACTATTGAGAGACTCGGTAGGAAAACCCTTGATACTTATCAAAAATACGGCAAGGATGCAAAAAAAGATTTTGGTACAGATGATCCTAAAGAATTAGGCAAATTAGTAGTGGGATGGCTTATGGATTATATGCAGTCAGGACCTGTGATCGCAATTCTTCTTGAAGGACGTCATGCAGTTGATAATGTAATTCGTCTAGCAGGGCCAACAATGCCTGTTGCAGCTCCGGCAGGTACAATACGCGGTGATTTCTCAACAGATTCAGCAGCATATGCCAATGTTGAAAGGCGAGGAGTGAGTAATTTGATTCATATCTCAGGATCTCTAGAGGAAGCTAACTTTGAAAAAATGCTTTGGTTTACACCTGAGGAAATTCACAGCTACGAAAGAGCTGAGGAGAAGATTTAAGCTCTTAAAGCATTAATTCTATTTTGTTTAGTTAAGTTTTTGTAATCTGTTTCCTAATAGTTGCGCAACTTGTGTTTTAAGACCTAAGTATCTACCCGCATCAAACTTCCAAAGAAGTAGCAGACATAATGAATAAATCACATGATCATCAATAAGCAGAAAAAGCGTTCCACGTCCTACGTAAGGAAAATGAATTTGTGCTAAATAATAAAGTGACATCATTGCTACTCCACCGATTGCTGCAATTGGTAAAAAAATTCCTAAGAGAAGTGCAATACCTAAAGCCAGTTGACCATAAATATTGAGAAAATCAACCCACCCAATATTTTGAGGGCTAGCAAACCAGTCAAAAAGCGGTTTTAAGCTTGATGCTCCTTTAAGAAAATCAGCTGAGGTCCAATCACTTGCAATTATCTTACTTATACTTGAGTAGAGGAAAATCCAAGCAAGACTTAAACGCAAAAGAAAAATAATTAATTTGGGTTCTTGTTTCATGAACTGTTAATTTACTTATAACAAAATACTAAAGATTTGCAAATATCTGTTGGAGTTTTTGTGCACCAATAACCAATCTTGGTGATGGGCGGTTAAGCAATGAGTCGTGGATAACAAATAATGTATTTTTTTGAATTGCTTTGAGATCTTTCCAACCATTGCGATTTATTATGATAGATTTATTCCAGCGATCTCCAAAGCCGCACCAGTGAAAAATCATAACATCAGGATCTTCTCTTGCTAATTCTTGGAAATTAAATTCACAACTTGGCAGTCCCTTTTTAGCGATGACAGGAATACCTCCTGCTATTGCGACTATTTCGGGTATCCAGTTGCCGCTTACCATAGGAGGTGATGGCCATTCTTCCATATAAACCTTAGGTCGTGTAGTCGGTTGAGAAAGGCGAATTTGTTCAAGCTGATATTTAAATCTCTGAACAAGTTCTAAAGCTCTACAATATTGTTTGGTGACTCTACCGATGATTTTAAAACTTTCTTGGATATCATCAAGTGTGCGAGGTACAATATGAATTATTTCTCCGGGTCCAGTCCATCCAATAAGTGGTTCCGGGAGAAAATAGGAGGTAAAGATAAGATCGGGCTTAAGTGCTTTGATTTTTTCAGGTTGTGTGGTGATCCACGATCCTATTTTTAGCTTTTTTTGGGCATCAGGAGGATAATCGCAGTAAACAGTTGTCCCAACAATTTGATCACCCAGACCTAATGCATAAAGTATCTCTGTGCAAGATGGAGCAAGTGAGAGAAGTTTCATGCTGATAGTATAGCACTGTTATCTGATCTAAATTGATTCTAATTATTTACTTTTAAGATAAGGCACTACTAATCTTAGGAGTATTCTTACTTCTTCTTGACAAGTATACAGGTATACATGTATACCTGTATATATGCCAAGAGCATCGAGATTTCCTATTCCATCTATTCTTGCAAAAGAGATGATGGAGAATATTTTTAATCTTTTTTCTTCTTTGAGTTCAAAAGATAACGCTCAGGTAGTGTATCGCGAGTTTTTTACCAAAGAAGAACAAACAATGATCTCCAAACGATTGATGGTATTTATGCTACTTGAGAAAGGATATACAACATCTCAGATAGCAAATTTGATAGGAGTAAGTAAAGAGATGGTTCGCGTTTCTGAACTTTCTTGGGCAGAGAAGGATAATCAATTTAAGGATTTAATAAGACAAGTGATAAAGCAGAGTGAAAAGGGTAAGTTATGGGAGCATATAACAGAGTTACTCAAACCCTTGGATCTAGCACTTCAAGCAAAGAACGATATGCAATCCAGGGCAAAACTTTATCAAGGAGATATAACTTAGTTTCAAATATAAGTTTAGATTAACAAGTATACAGGTATACCTGTATACTTGTAGGGTTAATCTTTTCTACTTTTATAGTCTCAGAACTCAGAGAGATTAGAAAAAGTGAAATAAAATAGAAGGTCGGAGTGGGCGGACTCGAACCGCCGACCTCAGCGTCCCGAACGCTGCGCGCTACCAACTGCGCTACACTCCGCAAAGAGAAATTTTAATATCTTTTTAATCCTTATTTGATTTTTATTATTCTATTTCTATATTGTATTGTGCAGGAAAACCTACCTAACTATCATTCACATGTTTTCTAGAATAACAACTGATGTGTTAATCCTTAGTTTTAATTTGGTCGCAAAATATTTTACTTTAAGAGCAAATGAGTATAGAATAGATCAAGATAAGATGCAAATCTTGATGTATTTTTTATAACTTTTATATTAAAAGTAATATTATGATAGATAATATGCCCCTGTAGCTCAGTAGATAGAGCAGCCCCGTCCTAAGGGGTTGGTCGGGGGTGCAATTCCCTCCAGGGGTACAATAACATTGCTGCAAATTTTAATTTTTTACAAAAGGATGTAAAGAGTGGCAAACTGTTTGTTTGAATTAGGTTTTTAGTAGTCTATTAAGTTTAAGTTTTTTTTAAAAATTATTGAAGGAATTTAACCTAATTTTGATTTAGAGTACAATATACTCATGAGTTATACACATGGCAAGGACTTCCTGCAAAAAACACGTAAGCGAGAAAACAGTCGTAGTGCATATAATGATGAGTATAAAGGTGAGAGTTTTTACCCCTTAAAAGTACAGAAAACATCATCTCCCAAATCTATATTTAGTAGTAAAACAGAAAACAATTCCATTTCAGAACTAGTTTTGAAAAATGCAACTGTTAATCACAGTTCTTCATCAGCTGCCACTGATCACTATATGAGTAGAAGAGAGAAAATACGATTTGTAATTCTTCGCAGTATTGGTAACTTTCTTGTGCTTTTCAGTCTCTATGGTGTAGGTGCAACTTTTGGACCCGTACTTGTCTATGAAGTCAAATATCAAATCATCAAAATGAGAGATATCAAATATACTGTCGAGGTTAATACATCTTCTGCCGTACAAACGACAGCTCCGGGTTTTGGTGAGGCACTCATAGGAGCCAAGCAGCAAATACTTGTTCCTCCAGATACGCAGTTTAGTATTGTTATTCCCAAAATCGGCGCAACCTCAAAGGTATATCCGAATGTTGATCCAACTAATGAGAAGGAATTTTTGCCACTACTTCAAACAGGTGTTGCTCATGCAAAGGGGACTGTTTTTCCAGGATTTGAGGGCAATACTTATATCTTTGCTCATTCTACAGATAATTTTTGGAATGTTGGCAGATATAATGCTGTGTTTTATCTTCTTAAGGAGCTGCAAAAAGGAGATGAGGTAATCATTTTTTTTGAGGGCAGAAGATATAACTATGTAGTAGATCATATAGAGATTAAAGATGCAGATGATGTTGATCTGCTGGTGAATAGTCAGCACACAGGAGTTCAAAAACTCATTCTGCAAACCTGTTGGCCTCCGGGGACCACGTGGAAGAGGCTTTTTGTAATCGCAACCCCGCAAAGACGTTAAAGGAATAAATTAAGCTATTTGATTGATAGATGTAGTTAACAAGTATACAGGTATACCTGTATACTTGTCATTCAATAAGTATACATTTGAGGTTATTTTAAGCTTATCGTGTAGAGGTTGGGGAGGATTTGGCGGTTGTTAAGATCAGTCAGAATAACCATTTTTTCACCTGTTGGCCAAGGAAAAACAAAGCTATCAATAAAAGGTCCTGCATAGATGATAGTATCATTTGTGCCATCTATCTCCAACATGTGAATTTCTGAATCATGTACATAAACAAGATGCTTAGAATCTGGGAACCAGCGAAGGGGTAATTCACACGTTGTGATATCTTCACGACAAGTATCAGGAACTGAGTCTAGAATTTTGGTATTTCTATCTTCCTTAAGATCATAAACATATACTCCGCCTTTCTCGATCTTTCTTACTTCTCTGAGTGTATCAATTCCTATAATTCGAGGTTTGATAATTAGTGGTAGATCGGCAGATTTAGATGCAATATAAAGAATCTTAGTGTCATCAGGTGACCAAGAGAGAATATGAAAATTATCAGAGATCATTTTTCTTAATGCTGATTTTAATCCAACGACCTGAGCCTCGTCTTTTTCTGCTTTCTCAATCTCCCACTGTTCTTTAAGAGTTGGAAGTGTTGCCGTAACATTGCGTGGGTTTTCGTTGAACTGACTACTATTCAAGAGATAGGTGACTGGTCCAGAGGAAGTGTTAATAGTTGCGATTATTTGTTCGCCATCAGGTGTCCAAGATAACGTGGCTTCTGAAAAAGGTGCTACAGTATCATTGGCAATTAACTTAGCTGCTGATTGCAGTGATAGTACAGTGCGTGCATTCATGTCATAAACATATACACCGTTGCTTCTTGCGGATTGAGATGCCACTGTAAAAGCGATTTTGGTGCCAGAAGGATCAAGCACAGGATTCTGTACGCCAGTTGTTGTAATACTCTCCAGTTTTGGAGCAATAGGATAAAGAAGTGCATCTGCCTTGGTCACAATCTCTTCTTTAATTTCTAATCGTTTTTTCCAAGGGAAATAACCATCTTTTTTAATCTCAATTTCATACATGCCAGGTGTGAGATCTATTGTGCTGTCAGTTGCAGTTGTTAGGTTGCCATTAATCAACACCTGTGCTCCATTAGGTATGCTGGTTGCAACTAAAAGACCTGTTTTGGAAACTTTGGGTTTTCCCTCACCAATATTTAGTCGATATCCTTTGCCGTAAAGAACAACAAGAAAAGTTCCTGTCAGAATAAAAAGCAATATCAAAAGAGAGAAGAGAAGTTGTTTACGCATATTAAACTAAAGTATACAGCTATCTTCTATTAGTTTTTGAATTTAATCAGATACAACAATTATACTCTTTGCAAAATAATACTTGCAAGCAAAATATGCTCTCTTTATAATGGGTCTATACAAGCCTGAAAACAAAATTGATAGAGAAAGTAGATATTTTGATATATTTTGGGAATTGGAGTTAATCTCTGGATTTAAGTTGTGATTTGCAGTTCGTTGGTGTTTTGAAAAACTTAAAACAAAATACTGAAAAGCTCTATGTTTAATATTCCCACATCCAAACGTATAGGCATTGATCTTGGAACAGCTAACACGCTTGTTTATCTAGTAGGTGAGGGTATTGTCCTGAATGAACCAACAGTCGTTGCTGTCACAGCAGAAGAAAATAGGGTAGTCGCTGTTGGTAAAGAAGCTAAAGAGATGCTGGGTCGTACTCCGGGCAATGTAGTTGCCTTGAGGCCTCTTAAGGATGGGGTGATAGCAGATTACACTATTACTGAAGCAATGCTCTCCTATTTTATAGACAAAGCTTGTGGTCAGTCACGTTTTTTTAAGCCTGAGGTGATGGTTTGCATACCATCGGGTGTTACCCAAGTTGAAAGGCGTGCGGTTTTGGATGCAACTATGTCAGCTGGTGCTAAGGTAGCCTATCTTATCGATGAACCTTTGGCAGCGGCTATTGGTGCGAAGATTCCAATTGCACAGCCTGCTGGACATATGATTGTTAATATTGGTGGAGGTTCAACAGAGTCAGCTGTTATTTCTCTAGGAGGAGTTGTCGTCCATAGCTCAGTGAGGGTAGCTGGTAATAAAATAGATGAGGCGATTGCTGTCTATATCAAAAAGAAATTTAATCTTTTAATTGGTGAAACAACAGCCGAGCAGATAAAAATAGAATTAGGTAACGCAGTTGTTGAAGAAAAAGAAAAAAAAGATCTGAAAAAAATGGAGATACGGGGTAGAGACAATATAACAGGTCTTCCACGCAGTGTTGAGCTTGATGAAGCTCAGATTAATGAGGCTATAAAACCTGTACTGATGGAGATTATCTCAGGTCCCAAGCAAGTTCTCGAACAATGTCCGCCTGAGCTTGCAAGCGATATTATTGATAAAGGTATTGTGATGAGTGGTGGGACATCTCTTCTTAAAAATCTTGATAAGCTAATGACACAGATTACCGGTGTGCCCTGCCATGTGGCAGAGGATGCACTGCTTTGTGTAGTGAAGGGAACAGGTGTTGCTATGGAGAATATTGAGTTGTACAAACGCAGCATTGCTAGAAAATAGGGACTGTCCACGCATATGCTTATATCAGCAACGCTACATTATTTGTCTTATAGTTATGAGAAATATTTTTTATTTTTCATAAAAAAGAGTATGTTTATAAAATTAAAGTAAAAATATACTATAACTTATAGCTAAAAAATATATATTTTACTGTTTATTGCAGAAAATTAAGTATAAATCTTCATAATTAGGCAGAATAAATGAATAATGAGAATGATCAATAATCTGTCTATAGGAAAATAAAATGAAAACTAAAAAATCCTATAATATATAAGGAGGTAGATCGTGAAAAATTACATTTTTGGAATTGGTGTTTCTAATATAACTGAAGAAAATGCCCTAGAGTTGGTATTAAAAAGAGTTAAAAATGGCAAAAAAAAATGCATGATTGTCACTCCCAATCCTGAAATTGTCATGTATGCTCTCTCCCATCCAATTTATAAAAGAATTATTAATGAGGCTGATTTGGCTTTGTGCGATGGGATAGGTCTTTTTCTGGCAGGAAGTATCTTGGGTAAGCCCTTTAGAGAGCGGATAACAGGTGTGGATTTCATGGATAAGCTCTGTGCCAAAGCTTCCGAAAATGCTGTAACAGTAGGCTTTTTGGGAGGAAGACATGGAGTAGCAGAGAAGACGGCTGAGTGCTTGAGAAAAAAATATCCAGGATTAATTATCAAATTTAGTGGGGAGGAATGGGATGTAAAGACTTTTCCAAAGGAAGGAGTGGATATCCTTTTTGTGGCTTTTGGTTTTCCCAAGCAGGAAGAATGGATTGCAAAATATTTGCCCATGCTTCCTATCAAAGTAGCAATGGGTGTTGGAGGGGCTTTTGATTACCTCAGTGGTAGAGTAAAACGTGCTCCTTTTTTCATTCGTAGCCTTGGTCTTGAGTGGCTATATAGACTTATCCATCAACCATGGCGCATCAAGCGTCAAGTGGTACTTCCTCAGTTTCTCTACCTTGTTCTTAAGCAAAAAATGCGCATTGTAAAGATCAACTAAGTCTGTGGTATAATTTTGCGATTGCAAAATATGAGAATACTTTATCTTCAGACATTTCCTTTTTATGGCTCAGGATCGGGAACATATAGCCGTGAGCTGGCACAACAGATTGCCAAATGGCACAAAGTTGCAATCGTCGCACCGGATGAGAGAAAACTTAAAGGAGTTAAAGTATATCCAGTCAAACTGCCTGTAAAGATTGCTTTTACAGGACATCCTGAATGGCCAGACTGTCAACTTTATACCAGAGTCTCAGGAAAAGATCTGACAAGAAATTACCTTGCCTACTTTCAAGCAGTTGCTCAGGCTGTTGATCAATTCCAACCAGATATTCTGCATGTGCACCATCTTATGCCTCTTACTTGGATTGCTCGTTTTGTCAAAATAGCATATGGTTTGAATTTTATTGTTACTGCTCATGGTTCAGAACTTCCCACTCTTCAAGAAGATAAACGTTATCCTCAACTCACTGCTGAGGCGTTAAGAAGAGCTGCGCGTATTGTACCAAATAGTAATTGGACGAAAGAGTGGATGAGAAAAGTCTTCGCAGATGAGTTTGCCAAGAAGACAAGAGTCATACCCGGAGGAATAGATTTCTCGCTTTTTCCAGAGAAGATGGATACAAGTGATATAGATAAAAAATATGCTTTGGAGGGGAAAAGGCTGGTACTTTTTTCAGGTAAGCTTACCAAATATAAAGGAGTTAAGTATCTCATACAGGCAGCGCGCAAAATTAATGCACTAGTTGGTATTGTGGGTGATGGGCCGGAAAGAGAAAATCTTGAAAGATTAGTCAAAGATCTTAAGTTAAGTAACGTTAAATTTTTTGGTCATATCAGCGATAGTAGCCTTATAAAGCTTTACTATAGAGCTGATGTTTGTGTGGTGCCAAGCGTATGGGATGAGCCTTTAGGGCTTGTTGTTCTTGAAGCAATGGCGACCAAGACACCAGTTGTAGTTACTAGAAAAGGAGGTATTCCACTGGCTGTAAAGGAAGGAGTAAATGGATTTTTTGTACGACCGCGTAATGCCAGGGAAATTGCTGAGAAGGTTAATAAACTTCTCTCAGATGATGCACTTAGAGCTAGAATGGGTGAGAGAGCTAGACAGACAATTAAAGAGCGCTTTACATGGGAAAAGATCGCCCATAAATTTGAACGAATGTATCAACAATTTCGCAAAAAAGAGCAATCTCGCTCATCTAGTATTTCTCACTGATTAGTGTACAATACTTTTTATACTATGCGAATAATGATTCTTGGTTCTGTTGCTCTTCCAGTACCTCCTCCCGGTCAAGGGGGTACTGAATGGATTGCTTATCATCAAGCAACTGGACTAGCTGAGAGAGGACACAGCGTATTTCTGGTGGCAGCAAGAGGTAGTGCCGCTGCTTTTGAGGATTTGAAAGTGCATGTAATTGAGGTAGGTCGAGGAGATGTTGTCGCTGGCAGTTATCTTGCCGGTGAAGAGGATCTTTCTCAGATAGAGTCATCACGAACACTTAGAAAAGAAATAGTCTATCTTTCACAAGCAGCTCATAAACTTATTGCTTATAAAGATGAATATGATCTTATCTTAAATAATATGCGCGGAGAAGGTGTATTTCTGCCTGTTGCTCAACTTTTAGGAAAACCATTAGTAAATGTTATGCATCTTACTCTTTTTCAAGAGCTTGCACAGCTTTTTAGAGAGTATAATACGAGTATAATTACCATAAGTAACGCACAGAGAAAAGAATATCCGGATCTTAATTATCTTGCTACCGTCTATAACGGTGTGGATGTTGAGAGATACACATTTAATTCTACTCCCAAAGATTATCTTTTAATGATGGGGACGATTGGGAGGCACAAAAATCAGGGAGCAGCAATTCGCATTGCCAAAAAACTTGGTATGCCTCTTGTGATTGCTGGAAAGATTCGAGATCAAGATTATTTTGAAGAGCTTAAGAGCGATATTGATGGCAAACAAATTCAATATTTTGGAGAGATACCCTTTGAGCAGAAACTCAAGCTCTATCAGCAAGCCAAAGCTTTTATCTTCCCAATAGTTTGGGAGGAGCCATTCGGCTTGGTCATGATTGAGGCAATGAGTTGTGGTACACCTGTTATAGCTTTTAATAGAGGAGCAGTTCCGGAAGTAGTAAAAGATGGTTGGAGCGGATTTGTCGTTAATACAGAAGAGGAGATGGTTGAGGCAGTAAAAAAAGTAGAATCAATCGAGAGAAGGAACTGTCGCAGATTTGTTGAGGAGCATTTTACAATTCAGAAGATGGTTGATGGCTATGAACAAGCTTTACTCTCGCTAGTAGAGTAGCAGTAGAGTTTAAAAATTTTAGAAGGTAGAATATGAAGATTGCTCTTATTGCGCCACCGTGGATTGCTATCCCTCCAAAAGGTTATGGAGGGATAGAGGCAGTTGTTGCCAACCTTACAGAAGGATTAGTCAAGAGAGGTCATGATGTGCTCCTTTTTGCAACAGGAGATTCTCAGACTTCCGCACGACTTGCCTATACTTACTCTCGAGCCTTAGGCAATAACCTTTTACTCAAAAATAATCCCTATAATCTTTTAAGACATATTCATGGTTTTATGAAAATTGTTGCTCAGGAGCAGTTTGATATTCTACATAATCACAGTCAATACCAAACAATGTATTTTCTTGACCTTTTCTCTACTCCTTTTGTCCATACGCTTCATGGATCAATGTATAAGAAAGAAAAGCTTGTATCAGGATATATTGATGATATTCGCGATACTCTGAACAGATTTGCTCACCATGCTTTTGTAAGTATCTCAGATAATCAGCGTCAAGCAATGCCTCATCTTAATTACATCAGGACAGTCTATAATGGTATCAAAACAGATGATTTTTATTTAGGAGAAGGAAAGGGAGGCTATCTTGCCTGGATTGGAAGAATAACCCCGACTAAAGGACTGGATACTGCTATCAGAGTTGCCCAAAAGACAGGATTGCAGCTTAAAATTGCGGCATTTATTGATCCTGGAGATAGAGAATATTTTGAGAATGAGATAAAACCTTTGTTAGGGAAGAATATAGAATTTTTAGGAGAACTTTTTGATCCTAAAGAAAAGGCTAAATTTTTAGCTGATGCCGTAGCTACACTTTTCCCAATTCGCTGGAATGAGCCGTTTGGATTAGTGATGGTGGAGTCCATGGCATCAGGTACGCCGGTAATCGCCTTTCCGTTTGGTTCGGCATCAGAGGTTATCCAAGATGGTAGAACAGGTTTTCTCGTACAAGATGCAGAAGAGATGGCTAAGGCAGTGGCAAAGGTGGATAAGCTTGATAGGGGACTAATTCGCGAGTACGCAATTAAAAAATTCAATTTAGATCAGATGATTGAGGGATATCTTCAGGTATACGAAGAAGTGATCAAACAACACCAAAAGTGAATATTTACGATATATTAAATCATCTTAATATATAGATTGATATATATTATGATTAAATCTGCTGTTTGAATTTAGTTTTAATTTGATGAAATTCACTGTCTCTTTTTACTCTAAATAAATTAATAGACAGTCTAGAGAGGTAGATAAAAAATTGTCAGTCCAAAAAGCTGCGGCAGATACTCAAATGTACATACCTGTGGCACTCCACGCCGATTTGCAAGCACAGAGAGAATAGCTTTTGGATAAGTAAGATCAGTTGATTTAAAATTAATCATAGCCTTCAGAGCTGCTTTGTTATCTGATTCGTCAGGATAGATCATGTTGATATTGGAGAGTGACATTACACGCAAAAAATCCTTGGCAAGAGAGGGACTAATATCATTATATAGTCTGTTATAAGCTTCTGTGAGTGTTATTGGGTCTGTAAAAAGCTGGTATTCTTCAATACCAAAGTAACGGAAATACGCTGTTGCTTGCTCATATTTCACATGCGCGCGGTCAATAAAAGCAACAAAGCTGCTAGCATCCAAATAAACTTTTTTGCTTTGAACAGGCATAGAAAATATTGGATAATTTTAAATTAAGACGACAGCTTGATACTTGCTCCTCTGCCGTTAAGTCTTAGGAAAGGATCGTCCATACTGAAAGTTTTGGCAGGATTGAGTTTTATCTTAAATGGTGAGTTGGTTGATCGTTGTGAGGGAGTGTAGTCTCTGTTAAACTCCATTAAATCTTTTTCGCGAATTCTCACATTGCCGCCTGCTTTTATTGCCTTAAGGCGTCCTTCTTTGATATAGCGGCGTACAGTCAGAGGATGCACCTTGAGTATGAATGCTGCTTGGTTGACATTAAATAGGTTGTCCATAGAAAAGTTAATTTTTAAGAACTGTCGCTATTTTTATTTTCAAAAATAGTTTGGAGTTTGTCAATATACAATTTTATGCTTGGATATATATCTCTATGCAAATTTGTGAAAAATTTGACTAATTATGAGATACTTGCTAATCTGTTTTCACAGAGTGAAAACAGAAAGAGAAAAAGAGACTTGATTTTTTTTGGAAGAAGTAGAAGAAGTACAGTCTCTTTCTTAAATAAGATTAATCTTCAATTTCAATTGAAGAAGATGTTCTCTTTTTGATAACTTTTATCAAAAAATAGGATGGTTGGATCAATGATCAGGTATACGACAGGCGATAAGGTCAGGCTTATTTTTGCTTGTGCCTGGTGTCCCAAAGATACATACACACTTCTTAGAGAAGATGAGGAATATACTCATGGTGTGTGTGAGAAACATTTGCGGCTTCTTCTGCGATCTCTAAAAAAGAGAAGAGGCAAATTGTAGAAAGAAAAGTATGCTCATGTTAATTCTTAATAATCTTTACAAATCATTAAATAAATCATTGCAAAAAGCAGTTAAAAATCTAAAAGCAGTTTTTGCGCTTCTACAAATGTCACAACTATGAATTAGGACTGATCTGACTGCAAGAGGTGAAAGCTTTGGCCTCACAAAGCCTTCACCTCATTTATGAAGATTATTACAACTATTTGAATATTTGGAAGAGAATTATTACTTTTTACTTTAAATCACTTAAAGATAACCTCGATTTTACAATACAGTAAACAACTAGAAGACATCTTAGGTCATAGAAAAGATTCAACAATGCTTTATTAAGATAATCAAGTTGCTTTAATAGTTTTTACACTAGATTATTAATGATGATCATCTATCCTGCTTAATTATTTTTGGGAAATCTAGGATGACTATCTGACTGTCACCAGCATGCGCACTTGAGGATTTTTGGCACTCCAGATAAGAAATTGACCTTTTTTATCAAGTCTTGTCCTTAACTCCTCACCATATCCATAAGGTCGGGGTGTTTGGAGATTGGCAAGGTCTGATCTAAGATCCATAGTTTCGTTCTCACTCATATTGACAATTGCAATGTAGCGTGAAGATTCAATAGTTACATTTGTCCTCTCAAAGGATGATCCATTGAATGCTATTTTAGTTAAAAGAGGATCTGTTTGTTCAGAATCATTAATTCTATCTTTTTGAATTGACTGCACAGGTGCGCGAGGAAGAAAGATAACTCCGTTGGTCAGGAAATCAGGTAAGAATAATGAGTGGAGCAAAAAACCGCCAATAAAGCCTATGGAAGCAATTAGTACAGTTCTTTTCATTTAGCTTCGAAAGAGCACTTTAAAAGCTCGTGTTATGCGTTTGCGCAGAAGATAGAGAATAATAAGAAGTACAATAATCAATAATGCGATTCTGACAGGGAAGACATAAAATGTAGTTGTAGCATTGAGCACCTCATTCGATGTGCCATAATACATAATTGCTGTAGCTGTAAAAGGTCCAATAAGCAATGTTTTATTTAACTGTGCCTGAATGATTCTACTTGCTTCAGGAAAGACATTTGTTCCTGTGACCACTATATCAGCTACCTTTCTGCCAAAGATATCAGTAACATTAATAAGTCCGTAAGTTTTAACATGTACATTGCCTTTGTTTTCGAACTTCAACCTAAAGGGAATAGGTCCAAATTCACTAAATCGTGGAGCAGTAATATCTTTAAGCTCTAATTTTTCCTTTACAGGACCTGAAATTCTCAGTAGAAAAAGTGATGCCACCTGTTGGGAGACACTAGCTGTATTGAGATTTTCGTTATTCTCGGGAGTTACAGCAAAAATAAATGATCCATATCGTCCACCTGCTGCATTCTGAGGGATATTGATTGTTGCAGTTACTTCTTTCTGCTCGCCGGGTTTGAGATTAAATCTTGTAGGATTTATTTTTGCCCAACTCACCACACTATATTTGCCTCCTTGAGTGAGTGCCACCTGTCCTTCCTCTCCAACTGCAGTGAAGTCTTCAAGATGTACTGAGATAGGAAGAGTTTGGTTGCTTGGATTGCGTATTTTGGCTTTGATTGTAATTGTATCTCCGGGGTCAGCCTCGATATCTTGAGAAGGAGGAGAAACCTCAAGAGACTGTCCGGCATTTTGTGCTTTAACTAAAGTTTTAATGACTGAGATTGATAAACTCAGAACAGTTATAATAACCAATAAAAAAAATAAAAGGCTTAATTTTCTTGATACTGAAAGAGGATATACCCGCTTCATGATTTTGTTAATAAGTAGGTGTTGCAATGAGAATAACTGTTCCTGTATAACTTCCCGCAGGTTGAAGATTATTGACTTCAACTTGCCACCCTACGCGCGTAGTTTGACTGCTGACTCCTGTAGTACTGCAGATGACTTCTTCACCAGTTGTCGTAGTGCCAGCCCATTTATTGGATGAAAATCTATTGGCAGTTCCTGTGCAAAGAGATGTATCCTCCGTTGTGTATCCAAAAAAACCTGTATTGACATTAGCGCTTGTTCCAGCTGGAGATGACCATGTGGTAGGAGATGCATTGGTCCCAGTGAAGCTGTCAATGTTATTGGATGTACCAGAGACAAGAGGTGGATTTCCTGTTTGAGATGTAGCAGAGTGGGAGGCTGTAACTGTATAGCCATTTACTGCATTGGTTGTTATCGTTACATCATGGGCAGCAATCTTAGGTGTGCCTACAGTGAGCGTACCGAATGGTATTGTGGTGGCTGTAGTTGCAAGTCCGTTGGTTATCGTAGCACCATTGACAGTTGCTGAACCATCTCCTGTAACCCCTGCCACTGTAAAAGTGAGTGTTGGATCAACTGTTGCTGAGACTGCTATGGAGCTAGTGTCTAGAGTAGCAAAAGCAACTGTTGCAGTATCAAGTACTGTTGTGTCATCTGATTGATAGGTAGTGATACGAGCAAAGTGTGATGTATTGGTAGTTGAGGGATTAGTAATACCTGTAAAATCCATGACTACATTTTGTGCAGATTGTGCCGCTGGGGTCGTGATATCTACTGAAATTGTGCCGTTGGTGGTAAATGTATCTGTTCGTCCAGTTCCAGCAATATTATCATTGACACGCGTGGCTCCTGTAGTCGTCATTCCTGTTGGAGTAGTGCATGAACCCGAAGCGGTAGTACAGAATTGGATGACTACTTTACCAATGGCTGTTGTTGCCGGAGTTGTAAACCTGAAGTTATAACTGACATTGGTTGCACTAGCTTGAGAGTTATTAATCAGTACTTTTGCGTTGCTGAGTGTGCCTGCATTCGCTGTCAAGACAGTTAAAGGAGAGAATGGTGGAAGTATAAGAAGCAGAACTAGAAGAAGTACTAAATAACGCTTAAGTTGCTGCAGCAACTGTTTTTTTGTTAAGATTCTATATAGGACAGGCATATTTTAACAATATGAGTTTTGATATTATTTGTCAAGTAATAAAAGTAATAAAATAATAAAACTTGAGTTTTTTATCGGATGAGAATATGCAGCGCCTTGATCAGCTGACGCCTTCTTTTTAAAGCTAAAAGAGCAATTAAAATTATTATTGCTATTACTATAATAGTAGTGAAAGGGAAGACGACAACAAACGTCTGAGCAGTAACTATATTGCCTCCACCAGTTGATAGATCAAGCTTCACTTTTACAAAGTTTATGGGGTATTTTGAGACCTCAATTGGTATTTCCCAGCGCCTTATCTTACCGGGGAAGACTATTTTTTCTTCAAGAAATTGTTTGGTTTCTTCTCCAAAAAGTGGAGATAGTGAGAAAATAGGTTTTCCTGTAAAATGATGCAGTGAAATATTTTTTACACGCAAGAGCAGTGTTGTTTTGCGATCAAAAATCAGATGAGGAAGACTAAATGTTACAATTTGAGCTTTTTGAGATTTTTCATTGATCACCCCTACTGTTCCTAGTAAAAGGACTCCAACACGGCTGATGATCTGTGTTGACTTTGTACTCGAGATAGGAAGTACCGGCTCAAAAAAAAGCATTCCATAATATCCTCCAACAGGTATATCGCGGGGTGTTTTGATAGTAACAAGTATTTTTTGTTTTGCTTTTGCAGGTATGATAAACTCTGTAGGTTTTACACTGATCCAAGATATAAGAGGCGAGGTGTTTCTTTCAGGGAAAACATATCCACCATCTTCTGTTGAGATAAAATCTGAAAAATTAACTTTTAGTGGGTAGGGTTTGCTGCTTAAATTCTCTACTATTATTTCTTGTTTGATTACTTTTTGAGGAGAAAGTGAGAGAGGAATAATAAGCGGAGATACGCGAATAGTGTATCTTTGATCAGCAGGAGAAATAGCCTGCACATTGGATGACAAAATAAATAACAGTACCCAAAAAGAACATAAAGTTATTATTGTATGATTAATTATCCTTAAGATATATTTCGACATATAAAGATATTGTTTTAAATTAATACTCTGGTACTACGTTATAAAGAACAGTAGTTGTGTAGGTGCCTGCTTTTGTTGATGAGTCAGCTGTAACTCTATAGCTAATAGTAAATTGTTCATTATTAATAGGAGATGTAACTGGTCCTTGATGATCAGCTACGGGATCTCCGGGAGATGCGGTAGTAAATCCTGCATACTTTGTCCCTGATGCAAATCTGTTGTTTGTTCCACCTGAGAGATCGTTGTCATTGGTGGTATAACCAAATCCTGTTCCACTCCAGACGGTTGGGGCTGAGTTGGGGCTTGAATAGTCAGCAATGGTATTGGATCCGTTAGTTAGAGGACCTGTTGATCTAGCGTTGACAACATATCCGTTGTATGCATTGGTTGATACAGTAAGCACGGTTGTTTTGCTACTATCAGTATAGGAATTGCCTGCGTTGAGATTATCAAAGGTAACAGTACTGGAGCTGACGCTAAATGTTAGGGTGGGTACTGAAGTTGTCACACCACTTGTTGCAGGTCCCCATTCGGACTCAGTATAGCTTACTGTTCCATGTCGTGCTTTGGCTCTAACGTAATATGTGGTATTTTGTGAAAGTCCAGTAACATAAAACCCGGAAGCGCCTCCCCAACTGGAGTAAGTTTGAAAATCACTTGCTGAAAGTGTAGTGCCAACTGTGGCATCACTTTTGATGTATTTTATATCAGAGACAAAATTATCAGTACTAATAGCAAGTGCATAGGTGACATCTGGAGCATTTCCACCTTGATTGATAATTATCTTCAGACGATCGTAGTTTGATCCGGGATTGCTAAGAGTCGGTGCAGGAGGTGTATGAGCATTCAGAAGAAAAGTCAATCCTGCACCCATTTTAAATGTTGTAGAGTTGGATTTTCCTGAGATTTCTCCTATCGTTCCCTGAATTTTGTAATTTGTTGATGTAGCTTCTGATCCGCCTCCTCCAAAAGTATAGCTTTCGAGTTTGAAGTTGGTACTTGTTGGACCGGCAAAAACAATAGTAGAAAAAAAAGTAATGTTGATTAATAAAATCATCATAAAAATTAAAAAAAATCTTTTGAGGAGTTGTTCTGGCATTTTAATCTCCTTTAAAATCAGTTTAAAAAAATTACCAATTTATGGCAAGTGGAAGAGATTTTGTGTTGAAATAAAAATTTTATGCATTAATTAAATATGCAAAAATATGCAATATTAAATCATTTTATGCAATATTTGTAAAAATTTGACCTCATCCTGAGAAAATTTTCTAATTAATATAGGTATTAAAAATTTCAAAACTTCTCTGTGATTTATTGTTTTGTTTATGTTTATCTTTATCCGTTTAAAATCATTTTTAGTAATATTTTGCGCATTCATTATTTTAACTTGTATTTTTTTATTGCCAGAGATTGCTATCGCTGCCGTAGGTATTAATCAAACAGTTAGCTTTCAGGGCAAACTGGTTAATAGTGATGGTACCAATGTGGCAAACGGCGATTATAATCTGGAGTTTAAAATTTATCAGGGAGGAGATGGTGTCCCCGGTGGAGGTGATGAGACGCTTAAATGGACAGAGACGCGAACAGGGTCTAATAAAGTTGCTGTAACAGATGGGATTTTTCGTGTAAATCTTGGCTCTGTGACAGCATTTGGAACAAATGTAGATTGGAATCAAGATACTCTTTGGCTCTCAATTAATGTAGGCGGTACTGGAACAACACCTAGCTGGGATGGTGAGATGAGTCCATTTATTCGCTTAACAGCCACTCCTTATGCTTTCAACTCTCAAAAGGTCAATGGATTGACTGTAACTAATACTGCAGATAATCCTTTCTCATCAACAACAACTCTTAAGATTGGAGATGGAAAGACAGTAGTACTTAACAACAGTATTACTTTTTCGGGTACTGATGGTACAACCATTACTTTTCCTAATGCCAATGATACTGTTGTGGTTTTAGATTTGGCACAGACTTTGACGAATAAGACTATTGGTTCAACAGGACTTGTCTTCTCATCAGCCTCAACAGATATTACTACAGTCTCCAATCAGGATTTGGCAATTATACCCAATGGTACAGGTAATGTAGGTATTGGTCTGACCAATCCTGTTGGCAAATTCGCAGTCTCTAACGCTTCTCAAACAGCAATAGGTAAAGCATTGGTAATTTTTGATCAGTATGAGGCACAGGATTTATTCACAGCTTCATCATCCGGGATAACAAAATTTGTCTTATCTAATTCAGGAAATATTTTGCTTGCGGCAGGCTCTGGGATAGATTCTCTGACATCAGGAACTATCATTCTAGGCGGTGGAGCAAATACAACAGGTGTAACATTGGGAAAAGCAGGGGGTACACTTACGCTTCCTGCCTTTACAGGCAACAATGCAGTACTTTTTGCCACTGCTGGTACAGGAGTCTTAAGTGCTGCTACGACAAGCACTAGTGGGTTATGTCTTCTCTCAGGTGGAGGAGGATACGCTCCTTCATGGAGCGCATGTCCGGTTGGAGGTGGAGGATCATCAAATTGGACGCTTGATTCAGCAAACGGAGTACTTTTCCCAATTAATAATACCTTAGATATTCTTTTGGGCGGTACAGCAACCAGTAGCGCCAAGTTTGGTTTTCTGAATATCAACTCCGGTATACCAACAGCCTCCATCTCAGGTAATCTTTCTCTAGCTGTACCAACAGGTGCAACTCCTGCCAATCAACTCAATCTTTTGAATGGTGGTAGTCTTACAATCAGGATTTCTCCCGGTGGAGACACAGGACTTGCTGATGCTTTGCAAATCACCAAAGGAGGATCAATTTTGGCAACTGGTAATACTACTTTTGGCACTACTCCAACATCAGGTGCTGGAAATCGGATGATGTGGATTCCAGCCAAAGCAGCATTTAGAGCCGGAAGAGCAGGTGGTACACATTGGGATGACAGTAATATTGGCAGTTATTCTGTGGCTTTTGGTGAATCAGCAAGAGCAAGTGGTACACATTCTTTTGCAACAGGTAATTTTACAGTAGCATCAGGTAATTACTCAGCGGCATTTGGCTATGGCAATACTGCATCGGGTACTTATGCTTTTGTTGCCGGAGGTAATAACAGCACGGCAGCTGGGAGTAATTCATTGGTGCTTGGTAATCTCAGTACGGCGAATAATGCGGGTAGTATTGTCATTGGGGAACGAGCTGATTCCAATGCTAATAATGCGATTGTTATTGGTACTGGTGTTAATACTCTCAACCATCTTAATAGCACTGTAGCCAATTCTTTAACTATTGGATTTAACTCAACTGTTGGAACTCTTTTTGTTGGTCCGGGAAGTGGAGCTGGTACTTACGGCAATGTTGGTATCGGCACGAACTCAATTGAGGGATTGTTTAAAGTCCAAGGAGCCAAAACTGGCAAAGCCCTTGCCATCTTTGATGAAACTGGTGATCAGGCCATCTTCACTGCCAGTAAGTCAGGATTAACTAAGTTCCTCATTGACAACAACGGCAACGTCGGCATCGGGACTACAGTTCCATCCAATTTGCTTGATGTTGTTTCTGTATCAGATTCAACTGTTGATCTTTCGCATATTTCAAATACTACAGGAACTTCTTCATCTAACGTTGATGGTTTGCAGATTGATTTTCAAACTTCTGGGACTACGGTAAGTGTTGATAATTCTGGACTAAGGGTTAATATCACTCGGGGAAATACGGGATCATCATCAACACTCGAGGGAATTTACATAGGTGATTTAGGAGGTGGTGATCATGCTAATGTGACTACAACAGCGCTTCGTATTGGAACAGGTTGGGAGAGGGGAATAGTTATTGAATCTGGTGGGTCAACTGGAGAAGGTTTTGTATACACTGGTGCTGGACGTCCTCTCAAAACAATTACCCTTTCAGCTGAATATCCGGGTGCTATCCTAACAGCTTCCGGATCGGCAACAACTATTGGCACAATGATCTCCGATGCTTCGCCTTCTGCTGCTTTATCTAACTTTCAAAATTATTATGAGTGGAGTTCTTCTCAGAGTACTCTTAATGATTATACGATTGCTGTTAGAGTGACTCTCCCTCGTGATTTTTCTGCTTGGGCAACAACTGATTCTGCAATTAAAATCAAATTTAATACAGAGTTAACGACTACAGATTCTAATAAACTGGATGTTCTGATCTATAACACTGATATCTCTTTAAGCGCTGTTGATCAAGCAACGCCTGTTGTTTATCGTCAGGCAAATGTTTCATCTACTCAGAAGACGTGGAGCGAGATTACAATTTCCGCATCTGAATTGGATTCTGGAGCTAATCGTGATATCGATACTGGGGGTGAAACTATGGTGATTTATCTGAAAATGTATTCTAAAAACAATAATTATGTTCAGGTAGGAGATATTATCCTTAATTATCTTGCCAAATTCTAATGAATGTTTTGATGTTTTTGCTTAAAAATGAGTTTAAAAGGATGTTACAGCGCAGAATACTTGTATTTTCTGCGATGTTGATACTGAAGCTCTTATTTGATAGTCAGAGTAACTTCGTTTTTGCCCAAGAAGATAGTATATCAGAGACTATTTTTACTAAGCCTGTAGCTACTGAGATTATAAACTCTTTGCAACCAACAGCTTCAGTGTCGCAGCAGCTTACGATAGATAATAGTTTTGCAGAACTTAAATCTGCACTTATTAAGAAAAGTGTGTTTATTAAAAAATTAGTTAAAAAAGATTATCGGGCAGATGAGGAAGTAGATGTTGTTATTGAAAATGCTAGTGATACAAATTTAGAAATTAATGTGGTAGATTCTGAAGGCAATACTACGGAAATTAAACCTGAAGTTGTTACTCACGATAATTCCCAACTGGTCACAATTAAGCCATCTCAAAAACTTAGGCCAGGGAAATACAAAATAATTGTTACAGAACAAGGAGGAAATACTTTTGAACAGGATTTCACTTGGGGTGTACTTGCATTAAATACTGACAAAGCAGTTTATAAACCTTCTGAGAAAGTTAATTTTTCTATTGCTGTGCTTGATGAAAGAGGAGAAATAGTCTGTGATGCTGATGTTACATTGTTTATTACTCAGCAGAATGGTCAAATTCAAGAGGAGCTCTCAACCAAAAATGGAAAAATACGAGTTAACCCTGTATGCGGACAAAAAGAATTTACTCTATCTCCTGACTATGAGGCAGAATATACTGTACCAAATGAAGGAGTGTTTAATGTCAGGTTAATAGCCAAAACCCAAAATGGAACATATAGTATTCAAGATAATTTTATCTCCAAAAGTCAAGAGGATAATTTTACAATTGAAAGAAAAAGTGCCACAAGAATATATCCACCATTATTATATCCTATGTCAATAGTAATAACAGCAAGTCAAGATTTTGAAGGAAAAGTAGTAGAGGTAGTACCTAATAATTTTGGTATATTTCCACCAGATGATGGGAGTTTGCAATTTACCAATCTAAAAATTATCTCTCCCAAGAATACAGAGGGTTTTTCCAACGCATCAGTCCTTTCAGCTTCTTCAAGTTTGTTACTTCCTTTCAAAGGGTTTTATCCTCTAACTCAAGCTTTCGGTAGTGAAGAAATAGACCCTTTGCTTAAAAAGAAATATTTAGACTTTGGTGTTAAGGGACATGATGGAGTTGATTTTGCTCTTCCTTATGGTACTGATGTGCTTTCAGTTGATGAAGGTAAGGTGCTTATAGCAAAAGAGAATTGGGATTATGGCACTACTATTGTGATTGAACACCTCTGGGGTAGATCATATTATGGACATCTAAGTAAGCTTTTAGTTAAGGAGGGAGATTCAGTAGCGAAAGGGCAGATCATTGGCTTGTCAGGTAATACTGGTCTCTCAACTGGCCCACATCTTCATTTCGGTATCAAATTAAATGATAATGATATAAATAATGGTTTTTTCGGCAAAATAGACCCACTACCATTATTGGGAATTGAGCAAAACAGTTATCTTAAGGAATCTGTGCAGTTAATTATATGGGATGTGGTTCTTAAAAAAGGAGAGTCGAAGACTTTGGGATATAGATATAAGGTTCCTTCGGAAAGCCCTCAATTTTATCTTCTTGGACATTTAAGGTTTTACGAATCCACAACTGGAAAATCTATAGTTTTAGGTCAATCTTTTTCTAATGACAGCTCATACTCTGAATTTTCTTCAGCTTCTCACACTGATAAAAATAAATCTGCATCACAATCAGCTATATCCGCACTTCCCAATGAGGAATTATCTAGTACAACCTTGAGCATGTCTTCCGAGTCAGCAAAATTTAACTTAATTTACACCGAGCCTAGATTCTGGCAGCTTGCTATCGATGCTCAGTCACAAATTGATAACCAAGTTCATACTACAACTTCCGCAAAAGATGGAGTAGGAGCAGATACTGTTTTTCTTGATGAAAACATAGGTTATACCTTTTATAGGGACTCATCTGGTAATTGTGTCTATAAAAAAACTACCAATGGAGGTGTTACTTGGGGATCACCAGTGACAATTGACTCAGTAAATAGTACAGATTGCATACAAGTTGTTGTCTGGTATGATCGTTGGACACCCAATGATACGGGGAATTATATCCATGTTTTAACAAAGGATAATGGCGCTGATGATTTATATTACACTCGTTTAGATACTTCCAATGATTCAGCCTCAACCACTATTTCTATTGCAAATGGGGCTACATATTCTTCAGCAAGTAGTATACCTTTTATTAGCAAATCAACAAATGGTAAACTTTATGTTGCTGTTAGCGATGATATTTCACTTTTTGTGAGATGTGATGCGGTAAACAGCAACTGCACTAATGCTTCTAACTGGAGCAATGTCCCCTCTAATCCTTTGGGTACAGATAACGATGATGAGATTGCAATCCTACCATTAGAAAATGGAGATATAATGGTTATTCGTTTTGATGATACCAATCTTCGTTTTCTTTCTAATATCTTTACAGATACAACATCTACTTGGTCAGGTTGGGTAACTATTGATGACTGTGGTGGAACCTGCCCAGATAATGCTACGTATGAAGCTCAGTGGGGAGTTGTTCAGGATCCAAAAACATATAAAATTTATCTTGGATATATTACTGATAACTCTACTTTGGGTTCTAACGATGATGCGCGCAGTGCCGTCTATAGTAACGGGGTATGGACTCTGACATCCAACGTAATTACTGATAGCTGTTCCAGCGGTACTGGATGTAACGATAGAGGATTGACCAATGCCAAAGTTGCACTCGATGAAAATACTGGTGATATTTATTATTTCTATACTGCAGCTACCACACCTTCTAATACTGCTACTATGAATATTTACTGGAAGAAATCAACAGATGGAATGAGGACTTGGAGTAATGAGCAAGGGCCTTTAAACACCTCACAAGATGATATTGTTGGTGCTCGAGCTAATATCTTATCCTCTGGTAGAATTTATGTAACCTGGTTAGAAAAGAATGGAACTAGTTCTCCCTCTATTGAGGGGAATACTATTGTTGATTATAGCTCTATGATTTCTGATGGTTTGGATAAGCTTATGCGACATGGCAAACAATTCCGAGCTGGTGAAATAGCTCCTTTTAGACTCTGATTTTGACCAGTCAAAATGTAATCTTCAAAAAAGAGTATTATGAGTTTTGTTTTTTTGATAGATAATCCACAATACTATATTGATACTGTTTAGAAGAACATAGGGGAAAATAGTTTTTATACCCCATATTAATCCTTCTAATATAATCAGGGCAAAACTAATGCCAATTAATACTTCAAAGATCAAAGACAGAGAATAAGACAGTAGTCTTTTAATCTTTTCACTTTTGGTTTGGGCAGGAGATTTTTGGGTGATTGCTAAATGCAAAACAGGATTTGTAAGAGGTATTTTGATTGAAAAATAAAAGGCTTCATATCCTTCTTTTAAAATGGCAAGGATATAATTTCCAGCAGCAATATTTTTGAGAAGAAAAAGACCATTTTTATTGGTCAGAGTGTGATCGATAACATTTTTTTGCGTATCAAAAAGATATACATTGACGTCAGGAATGGTGTGCTCATTGTCATCAGTAATTTTTCCTTTTAAATAATTCTTGAGTTTGCTTTTATTCTTGATTTTGGCAAGAAGAATTTGAGGTATAAATAGTGGTAGAGCGAGAGGAGATATCTGAATGCGCTTGGCAAAGCCGAAGATTGAGAGCAGGATAAAAATAATAATTATGAGATTTCTCGTTAGATCTAACATTCTTTGTGAAGAGGTAATCAGGTTTAGATATCTTTGAACCGGATTGATGATCATGCTCTGTATTGTTTCTTTGTAATTTAAAAGAATAAATTTAATGTCAAATGGTTTTCTCTCAAGCTGTATTTGCGGGTATTCTGTAGTAGTACTGTCTATTGCAAAGACAACGGTTTTCTCAAAATACTCTGGATGATTGATTGTAATCTGATATTTTGCTGGCGGTAGAACAAGACTTATTTCTCCTTTATAATTAGAATATGAAGGGTTGGGTATTGAGATAATCGAAGGTGTGATGAGGATATATTTTTTCCTCTTTTCATCATATATGGATAATACAGCGCGTGCCGCCTCTATACCTTTTTGATCCTGTGAGTTGATGATGCGTATCGGATGAGAGGCAATTACAGTGCCTATTTTTTCCTCAGTGATATTGCCGTAGATATCTGTAATACGCAGAAAAACAGCATAAATTCCTTTTTCTTCAGGAACTTTAAGTCTTACATAATATAAACCATCAGAGAGCTGCACTAACTCTCCATAAGCAGTATCAGGATGCATTTTGCTGAGAGCATCTACTTTTTGAAAAAGTGATATTCCCAAAACAGAATCATTTCTAACAAAGACTTCAGCTTTTTTGATTTGATTTTTGTTTTTAAACGGGATTTGTATTTGATAATCTGTTGCAGTAGGCAGTAAAATCTTGTGCTGATCTGATTTTTGTTTTGTCTCTGTTTTTGGTAAAGAAAAATTATTCAGAATAATATTATTGCTGAGGAATATGATATTGTTTTTTTCAATTGTTGTAAGTTCTGTTTTTTTTGGTGTTTTCAGTGTATATATCTCTGATTGTTTTTCGTTTTTATCGTCAAAAATAGTTATTCTGAAATAATATTTTGTTTGCTCATTGAGATTGGCGAGTGTTAGCAGATGTTTTGTGTCAGATACATTTCTGTAGATGATGTTATCAAAAGATAAAGTTTTTCCATATTCCAGCTTGATTTTAGAGGCACTGGTGGTCTGGATAAAAAGTGTAACTTCATTTGCTGTCAGCTGTCGAAGATCGACTATTTGAAAATCTAATTTCTTTTTGTCCAATGATTCTGAGGGAGTAGGTAATAGTCTTTGGGCTGGGGTAGGAGTTGAGGTGGGTACAGCTGTACTTTCTGATGTACCTTCGATTATGAGATACTGATTGATACTTTTATTCACTGTGACACCGGGTCCGTTCAGAGAAGCAGACACTGAAAAATTGATCTTTTTGTTAGTTAAAGATGAGGATTTGGTTTTCAGTTGGAATGTCAGTGTTTTATCAGTTGTCTGAGCGGGAAAAGAGTCAAATTCCCATGTTATGGTTTTGTTAGTCAGATCAATAATAGGGCTGATGTTACCTTCACCTTTGCTGGCACTTCCGTGTACATACTCGACTGCTGTAATTTGAGAATCCAGTCCTTCTGCCGTATCCTCACTCCAGCTTGCGACTATGGAGAAATTTATCTGATGATTAAGATAACTACCATATGTTATAGTGTATGAATAAACTTTTTGTTCCTGGAGTGGAGATGTGGCTGAAGATGCAATCTGCAGTTGAAAGTCATTTTCATCTGCGGGAATAGTTGCAGTTACTGACAAATCTGATGCAAAACTGAAATTAAAGATGTTAAATACTGGTGTTAAAAGAATTGATATTATCAGTAAGATAAGGATAAATTTTCTCATATACTCATCGTAGCATAATTTAGAAAACAGAAAGCAGAAGTAAATTTTCTTGGTATTCTCTTGACTGTTTTGTCAATATAGCTTTATGATAGATCTATGAAGAACAAATCTTCTTCAGATCATAAGCCAATAATACAATCTGAAAAGTCTAACAACACTGACAATGGTTGGAAAATTAAAAGGTATTTTTTGGTGAGTGTCATAACAATTATTATTTTGGGTTTATTAGTAACAGCGGTTTATTTTTATTATAAATATACTCAGACTAAAAATCTTCTTGCTGGCAGTGTTGTAAGTAATGAAGTACAGCAGTTGTTAAGCAAAGTCGGACGGCATATTGACCTGCCAACAGGAGAGGTGCCGATTCCAGCAACAGTCTCTGATGTCACCCAACTTTCGGGAAATAAACTTTTTGCCCGGGCAAAAAATGGAGACCGGGTTCTAATCTATACACGAGCAAAAAAAGCAATTCTTTATAGACCAGAGATAGATAAAATTATCGAAGTTGGTCCTGTAGATGTTGACAACAGCGTAAACACTCAAGTTGCAGGAGCGGCTACCTCATCTCAGCCACTAAAGATCGCACTTTACAATGGGACAACTACTGTTGGACTTACCAAACGGGTTGAGGCATCGCTACTTAAAATCTCATCCTTGAATGCAGAAGTTATTGCCAAAGAAAATGCCTCAAAAGATAACTATGCAGACTCAATAGTTGTTGATCTAACAGGAAAAAATAGTAATGCTGCCAAACAGCTGGCAACATATGTTAAGGGTGCAGTTGGCTCTTTGCCAAAAGAAGAGATTAAACCAGAAGGAGCGGATATTCTGATAATTCTTGGTAAATCATATGTTGCATTAAATCCTACACCTGCAGCAGTCAATACACCAACACCTTCAGAGTAACTTGAGTTATTTGCATTTTTTGCAAATATTACTTTTAATAAAAACAGTAGGAGATTGCTAATTCTATCTTAGTATTATAATTTGCAATTTTTTATAATGCCTGATTTTACTTTCATCAAAAATTCACTTTCCAAGCGCTGGGTCATATCAGCACCGCGACGCGCAAAACGTCCAGACATTGCCAATGGTATTGAGCCTCCTTGTCCGTTTTGTCCTGGCCGCGAGCATCTTGAGAGAGAAATTTTTAGGATTGGGGGTAAATATCCTGACTCAAACTGGAAAGTTAGAGTTATTCCCAATAAATTTCCTTTTGCTCCAATACACGAGGTGATTATCAACTCACCGGATCATCACAAAGGATTTGAGAGTTTAGATCTGCATCAAATAGAGCTGTTGTTGGGAGTATATAGACATCAATTTAATGAATATTATTATAAAGGTCAGGTCTATATTTTTCACAATCGCGGTCAGAAAGCAGGTGAGAGTCTTCCTCATCCTCACACTCAGCTTGTTGTAATACCAGAAAAAGTATTTCTTGATATTCCCTGTCTTCAGTATGTTTCATCAGATATTCCAGATGGTATTAAAACTGAGTATTTTAGAATTTTTTGTCCCAAAACATCTAATTGGCCAGATGAAGTATGGATTGCACCGCGCAAAGATGGTCAGATATTTGGTGAGATAACTGATGAACAAATTCACGATCTTGCAGATATCCTGTCTCGACTTGTTAAAATTTTTGATGTACGTCATGGTAATGATTTTCCATATAATTTTTATATCTACCCCGGAGGAGATTGGTATCTGCGAATAATTCCACGCAACAAAACGCTGGGAGGATTTGAGGTTGGGACAAATGTCTTTGTTAATACCCAAAATCCTCAGGAAACAATCAAGTTTATAAAAGAACATTTCCACAAACCTAATTTTGAGAAAATACTCAAAGAGCATCAGGCAGAATACCACCTTACAGTATAAAAACATATCAAAAACTATTTATCTTTATCAATTTTTATCTCTCAAAACCAACTTGTAAGAGAAAATCACAAAAAGCCGCTCGAGTGTGAATTTGTGATTTCTTAGAAAATATTTTTTTGTCGTTATAAATATCTGTTTTCGAAAGTTATTGGAGAGCGTTTTTTTAGTCTTCTTATTTATCAAGAAATGTTTTATGGTTGTGAACTTAAAAAAAACTTTTCTGTTAAAATCAGAAATAAATATTTGCATTGTTCTACTATTAAAAATGTTTCAATAGAGAACATTAATTTTAAACAAACGATGGGCGATATCCGGTCATTTGTTGGATTCTTGTGGCTTCTTCTTCATAACGTATCTTTTGAAAATTAAGAATTCTATCTTGGGATACTCCCTGAGTGCGCATTGTTTGTTCTATTGGATAGGGAGTAAATCTAAATCCTGTTCTAGGCTGTATTACCCAGCGGATTCTCTCAAGATGCCATGAGTTGGAGACGCCTATCCATCTATCTGTCATTAATTTATTTTCAAAAAAGACAACATTTCTGATGTTTTCTTCTGTTGAGTGAGAAAAGGGTTCAATAAATACGTTAGCTGCAAGATTTGGTTCTTGAGCTATGAGCCACGAAGCCATTTCTTCACTTTCAAATCCTGTAAAAAGAATAGGATAATTAGTTTTTTTGGCAAGATCAATAGCGGTTATGATCCTCCATAAAGCCTCAGTTTTGCGTAAATCCTGATCATCAAGTTTGCTGTTTTTGGGCATTGTTGTCCCAAATACCAAAATTGTTTTTTCTGCAAGATGAAGAGGAGAGGCAATTTTTTCGATGATTGCTTCTTGCATATCCTTTTGCGAGAACATTCTACGTACCTGTCCTGATGAAATTTTAATCTTTTCCAAGACTTGTTGCGCACCTTCATGTTGATCAAGAAGTTGATTACGTTTCTCATTGACAGCTTGCAGAAACTCTTGATCCAAAATTACTGGTTCGCTAAGAAATAGGCTCCCCATCCCAAAAGGCATATTATCTGACTTAAGGCTCTCGTATGCAGAAAGTACGTTCAGACTTGTTGGTTGATTATCTCCAATATTTTTTATCACCTCTAAATATTCTTCAGCTCTAACAAAATGCAGATCAAGAGGGGGTGGAACTTCATAGGGAGATTGAGTAAAAGCAGAATACTGTGAAAGACTGGCATTGAGATCTAAATCTAAGGGAGGGAAAAGACCCATTCTCATATCAAAAGCAATTTTTTCTGCAGTCTTGCGACAGGATTGTTCATCGCCTGAGATTAAACAAAGCAAGTCAAGGTCAATATATGTTTTTTGGATATCGCTAGGCTTAAATTTTTCTAGGGCACAGTTTTTGCATTGCTGATTGCGTGTGCCTTGAAGTTCATTTTCACTAAAACAGGTTGGACATCTCCAATTCTGCAAAGATTCTGCAGTAAGAGTACTTTTCTTTTCTTGAGTAAAACGGTTCATTTCTGTAATTTGTACGCTATCTGAGATATTGCGAGGCAGATAGAAAGGGAATCCTAGACCCACAACGCCAGTGACTTCTGGATACTTAGAGATATAACCAATAAATCGATTTGTATGCAATCGCAAGGCTTGCGCATACTCTCCTGTGCGGTGGAGTATTCTCTCCTGATCATGGAAAAATCGTCCAAGTTCACTACTCATATTTATTACAATTATATTATATCCTATAATATTAAGCAACCTTTAAATTTTAATCTTTCAAATTTAGAAATTGATTTTCAATTTCTCTTTTAATTTAGTATGTAAATATAAGAAAAGTGTAATTGTTTTAAGTTTGTAATTGTAAAATACTCAAAAATAAATACTTCAGTAATTTGTCTTTAAAGTATTAATTCTACGGCATTCATCTTGTTGATTGATTCTTTTAAACATTAGATTATATTGAGCAAGAATTCAGTAAATGTTGCCGCTTCTTAGCTAGATTAAGCTCTTGCATATAATTACGATTTGTTATATAATCCTTGGGAATTTAAGCAGATTTATATGTTTACTAAAAAAGGAATTATCTTTTTTCTTTCTCTTGCCCTACTTATCTTGGGGGTATCTGCCGTAGGAAATTCAACTCATCCTGTTCAGGCATCAACTCAGACATTTACTAATCCTCTAATGACTGGCGCTGATCCACACATATTTTATAAAGATGGTTATTATTACTTTGTCAAAACAGAAGGTAGCAAAATAACAGTTTGGAAGACAGAATCGCCAGTTGATCTAAAATATGCCAAACCAGTAGTCGTCTGGACTGCTCCGGCAGGAACGATGTATTGCTGCAATGTCTGGGCACCTGAAATTCATTATCTAGATGGCAGATGGTATATTTACTTTGCAGCTGATAATGGGGATGATCATTATCATAGGATGTACGTTTTGGAATCACAGACTCAGGATGCACAGGGTCCATATACATTTAAAGGCAAAATCGCTCCACCCAATGCTCCTAATGCTTGGGCTATTGATGGTACAGTATTTCGACACACTGATGGCAAACTGTATTTCGTCTGGTCGGGACGACCGGGGACGGATCTGACAGCATGGCAACAAATTTATATAGCGCCCATGAGCAATCCCTATACTATAAGTGGCAATCGTGTATCAATAGTACAGGCTACTTATTCTTGGGAGAAGAAGGGATGGAATGGTACAACATTTGGTATAGTTGAAGGACCAGCTGTACTCCAGAGAAATGGCAAAACATTTATTACTTACTCAGCTAGTTTTTTTGCTACTCCTGATTATTGTTTAGGGATGATCACCAATAGTAATGGTAAGGTGCTAAATCCTTCATCTTGGTCCAAAAGATCTTCTCCTGTTTTCAAGCAAACAGATGGGGTATATGGTCCGGGACACAATGCATTTACCAAGTCACCAGATGGTACAGAGGATTGGATTATTTATCATGCCCGCAATACTACTAGCTCTTCTGAGAAAAGGACAATCAGAGCTCAAAAATTTACTTGGGGATCAACTGGTGCTCCTGTTTTTGGAAAACCGATTAAAGCAGGTGTTGAGATACCTCTTCCATCAGGAGATAGCTATGGAGATTTAGTGGTAGAAAAATTTGCACTTACAGATAGCGATGGAGTAGAGAGGACAGTATTTCCTCCGGGAAGACAGATCTATCCTCGTATTAAAGTACGTAACCTTGGTTATCGCCCGGTGCGCGTCGTCAGCGGTACAATGACATCACCTGTCATGTCTGATGCGCCAGATCCTATTCTGAAAAATACTTCCTCGGATGTGAATGTATATCTTAAAGTGGCAGAAATTCCCGGATTTAGTACTGTTTCGTTTGATGCTAGTCCAGTAAGTGCTGATAGATCTTTCTTTCCCAATGGTAAATCATGGTCTAAGGATATCGAGGGTACATATACAGCAAGAATTTATCTTAATAACGGACAAACAGGTAAAGAGGCAACATACGGCAACAATCAGGCAACAGTTGTCTATACTATTTCTTCCGGCTCAGCACAAGTAACTCCTACTCCAACACCAACAATTATTCCAACACCGACACCGACACCAACACCTACAGTTGTTCTAACACCGACACCAACACCTACATTAACACCAACGCCTACAGCTACACCTATGCCTACACCAACACCAACTCCCACCCCAACACCTACAACGTCTGTCCAACAAACTTTTGTTCAGAGTTCCTATCCTAGCCTGACCAATCTTTCGTACTTTAATACATACGATTCTAAACGCACTCTTTTTAGAGTTAAAAATGATATGACTCTTAAAAAAGTTGAGTGCTATCGTTGTGGCAGCAGTACACGTTTTGTGCTGTATGAGTCAGATAGCACAGGTACATTTGGTCGTGAAATTGCCAATACAACCTCAGCTGGTGTATCATCTTCGTGGTATTATGCAACTGTCAATCTTGCTTTGAAAGCAAATGCTTATTATATCTTAAGGTTTGATAATTCTGCTGCACCTGTTTTTTATGGGACGACACAGACTAGTTACTCAGATTTGGATTTTCTGAAATATTCTACTTATGTGAATAGTCCATCTTGGAAGAGTGGAGCTTTTTATATCAGATTAACCTACGTTAAATAGTTATTGAGTGTATTTTCCCTTAAGTTTTTCCTATTCTTCCCAAACGCAATCTTTTTTTAGCCGAATACAATGTATCATTTTTGGTGGTGAAAGCTGCTTCAAAATCAAGATCTGAGACAGTTTGTAAAACATGCTGATTATATTTTCCAAAAGGATAGATAAGTATTCTTGGTGTGTTTTGTCTTCCTGCTTCGCTATAGAGAATAGATAGCCTTCTCTGCGCAATTGTTAACTCTCCGATAAGATCGTCATCATTAAGTTTAGTCAGATCAGCGTGATTGAGCGTATGATTAGCTAGATCAAAAGATGGATTTTCGATGATTTGCAGAATGTCTTTTTTGGTTAAGTATTCATGCACATGATCATTGTACGATGGAGTATGTAGAGGAATTTGATCGTCGTTATAATAATTAAACTGCGTCATCACAGCAAAAAGAAGAGGGAGAGTAACACCCCATGATTTTTCAGCCTGAGTTGCTGCCAATACTGCATTTTTTTGGCTTTTCAAGCCATCATCAAGAGTGATCAATAAAGATTTGGTCTTGGAAAGATCTACTTGATTATTGATAGCCTTTAGAACATCTCTGATAGAGATAGGAATATACCCTTCATTAAGCAGGGGATAAATAATCTGAAGCATTTGATCGCTGTTTGCAACTTCATGGAATGTGATTGACACTACCTCAAAAGATCGCTGTTCAAGTTGTTCTTTTGGCTCATAGCGATTGTCAATGTAATTTTGGGTTGAGACAATACTGCCTGCTAGGTAGGTAATAGCTTCTCGTCTGTTTATTTTTCTTTCGATTATCATCTTGTAAATATTGCTCAGCAGTTGGCTGCAATTATAGCAAAACAGATGAAAAAATACGAAGAATAAAAGGAGTTAAAAGAAAAATTAAAGGTTATTGTTTTTTTCTTGAATGCCTAATAACCAGAGGACAGCTTCTTTTTTATAACGGCGGTCACCGCGAGAGTTTATACGGATTGCTGGAAGTTTGCCTCTTTTACCCCAGCGCTTGATAGTAAGAGGAGAAACTCGTAGCACTTCTGCTACCTCACGTACAGTGAGTAGATCTGGAAGGTCATTGATTGATATCTTTTGATCAGCCATAAGCTCGGAAGTATGTCTTAGTTAATCATTCCTATTTATAGAGAAACATTTTAATGATTAACTAATAATAAAGTAACAAACTATAACAAAGATGTCAAGGGGATGTTCTGGCTGACCACATCGGTAATACTTGAAAGAAGTGCTCTTGATCATACTCCAATTGAATCTTGTAATCAAGGGCTTGATGAAGACGGTAGATGTTGTATTTGACCAACCAGTTGGTTAGATCTTTGTTTGCTTCATCAATGTCATCAATCCCCACAGCAGATAATGCCAGCCATTCTTTTTGAATTGTGTCATTAAACTTCTCAAGGACAGGATTATCCTGAGGAGTATGTGGCCTTGAGTAGATTTGAATAATGCCAAGTGTTTGACATGCTCTCTGAGATGCTCCCTTAAACTCACTACCATTATCCTGATACATGATGTTTATCTTTCCATTGGATAAATACAGCAATCTTTTTAAGAAGTCTTCTGCAAATCCAGAGGGTATTGGTTTTGTAGCATCTGACGAAGGTAATCCTGGTTATCTCCTCAATCGCTGTAAATATGATCCTTCTTTGTCCATACCACCAGATAATGATGGCATCAATATACCAGAGGAAACCAAACTCTTTGATTTGTTGTAGTTGTTCCTTGATTGTATGGATTCTGATCTTAGGTTCAGATTTACTTCTTTTTTCAACCAGGTAATCATGTTTAACTTAATCCCAATAGAGCTTGTGTTTTCTAATTACTCTCTCAATCTTCCAGGTAGAAATATATTCTCCGTATTCTTTCCGATAAAGAACCTGCAGTTTTTTCTTTCCTAGTTCTAGATTTCTTTGTCTCAACTTCATAATATTTATTTCTTCCTCTTTGGTGACTATCCAGGATCTCACCTTCTGCTGTCTTCTGGCTTGTTCTTCCAAAGAGGAAAGATTCTTTTCATCAAATCGTGTCAGCCACTTATGTAATGTTTTAGGACTAATCCCAAAATATGATGCTGTATATAAAGCATGCTTTTTGGCAATGGTATTATAGTAGATTATCCATTCCAGCTTGTCCCGTGCTTTTTCTGAAAGAATATCTTTTCCAACACCTCTTAAAAACGTCCACTTCTGTGGAATAGCAATATGTTTTGCGGAAGGATTACAAAATCTGAGTGAAAAAGAGAATTTTGCTCCATTATTACCCTTCTCTTATCTATATTTACGCATCTAGTTCATTTATCAAATTGTCAGGTAGCGAATCTGTTTCACCATCCAGGTGACGATTCCATAAACCGCCGGGGTCACATCCCTTTTCCGCAGGAGTCGGGAAATGGCTGGCTCAGGTCAAAACGCTTCCTTCGGAGGGAACCTTCTTCCTCCAGGGGCAAAGGGCGGGCAGATCGAATTCAGGCCGGGCGGCTGGCAACACGTGAGCATCTTCACCGACGGTGCGCACATGTGCTATGACCGCCGTGGCGACCAAATCTGGGGCGTCCATGGGACGCTGCATGATGTAGGGGCGGTCCGTTCGGCCGGCAGGACATCATCATCCCGAGCAAGTACATTCCGCGCAAGTAACCGAATAAGGATCTAGGCGGCAGCCCACGAGCCAACTCGGTGGGCTGCTTCTCTTAGGCGGGGTGGATGGGACGTGCGCCCATCATGCTGCACCTGCCGTCTTGCGGCTCGTTTTACCCAGAAGGGTCCAAGCTTTCCTAGGAATCCCGGCCGATTACCCGCAAGCTTTCGGACGGCTGGCGATCACTCCCAGCCGTGACGGCGATCTAACGCCGTTTCGCCCCTGCCGAAGTAAATTATACCACAGAAAACACTTTCCGGCGACGTCAACGAGCGACGATATCCGAAGAACCTGAAGTATGAACCCCCCCGAACCTATCGTTTTCCAAGATGTGGTTAACGTTCAGATGCACACCGAGCTCCCGAGAGGTTTTGAAACAGACTCTTACAGGAGAGTTACGCCGTGGAACCAGAAGCGAATCCGACCGTGGAACCGTGGGAGGAATGGGTGAAGAGGTGGGGAGTAATCCCCGCTGAGGGAGACGAAGAATGGTGGCACTCGGGGATGGACATCGAGGCCTGCCGCTGCGGGACGGTTTTCATCGAAGGCAAATGCAGGCGCTGCTTGAGCGGCAAGAAGCCGTGCGCCGGCATCTGCGTCGACACGTCCTCCGACCCCCAGAACTGAGGGGCGTGTGGCAACGTCTGCGAAAGTAAGCAAAGATGCGTGAATGGCACCTGTTCGTCGGCACAGAGCGAGATCGATTACTTCGCTCTCGGCGACTCGATCGCCTTGGGCCATGGCCTTCGGGACAGCGGCGAGCAGTGCCGGCAGTCTCTGGATTCGTACCCCCGACGGGTTCTCCCGCATGCTTCAGAAACGGCACGAGAAGGTTAACTTCTACGATATGATCTGTTCTGGCGCGACCGCTTGGAGGAACAGGGCATTGGGGTTGTGCAGACAGCAGCCGCCGTCGAAGTCGCTGGGGAACCAGGTAACCGAGGTGCTCAAGGTCATCGGCGACCGACCGAGATCGGCCGCTGGCCGGCGAACGCTGGTCTCGATCACGATCGGAGCCAACGATTTTGAGTTCCTGAACGTGGTCAACCTAGTACTCCATCTCATCGACGATACTGATGAGGCGTTTGGCAGATTCGTCGAGGAAAGGGCGAATCAAGTCGCGGACGCTCTCTTCGGAGAAGTGAATCGTCTTCTCCGACGCGCCCAGAATGCGAAGGGCAATCGTGCCGTTCGCTCGCCCGTCTCCTCTTCTGCCGGCAATTGCCTGAGATTACCCCACTTTGATATTTTCATCGCTGAAAATTGGTACAATAGTGCTGATTTTTAGAAACTTTGCTAAGTGTAGTGTATGCGGTGGGTTTTTCCGTGATCTTCCCACCACAAAACTCCCGCATCCAGTATTTCTCTGGGCAGGATAGAATCTTAAGGCTGGTAGCTACGGTCCTATAGCCAACTGGATAACCTCTTTCCAGAAGTTTTTTCCCATCATTTTGTGTTTGATAATCCGTATGGCAGACCAGATAAGAGAAGCAACCTGTCTCCCACCAGTAATCAGTCTGTCTTTGAGAGACTTGGAAGCATCGACTATACTCTTCCAACCACCAGCAAAACTCCATAGGAGAAACAGCATAGTTTCAACACGAGCGAGATGTCTTGTTTGAATCTCTGCAATTCCTAACTGGTGTTTTAGATCCTTAAACCATTCCTCAATCTGGAAACGTTTTCTGTAGGAGGCAATTGTTTCATCAGCTGTGTTTCACCTTCCAGGTGACGATACCCCTATTTGGAGACCTTAATACACAACTTTAATTTGCGTGCACAAGAAGTAAATATGGTTAATTTTTGCAACAGCGTAGGCAATTAGGCAGCTTTTGCTTGTGAGGATAGGTATGTAAGCGCTGGATCAATCTTGTAAGTATGTGAGTCTCCAAATATTAGGAATGGACTTTTACCTTCTTGGACTGCTTTATAAGCACGCTCAGTAACATGTAAATCTCTAGTATCGATTCCTACACTAAACATTGTAGATGCAACACGTGATCTATCTCGATAACTTGCTATCTCATTGGCAAATTTATATTGAGGTCGATAATCAGAACTAATAATAACTCTACCAATTTCTTTCTGAGTAACTTGATTTACTTCTGCTACAGCTTGTGCAATAAATTTTCTTTGTTGATCAGGTGATAATGTCTCAAGTTCGTCTTTTTTCCAACCAGTTACCTTCGCTATTTTAGATATTGCCTCAAGAATTTGTTGCTGAGTAAATTGATCATCAGGATTAAACTCATTTCCTTGTTTGTAAATATCTAAATATTTTGGCAGTAAAAACGCAGCAATATCTGTTTCCGATAGTCCTGCTGCCTTAAATGCTTCAACTTCTTTTTCTTGTGAGATCTCAGTATGAAAGTCTACTGGAATACCCAACTTCATTGCATAGAATAATCCTATTCCCTGTTCACCAAATCTTTGTACCACTCTTTGATATGCATCCTCCTCTGTTTCACCTTCTTGCTGTTTGACACTATCCAGTAAGTCTCTGTACTCCTTAGGTAGATCTTGTCCTTCTGGTGCGTTCCAGCCTTCTAACATAAAATATCGTTGTTCACGAGGTGTTTGTTCAATATAATTTTGTACTCTTTCCCTTAATATTACATTCATTTCCGAGTTAGGATTTTTATCATGTGCAGTACCAATGTTGTGAATTTTCTGTTGTGTTCCTTGAACAGAATGAGTTAAATCCATGATGCTTGTTCTGACCATATTTATTCTTTTTCCTTCAGGCGTATCTACCTCTTCAGCTCGATACAATGATTGGACAGCATCAGCATATTGTCTTCTGACATTTGGATCAGACCAGCGTAGTACGTGTGATTTAACTTCATCAATTGGTGGTAAGATTGGCTTCTTTTCTTCAAGCATAGTATTTGTAGTTTCATTTGCACTTCCACCTAAAAATTTATCACGCTGAGCTTGTGCTGAAAACCCAACAGCGGACTCTCCTGTGTCTGCTTCATAAAAATCAACTTTTGACCCACCATCAATTATTTCAATTTCATTACTTGTATCATCCATATGAGACTATTAAATTATATCATTTCATTTTATACAAATAATAATTATTTTGGTAATTATGTACTTTTCGACATAAAATAAAAATTTGTCAAAGTAGGGTAGAGGTTTTCTTGTCTATGGTTGTACCAAAACTCAAGCTCTTTCAGATAATAGAAGAAGTATCTTCTCGAAACACCATGGTATTGGAGGATTCTTTCTTTGGCAAAACTTCAAAAGCCTTCCAGTCCGTTAAGATGAATGTTTCCCTCTCTCACAAACTCCTTTGGATGATCAAGTCTCAGGTGTTTTCCGAAGAATACCAGCGAATTTTAGGAACGGTACTTGTCCGTGTAAAAGATACTACCTTTTTCAGACTACCGTTGAATGATCTTTGCAACTTGGGGAACTCCCAATTTCTCAGGAAGAGTAGTAAACACCTTTCCATGTCTTTCAAGCATGCCCAAAACAAGCACCTCCTCAGCACAGCTCTCCTTCGTTGTCCTTTTCGTTTGCCAAAGTAGGCATCATCAATCAATCTCGATCTCACCAGAAAGCACTTTCTTCCGCTCCTTGTGAGATTCATCAGCAAGCAATTTTCGAAGCTTTTGGTATATGTTCAAAACAGTTCTGTGGTTAATCTTCATAAACTTTGCTACACGGTGTGTAGGTATCTCCAACGTGGAATATTCAAGGATCTTCTTGATACGTTTGTACGCTCATACGAGTATCTCCTTTTGCATCGCACTCTCAGAATTTGTTTTGAGTCGTCCATAAATGCAAAACAGACAGTTAAATCGATCCATTATTTGTAACATTTACTAGAATTGTATCGATTTTTACATAATTACCAAAAAATAAAATATGTTTTTTTACAAATGACTTTAAAAATGTTTATAGAGAGAAAACCTAGAGTTCATATTTTGCTCTAAGATGTACTAAGATCTTCGTTTTTAACGAATATCATAGCTTGATAAATAAGATCTCTCTAGTTGGAAACTTTTATCACACTCTCAAAGAGTGAGTTGTAAAAGAGTGGTGGGGTGGTAATATAGAAAAGAATTATATAGTTTGGAAGAAAGCAACTATTAAGGGATTGCATCATAAAATCAGAAGACAAGCGGGGTAGAGAAAAATTAGAAGATATAAAAACCCATAATTATTATTACCAACAGCAACATGATGAACAAAGTAATAAGACTGATCCAATAGTCATCTTCGAATCTAATTAGATATTCTAGTGATCATGATCTGCTATTTTTTTAATACTGCAGTACATAAACTTGAAAATATTTCTGCCATAAACTATTTTATTATGAAAAATGAAAAATAGCGCCAATGTATTGATTTTTTTTAAAAATTAATTTGACATTTCATTTTTTATATGCTTATGCTAAATTAGCTATGATTTCTTCTCGTAGAAAATTGCTTTCCGCAGTACTAATTTTTTCACTTTACTTTACTTCAGCTCCTCAAGCACTTGCCGCTTGGTCTGCATTTGATTTTTCTCAATCTTCACAGCCTACTCCCACACCCAGTACATCAACAACTGATCAACAGAGTATTTCTTTATGTCCAAAAGATGGGAAGCTACAAGTACTCTGCACCACTACTAGTGCTGATACACTTTTCAAAACTATTCTCACCTATTTGCTGATAGCAGGTGCATTGGTAGCTATTATCTTCCTCATCTGGGGAGGGATCAAATGGATCACATCAGGTGGTGATAAGACCAAAGTCGAGTCAGCACGTTATACGATTATCGGTGCCATAATCGGCTTGATTGTAGTCTTTGGCTCATTCCTGATTCTTAATCTGGTTTTGGGCACATTATTTGGATTTAAATTCGATCAAAATGGGTTAAGAATTCCAAGTTTATTAGAAAACAATACCGGTGGGCACAATACAGATACCACTGGTGAGGTAAATACCGGTAGTCAATAATGCTTCTAAAATACATCCACAAGCAGTTGTGAATTTCAATTGATGGAAGAACTTAAAGAAAACAATAAAAATAAAAAAATAAAAGTTGAATTCAGATAAGTATGAGATGATGCTAAATCTTGAATCACCCAATAGGGTAAATTAATTTTATTAATCAGAGCTTAGAGAATCTTCAGCTTTTAGAAGAATTTTTTTTCCTGATATTCTACTTAAGCAGTGAAGTATTGTTTTTTACTCCGACTAATTTGAAGAATAAAAAATTTTTTTTACCTGAAAACTACTAAGATAATTAATCTATTAAGTCAAAGCTTCTTAGGCATCGACCGTTAATTATTTGCAAGCAGTGTATTAAACAATAAGCATTAATAGATCTTAAGTGCTAATTATTATAAAGATTTATTATTTTAATAAATTAAAAAAATAGTAAATTTTCTATCAGTATACAGTTTGACTTTAGAAGATTTGTTTTAATTAATTTTATTTTATAATCCTTTTATTTTTTGCTATAAGATTTAATTTTGCATTTTATTTTTCCTATAGTATGCCATTATAAGGTAGTTTATCTACATCCTAAAGTATGTGGATTTTTGGGGGATATCCACATACTTTTATAAACTGCGATATTTCATAATAGAATTAGAGTTTTTACAGGAATGGTTTTTACAGAACAATGGATTTTAAGATTGCTGTCTAATCTGCATTCTAAATTTGTTCAACATTTTAATAAGAATGATTCTTGTATATTATTTTTATTCATTAAATAAGATTAGATTATCAAAATAATCCTAATATATTTACACAAATAAAAAGTACAACAATTTCTGCATCTGAAAATAACTTTGAGTATCTTTAAATAAAGAGATTTATTAATTGATGTTATAGAGTTTAGTCGTTTTTAAATAAAGCCTTGATCTTTGTTAGAAAGTTTGTATATCTTGACTTAATTTTTACCATAATCATAAAAATTGCTTAGATCTTATTAAAAATGAAATGATTTCCAAAAATTGGAATATATTGCCAAGCCATAAATTATTTTGGTTTTAGGCTATTTTATTTAATTTTTTTGCTGTTTAGTAGTCATCAATAGGTCGAATATTATTTGGTATGACTGAGAAGAAATAATATTGGTTAAGAACAAATTTTTGTAAATTTTTAACAATCTTTTTAGTAGGATACTATCAGTGCGGGACGATAGTCAGGATTGGGTATCTCTTTGGAGTAGATATCAAGTCCATCACTACCGTTTGATTCAATCAAAAAAGAAAAAATAGTGCCTGCTTTAAGCTGTACAACTGAGGTAACGTCAATGTTAAGATAAGTATCCTTTTTACCTCCATGAATTGTTCGAATTGGTAGTGAGGGTTGGTATCGTTTTACAAAATTTAAAGTGTGCTCATCCCATTGATGATTTTCAACAAAACGAATAATCTGTGTTGAGTATGAAGTATCTTTAACACGAAATCTTAATTCTGCATGACGAATTATTTTTCCTGCTAACTTTGATAGATCAAATTTCATATATATAATTTTTTGTGGATCCCCATCAACTTCCAATGATTTCCATGAACCATAATTGGTTTGGGGGTTGTCTTTATGGACAAATGTATCATCAATAGGTAAGAATACTTCTTCTTTTAATGTACTAACAGATTGAGTATCTGTTGCTATGGAGAGTAGTGGTTTGCCTGATGCTGCTTCTTTGGAGTAGAAGTCCATTCCATCGCTAGATGATGAAGTAATTGCTAAAGTGATTATTTCACCTAAGTGGTTTTTAAGAGCAGGTGTAAGATTGATTGTAAGCTTTTTGCCTTTGTCTGAAGGAGGAATTGAAGCGATAGGAGAGTTTGTAGGTTCTATGCGTGTTGCATAGTTTATAGTAGATTCTTCCCATGCTGTATTGGTCAAAAGATAAATATAGTGCGCTTGTTTAGACGGATTGGTTATTGTTAGTGATAATTGGGCAGTTGTTAAAGATTTACCAGCAAGTGCTCTAAGATCAAATTTAAGATATGAGATCGCTCTTGTATCACCGTCTGATTCAAGATGAGTAGATGATCCATAGTTGCGGGTTGGATGGTCTTTTCGTACAAAAGTATCAGCCAAAGGTAAAAGATCTATGGTTTGTCCTAAAATCGGTGTAGGTGTAGTTGAAGAGGTTGGATGTGGAGTGGGAGTATTAGTGCTTGTTGGCGTAGGTGATGGTGTAGGTGTTGGTGTAGAAATAGGAGTTGGAGTAGATGTTGGTGTAGGAGTTGGGGTATTCGTGGGTGTAGGAAGAGTAGATGCAGTACAGTTATCTCCTAAATCAGTTGGTATGCAGCTGCTATCAGAGAGAAAGAGGAGTTTATCAACTTTGACCCCAGTTTCACGTGCTATTAGTTTAATAATATGTGTTCCCTGCTTAAGGTTAATTTCAATCTTTTGTTGCGGATTACCATTTTGGTAATTCACCCAACTCCATGCATCTTTAGAGATCAAAGATGCATCACCCACAACATATGGACAGGAGTCATCTATCTGCAGAAAGTAAGAGTTGTTAAATTCATCGTTCGCTTTGATTCTAGACCAGACAGCATATGTTCCCTCTGTAGGAATTGTAATAGATGTTACTACTGATCCAGCATTTTGGGGTATAACTGGGCATGGAGTGGCTGTTGGAGTAGGTGTTGAAAGAGAAGCAGTTGGTGTTGGTGAAGGAAGGGGTGTAGGTGTCAGAGATGGAGTCGGAGTGGATGTTGGAGCAGGGGAGATACTGCTTCCCGGAGCAGGTCGAAATCCGGAGTCGGTGCTTGATCCTTGTACGGGATTAAATTGCCATGAGAAAGATCCGTCAGGATAAAGAGATAATTTAAGCCAGCCCCATGTATCGGAAAACCTTTTGACAATATAGGAGGGTGAGCTTGTAAATGAACGTAGTCCAATTCCGCCAGTTGAGACTTGAAATGCTGTCATGCCATTCGGATCGTTCTCTGCAGCACAGATATCATCTTTGGTGACAGGACAGGATCTCTCATAGTTATGTTGAGAACCTGACAATGTCAATCGTACATCATATTTGTCCATAATATCTATCCAAGGTTTCACAGCTGTCTCCCGGCTGTGGGAAGAGGTGTTGCTGGTAAAATAGGGATCATGGTAGGCAACGACAAGAAATTTGCCAGCAGCTTTTGCTTGCGCGAGGTCGTTATCAAGCCATGTAGTTACTTGTCTTGCTTTGGTTGTATCATAACGCCATAAGGCAGTGCTAAGCATCGCAAAATGCCAATTACCAATATCAAAAGAATACGGATCACCATTGCCGATAAATCCACGCTGAGCATTAATAGCACTTTTTACGTTATCACCGGGGCAGGCTCCATTCATAAAATCATCCAAATCCTCATTTCGTCCTGGCTCCCAGTCATGGTTAGGAGCACTTATCCAATAGAGTTTAGATTTGGTGCCACTCCATAAACGATTCCAATAATTAACGAATGATGAGCAGTTGCCAATGCTGTATTGAAAATCGCCAAGACCTAAAAATGCATCAATTGATCCATTTGCCAATCCTGCTGCTATTGCCGCAGCGTTCTTACCAGAGGGTGAGGTGGTGCTAGTGTTGCCATCTGGATTCATATCGCCAACTGCCGCGATAGTTATTGGCTTTGAAGATGCTTGCAGAACTTGTCCTCCAATTGCCTGTGTTTTGGCTCCAAGTACTGATCTATATTCATATGCACCCATATCAACAGCACTACCTTGTGGAACAGGAGTATTGTCTAAATCATTTCGATATCCTGCTGATATTGAGTCTTGGCTGCCAGCGTCAATGGCTGGACTGCCCGCTTGAAGATGAAGATTGATTGTACTAGTGAATCGAGGGTCTGCTTTTTTGCTATTTGGTCCAAGAGTAAATTGTTGGGATGTTCCTCCATAAAGATTATAATTTTCATCAAATGTACCATCAGCGTAGCCATCTTTTTGACCAGCTTTGATGATATTGTTGCGCATAGTGAGAATTTCGCTACTGCAGCCTGCATGGCAGACAAATCCTTGCGATGATCCGCCAGTTAGGTACACTGAGTTGTTATAAAGCTTTGTCCTATACACGGGACCGTATTTTACTCCTGATCCACGAGTTACAAGAAAAATTGATTTATTTAGAGAAGATGTGAAGACATTATAGGCATATATATTATCTGCAGCCTTTATGCTACTGTCACCACCTAGTTCAGTAAATGCATCGCTATTACTGCCTATATTATGATGAATGTTATTTCTTTGTCCTTTATATACCTCAATGTCCGCACCATCTCTACCATAATCATATGAGCACGCATCCTGTCCAGAGAGAGTATTATAAGCAATTTCATTATCTTTTCCATGAATAAGGATACCAAATGCGCCTGCGTCATTATCACTTGCTGTATCAAGTGGGTTCATCATACGGTTATTTGCAAATGTACTGTTGAGAATTTTGTTGAATGACGAGTTTGTTTTGATATATACTCCTGCATAGTTTCCTGTTGCCTTTACGTTTCTTAAGGTTATATGATGAGAGCCATCCTCTAACTGAAAACCGACTATATAGCCTTTAGAATTATCCGAACAACCCGGATCAATTGTTGGAGCTATACCCTCGGCTGTTATATTTTGTATGATGATATAAGATCCGCTAATTTTTACACCTGCTGAGTTATTGACCGATGTTCTGATAATAGGAGGATTTCCTTGTCCATAAGATGAAATAACAATAGGAGCTGTATCAGTTGCTTGCCAAGGGATGCTTAAAGAGTCAGAGAATACACATCCCTGTTTGAGGAGTAACCCATCTCCCGGTGAAAGATTGGCTTGACTGGCTTTTGTTAATGATTTCCAAGCTGAGTTTTCTGATGTGCCACTGTTATTATCATTGCCATTTACACAATCTACATAATATTTTGTTCCAATGATTGCTGTGTTTGATTTGGAAAATTCAATGTATTTTCCTGAGGAGGCACTGGCATCGGATATGATTTGGACATCACCTACAACTGTACCGTCCTCCGCTTCAAGAGAAGCTGTGGTGGATGCACGATTGCGAAGTTCTGTTGATCGAAAAGCTACAAGAAGAAAAAGTGGGAGGAGTATGAAAAGTAAAAGAGTAAGTAAGATATATCTTTTTTTCAAAGAAAGCTGTTGATAAAGTAATGTGATGGGTGATAGAAACCCCATAACTTCAGCGTAGTTGAGAAAATGATCTCTGTCAAGAGCAAATTTTCCTTATGGAGTAAAAACCGTTAGGGCATGAATTTTTTACACTCAACAAAGAGAACATCGTTTAACTAAAAATATCTAGTACAAGTATGCAATGGATTTGCCAAATACAATTTACTTGATACTAGATACTTTTTTAGAAACAAAGAAGAAAGCTTATTTGAGTTCTACAGTTGCACCTGCAGCCGTTAACTTCTCTTTTGCTTCTTCTGCTGTTTTTTTGTTGACCTGCGTTAGGATTTCTTTTGGAGCAGTATCGACAAGATCTTTAGCTTCTTTAAGCCCCAGTGTTGGAACTAATTCCCGTATTGCTTTAATTACAGCTATTTTGTTGGCTCCAGGATTGGTAAGAACAACATTGAAAACTGTTTGTTCTTCAGCTGGAGCAGATTCAGCTTGTGCTCCTGCCGCTGGTTGAGGAGCAGCAGCAACGGCCATCGCAGCCGCACTTACTCCAAACTTTTCTTCAAGTGCTTTCACCAGATCTGAGAGCTCAAGAACAGACATCTGCTCAATTGCTTCAATTAATTCTTCTTTAGAAAGTTTTGCCATTTTTCATTCACCACCTTTCCTTGATTTTTGTTTAGAGGAGATTTCTCCTCGCTTTGCTTGTCGCAAGGACAAACGTTAAGATTTTTTCTGTGCAATAGCGTTTAATGTCATCACTAAAGATTGAATATTCCATTGCAATGCTCGATGTAAACCTTGAATAGGCGATTTCATCTGTCCTAAAAGTTGCGCTCGAAGTACAGGAAGTGGCGGTAGTGTAGCTAGGTTGAGAACTTGTTCAGCGGTAATTGATTTTTTGTCTAAAATACCAAACTTTACTACTGGAAGACCAAGATCTTTTATTGTTTTGGCTAAATGTTTTAGTGGTTCTACTATGTCGCTGTAGATAAAAAGTACAGCTGTTGGATTTTTAAAATATGACTTGTCTTCCTCTGATAGAGGATAGTCCTTTAGTGCTCTAAGTATAAGAGTATTTTTAACAGCCACAAACTCTGCATCAATTTTTTTAACTGCTTTCTTTAACCCTTCGAGCTGTTGATGCGTAAGACCTTGATAATTGGTGAACACAAATGCTTTTGCTTTTTGAATTTTTTCAGAAAGTTCTTTGACAATTGCTTCTTTTCTTGCGCGTCCTGTATAGGGAGTTGCCTGATGTGATACCGCAGCTGTTTTTGCCATATGTGTAATATCTTCCAGAATTTTCTACTTGGTTCTGAAGTCTATCTAACAAACAATAAACTGTTTTGTCGTAAAAAAACACTCGCCAAGGAGTGTATCTTCTTCGTTCGAAGTAAAGGTATTGCTTTCCTCAAACGCGTCGTGTATTTTCTCCTCGGCTGGATTTATTCTGTTTATCAGAACCAGCTGTCTCTGGATAAAAACATTCTAGCAAATAAATTAGTAAAATGCAAGGCTTCGAATTGCATTAAAACATATGGGATACATTCTTTGTGAAAAATTAAAAGTAGGTAAAAAGGAAAATATTTTTCTCAAATTATTTTTAAAAACAGACTTAATTAATAAATATTTTAAAGTCAAATAAAACTTAAAGTCTATTTTCATAAATACTTCATTATATTCAATTTAGTTTGAATTTAGTTAGAATTGTAAGAAAAATCGCAAATTCACACTCGAGCGGCATTTCGTGATTTTGACTATAGGTTATAATGCTATTAATTTAACATTAATTATTTATTTATTATTTTTTTATGTTAGGATAAATAAGAGGTTTGATTTTATTATTTTCACTTATGATAGATAGAATTCCGTCAGATGCACAAATTGAAAAAATAGCTCGTTTATTATATCAAAGAATTAGCCACGAAGATGGTAGAAAGCGTTATGCTCAAATTAAGACAGTGCTTACATTCCTGGGAATGGGAATTTTAATTCCAGCAGCATTTTTTGCCCCACGTGCAGCATTTCTCATGGCAAAATCTTTGGAAAAGAATAATAACGAATGGGAACAATGGAAGAAATTTAACCATGGTTATCTGCGTCAAACACTTAAGAGGCTTGAAAAACAAAAACTAATTCAAAGAAAGTATGTCAACGGCAAACAGACAATCATCATCACAAAAGATGGTAGAAAAAGAATTCTCACCTATGCTCTTGAAGAGTTAATAATTAAAAAACCTCATAGATGGGATGGTAAATGGAGAGTTGTTATGTATGATATTCCTCAACAGCAAAAACGGCTGCAAGAGCTTTTATCGCACATACTTAAAAATCTGGGATTTTTATCAATACAAGAAAGTGTCTATCTAATTCCCTATCCTTGTTACGATGAAATAGAATTTTTACGTGAATATTATGGAGTAGGAAGGTATTTGAAGTATCTTTTGGTGGAGAAAATTGAAGATGACGCAGCTTACAAAACTTATTTTGGCTTAGCTTAAAAATCTATAGTTATTCTTTATTCGGGAATCATTTTAGAATTGTAAGAGCAAATCACAAATTCACACTCGAGCGGTATTTTGTGATTTTGATTAGTAATGAAATTAATTAAGATAAATTAGAGTAAGTTTTATCGTTTTTTTAATTTATCGAATTTAATATTCTGACAAAAGATTTAGAATAAAGATAAATTATAAAGGTGTAAAAATTGTCCTACATGCATTAATTTAACAGTAGTTGAGAATGTGTTTAAAATAATTTTAATTTAATAATCTTGATGATTAATATTTATTCTATTGAAGCAACTAATAATCATAATAATTAATCCTTGTATTATTTAAGCTGATATTTTAGTTTTTCATTCAAAAGAAGCAGCGTACGGTCCACGAGGATCCGCAGTTGGCCAGACACACCAGTCTCCCGGCCTAAGCTCATTCATTTTTTCACATGAGGGATAGGGTGTAGGGGTGGGTGGAGGAGGAGGGGGAATGCGGCAGAGTTTTCCAGGCTCAGGAGTTGTGCAGAATGAAGTTTGTTGTGCAAGATCAGGTGTAGGCGTAGGTATAGGATTTGGAGTACTTGTTGGTGTAGGAGAAGGATTAAGTCTTTTATCTACTTCTTCTGCAACATTAATTACCATTGTTGACATTGCTTCTAACATTTTTTTATTTTCCTCAGTTGTATTTCTACCATGTTCCAGAGGACCACTAGAAGAGTAGGTATAGGGTGACTGCCCAGAAGGTAAATTAGAAGTTTTTGTGGGATCTAATGTGTCTTTTGTAAAAATGACTCCTGTTGCGCCTGCAACGATACCGATTAGTAATCCACCTGTTAATAACAATCCAGCACGTCTTTGAGGTGGGGTGTAGTAAATGATATCCTTTGAGGTAGAAGGATTTTTTCGCAGGAGAGATTGATTTTGCATTCCTTCTGCTTGCAATATCCTGGTATCTTTAGATGAGGTTTGAGAGTAATAATGAGGTTGCTCTCCTATCTGATATTTTTCTCTAGCTCTTTTCTCTGATTGTTGGTAATTTTGTGGGTATTCTTCATGCGCTCTGGCAAAGTTTAGCGGCACAACGTCTCCTACACCTCCTCTTACACGCGTCCAGTAATCTTCAAAAGAAGGAGTATTTTGTAGTTCTGAGGAGTTAGATGCTATTTGAATAGCTTCTTTTTGGGCAGGGTTGGCTTTTTCGTCTGACTGAGGGGAGGGAGAATTTGTTTTTGTTCTTCCGTCAGTCATGCGAGAAGCTTCTTCAGGTGTAACACCCAATCTTTTAGCAATAAATTCAGCAGCTCTGTTTTCTTCTACTGCTCTATGGAATTCAGGATCAAGAAGTATAGCTGTTAGTGGGTCGTGTATTTTATGTTCCATAATGTTTTGTTTTTTTTAATATTTTCCTCTTATTTAAAAGCCAATTATTGGCTTACATTTTCTAATTTTTTTTATTCACGAGATTATCACCAGGCTTGATTTTTGTCAAGAAAGAGTGAATCAATATGTAGAGTTTTTTTTGTTGTATTAGCAATATTACTTTAGAATTAGTGGCCATATACGAAAAATCTCCTCTTGCGAGGAGATTGGTTTTGAAAATTATTTTTGCTGGCTCTTTTCCTATACCAATCTCCTCTCACTTACAGAGTAGAGGATGGTCTTGGTAATAAGATTGAGTTTAAGAGAAAATCGCAGCATAAGGGGATTATATGGCTGTGATTTTAAGTTGTCAAGAGATAATTCGCGTGATTTAGATTGTTTGTTAACTTAATTTTTGTTCTTGGAGAAAATCTGCTGTACCTTGCGTGAGATCGTCGTGATGACGGATCTCAATCTCATACTGCGGATGTGAGTCTATAATTTCTCTTATTTGGTTTTCTGATCCTAAATAAACTACCTTTATTTTTCTTTTTCTTTCTTGAATTTCAGAGTCAGATGCAAGAGCATCTGAAATTTCAAAATCACCTCTACTATCACCAAACACTACAAAAAGTTGTGGATCGATTCTTTTTTCACGCAGCCATCTGAGGACTTCCTTTGTTGCAAATGACTTGTTAATGTTTTTATATCTAATGTTTGTAGCTATTCTATCTTGATGTATCTCAAGTTGATTAGAAAGTCCTTCTTGTTTAAGAAGTGCTTCTAAATCTTTGACTAGTTTATTTTGTTCATTTTTGAAATCAACAAATGTTTTACCTCGTTTAGCTAACTCATCTACAGACTCGATTTTAGCAGTAAAATGAGTAAGCTTTGGTTCAACCATCATCGTCTCAGAGTATTTTTCTTGGATCAATTGTTCAGCTTTTTGAAGAAGATGTTGAGGAAGAGAGGTGGTTTCATGAATATGGACTATCCTTTCACCATCGCGATAAGTAATCGTGCATCCGCCAAACTCTGCTGATACAAAAAAATTATCAAGTACGGATTTATCATTTATTTGTTGTTCAATCAACCCAACAACTCCAGAGAGGATGCTGCTGTGCGTATATTCTTTTCCGTTAATCAACCAGTCTATTCCACGGCCAGTAATCAATGCAACTGGTCGGTCAGCACTTAGCTCATCAATGATATTACTGAGGATCTCAGGATGAGTAATAGTCTCAGATGTTGGCTCAACAATTGGTCCATCTACATCGAAGATGTACATCCGTTGAACTGATCGTAACACTGATTCAGGTGTTGTAAGAGATTCATGCATGATGTTTCTCTGTAATCAATCCACACCTATAAAGTTCAGAGAGCATTTCAGGTAAGCCTTGCTGTGTTGCAGGAATTTTAGGGTCATAACCGGCTACTGAGTCAATCACCCGAGCAATATTTTCTGGATTTGTAATACCATTCTTGCGCAAGGTATTTTCTTTTACCATTCTATTGATTTCAGAGTAGTTGCGTCTCACTCCTTCCTCAACTTCTTTCTTCCATTCTTCAGCTTTCTTTAGATTAGCTTCTCTATTGTATCCCTCTTTCCCTCGGCCTTCATCAAGGATCAATGTATAACCTGCAGCTACAAAAGCAGCTAAATGCGTAGGAGGAAGCGGATTTTTAACTTCAGTAAGAAGCTTTTTAATTGCATCAGGTGTTGCATCTATAAAAACAAATTTTTCCTCAAAATGAAAATCACCTTCTTTACGTTTGCTGCGTGGAGCTGATAATGCGCGTTCCTCAAGTTCACTTGATGTAAGATTTAGTTCACCAAGAAGCAGAAATTCATCATGTACAAATGTATGATCTAAAGCTGTACCTAATATTCTTAGATTTGCAATATCATCTGATCTTACAGCAATTTCTTGATATGCCTCCTCAAGAAATTTTCCTTTAACAGTATCTGTATTAATTGGCTGCGGATATCCTTTAAGGTAGTTAGTCTGACCAGTTGCGGGATCTTTACCAAGATTAATTCTTAGATGTTCACTATCAAACATCCCCGCAGCGCTTGCTCCTAAGACTTGATCAAAAAGGCGATTACCCGATCGCATCTGAATGATAAGCTTTCCATCTTTAGTAACCAAAGCACCGGCAACAGCAGCAATTGAGGTGAATTCCTGACTTTCTTTGCTCTGATCTGGACTGCTACCAATAGTGTACATTGGATATGGTATAGACTTTGCATCTACAAGAAGCGTATCTCCTATAAGTTCTTGATTTCTAATAGCTAGTTTGTATGCCATCTCCCTAGTCAAATCAATATTATTGTCTTTTATTGCTTTACGCATTAACTCCCAGCGTCTTTCAGGATCTTTTTCATTTTTCATTTCCTCTGTGAAAAGACCTTTTCTTTTTAGGACAAAAGCAACTTCATTTCGCATTTCTTGTTTTGCGGCGTCTTTTTGCTCATCAGTGAGAGGAAGTGAATCAAAGCCTTCACTGCGTCTTTGGACATAACGCGTTGCTACTTCAATGCCTTCTGGATTGGTAGAGATGAAGTTTATAGTGACAAATGGGGTATCGAAAGCCGGCTGTGGGGCAGTGTTTTCTTTTATATTTTTAGATGATTCTGAAAATACAGACTCGGAAAACATAGATTAATAAAAATTATAAAATTATAAAATTATAAAATTTTTATTAAAAAATTAAATATTATTATATTATAATATATTACATATTACAAATTTATTTTTGTCAAAGAATCTACTCTTAGAGGATGTGTATCTCCAACTTTAATTTTTTTAACTTCAAAATGTATATTTATTTATTAAAATCATCAAGATTAAGAGTTGCTAGAAATTTTTGAAATGCTTGAGGAATCTCAGGGGGTTCTTCTCCATTTAGATATTCTTCTTTGGGATACAGGGTATGAGAGAGATCTTTGTTCGTATCTCTTTGAGACAGAATCGTTTGATCGTTGTTTTGGGTAAAGATTTGTTTTAGTCTGCTTCCTACACCAAGAGCATTACCAATCCAGGCATCAAGTTGATCAGACTTATCTGAAAAAAGACGAGTATCAGGTGAGGTAAGACGCAGTTCTTGTAATTTTTTTCTAAAATCTTCTTGAAAGATATCAAAGATCTTAAAACAAGGAAGTTGTTGTTCTCTGACATGATACCCGATTATGAGTAGAGATGTCGTTGTCAGGATCAACTCATCACCGGGAGATTCTCTGTTGAGGAGATCGAGGTGTACTCCCATTGCTGCAAGAGATGAAGCTAAGAGAGAGAAAGTATCTTTGTTGGTAGATATCTGAGAAAGGATAGATTGGAGATACTTATCAGATGTATCTAGCATTTGTCCAATATGATCTATTGATAGAAATTTACCAATAAGAGGTGCCTTTTGAATTAATTCAAGTTTTTCAGGATAAAAAGAAGGATGTTCAAAAGAATTGCGCATTCTATTATTCTATTTTTAAAATAAATACCAATTTAGCTATAGTATAGCTTATCTGATGCGTAAAATCTAGAGGATTAACATCCGATTGGCAAGGGATTGAAGGGAGTTTTCTTAAGAGGAACGAACTGAGGATAGAACACAACAGGGAGACGACAGATGCCCTCATTACTTATACCTTGCTTGAGAAACCACTCTGTTGCATCTTTTCTTGCATTTTCAATATTTTCTGACTTTACCCCCACCATAAATACGTCGGGTGTTTTAACGTACTCTATAATGAAGTCTTGTGTTTCGTAGAGTACACCGCTTTCATTATTCACCTCAGCGATAAGGCGACGTCTGATAGTTGTATCCGCTTGAGAAAGGGGTAATTCTTTTTTTACATATTCAAGCATGCGATCTGTCTCTTCCGGCAGGTAACTGAATTTTTCCACAGTTGGTGTAATAGTAGGAGTAGCAGAGGGAGATGGCGTCTCTTTCTGCGGAGTTTCTTTTTTAATGAAAGTTAGTGCAAGCAGTCCTGATGTTAGTAAAAAAAGTATGACAATAATTATGCCCGGATTAATATTGGTTAGTTTGTTTCTAATATTCAATAATAGATTCATGACTAATTTTAGAGGTTTCACCTCTGATTATATTACCAACGTGATTTTGCACAAGCCCAATATGTCCATCCATGCCAGCCAAGATTGCGTCTATACGTAGTAGCATTGATAACCTGTGCTGGCCAGTTGACATCTCCATGATCATACGGACCATTCCTACCTCTGCCCATTTGAAAAAGTCCCCATGCACCCGCAGGATCTGGTGTGCAGCCTGCTGCTCCACAGCGGTAATAAGTGTTGGGATTATAACCTGGAGCTTCACAGGGAATTACGGTATAAAACCAGTAATCAGCATTAGCTGCATCCTGCGTTTTAAGCCATGAATAAAGTTTATCTTTGGTAAAGTTGCAGTTTGGATCGCCAAAGTTTTTTCCTATTGGATTATTAAGACTATATTTTCCGCAGGTATTTCCATTAGGTGGTGTATTGATATTCCCAACACCACTGGATTGAGTGTTAGTTGTCTGTGTTGGTTTAGCGGTTGGCGTGGGAGTTGGTTTATTAGTAATTCGGTAGGTAATGGTTGTTTGATTATTGGTGTAATCACTCTCAATTCCGTCGTGGTCATAATTAATATATGCTCGAGCAGTGTAAGTACCGGGAGTAGAGAGAGTCCAAAAATGATTTTCTCTAAAGAACCAATCATTAATTCCGTTGGGTCGAGCCTCATATGTTTTAGTTGATCCTGCAGCATAAAGTCCGTTTTTCATCCATATTTTTACATCTGATTTTTGTCCTTGCGTTGCCGGTTGGGGTTGATGGGCATAGATTTGGCTAAAAATAAAGCCTGTACTTGAGTAAATACGTTTTGTCCCTTGGTTTGTAAATGTTACTTTTGGATATATGCGCTCACCTGGATCAAAAATAGTCTTTTCATTACCATTGATATCCGTTAGCCTAAGTGAGGGTACAGCAAGGTCTGCTAGAGCACTCTCTGATGCTAAAGGAGTTAGTAGAGGAGAAGGAGTTGCTTGTTTTTTTTGATCTTCACTTACATCTAGTTCATAAGTGTCTGGATTGTCATTTGCTGGTATCCCAGTAATGCGTGAAGTCGGTTTTGTTTTTGTTGGATAATCCTTTTTTTCTTCAATTCCCCCTGAGATTAGAGCTGCAGCAATCATTGTCAATCCTAATATAAAGATAATATAAATTTCGCCAGATCCTTGTAATAGCAAAAATTTTTTTACTTGATTGAAGATCATAGTTCTATTATTTATAGTATAAGGTTTTTTCCAAAGATAAAAGATTTGAGAAAAACATGTTTGCCAGTTAAGCATAATTATCTATGAAGAAGATAAAGATTTTTTACTTATTAATTAACCTTTTGAGATCTGCAGAAGATTCAAATTTATTTTTTTTAACTTTTTATCTTCTATAAAGATGCTATGTCAAGAGGGATTGCAGGACTCATCGTACTTTTAAGTGTTGCGTTTTTGATCTTTTTATGATCAATACTTTTCAAAATTGCCATGATATTTTCTTTGATTTTTTCTTCTCCAAATGATACTTTACCCACTGCAATATGCAAGAGAGGAAATTTTGCTTCAGTTTTGAAATTGATTTGTCCGCCTTGATATTTTTGTGCTACCTCTTCTGGTTTAGTAGTTACAGTTCCTGCTTTAGGATTGGGCATAAGTCCTTTGGGTCCTAAGATGCGTGCAACGCGTGCCAGTCGTGGCATTGCATCCGGTGTTGCTACTAATATATCAAAATCAATATTGCCACTTTCAATTTTTTTAATTAGCGCATCAAGCTCTTGAGGATTTTTACCATCTGCAATAGCAACCTTTATTTGTTTGCCTGTTCCGTGGGGTAGTACTACACTTCCTGACATACTTCCATCAGTGAGTGTAAAATGTAATTCCACAGTTTCATCAAACTTTGCTCTTTTGAGTTGAGGCAGAAGCTTGATAGCCTCTTCAAGAGTGTATTTTTTATTTTTATCAACAAGCTCTGCTTTAATAAGATAAGATTTTGAGCGGGAAGCTCCTCTAGTTCTTTTCTTAAATTTTTCTTTCTTTTCCTTTTTTTCTTTTGGAGAACTTAGAGTATCCTTAGCTTCTTCAGATTCAGTTCTCTTTGTTTCACTACGCTTTTTAGCTTCTTCAGCTTGTTGTTTTTCCAATTCTTCGTCTCCGATTGTTTTGATTCTTATTTTGCCCATAATTATCTCCTTTTGAGATTATTTAAAATTTTTATTTTTGAATTTAAATTTACTTCACTGTTTTAAAAATTTATTCTTTGACCTCTATTCCCATTGATCGTGCTGTTCCCATCACGATACGAGTTGCCATCTCAAGATCATCAGTGTTCAGATCTTCCATTTTTTGTTTGGCAATTTCCTCAGCTTGTGCTCGTGTCAGTGTACCAGCTTTTTCTCTCCCGGGTTTTTGAGCGCCTCCTCGACCAATCAGTTTTTTAATCATTTCAGCAACTGGAGGTTTTTTGGTAACAAAAGAAAAAGTTCTATCCTCATAAACAGTAATCACAACAGGAAGAATATTGCCTTTTTGATCAGCAGTTTTATCATTGAAGGCTTTGACAAACTCCATAATAGGAACTCCATGTTGACCAAGTGCTGGTCCAACAGGTGGAGCAGGAGTTGCTGCTCCTGCTGGGATGTTAAGTTTGATGATTGTTTTTACTTTTTTTGCCATAGTTACTTTTGTTTTCTTTAAATGCTAATTTCTCAGCGTTATATCTTCCTTCACAGTTTAAATGAAGTGAGATATCCAATTATTTCTCTCATCTTAAGTTTAAGAAAAACAATTTAGATTTTCTGAACTTGCAAAAAATCTAATTCTACGGGTGTCTCTCTACCAAAGATGCTTACTAGGACACGCAATTTTCCTCGAGTATCATCTATATGCTCAATTGTGCCCAAGAAATCTGCAAAAGGACCATCAATAATTTTGACTGCCTCTCCAACTGTAAATGATGTTTTATACAATGGCTCTTCTTGCTTCATAAACTGTTGAATTGCTTCAACTTCTTTTTCAGAGATGGGAGTAGGTTTGTTGCCTGCACCAATAAATGCTGTGACTCCTGGAGTTGTTCTAACAAGAAGCCAGGATTCATCATCCAAAATCATTTTGACAAGAACGTATCCCGGAAAGATTTTTTCTTGGACCTCTTCCTTTTTGCCACCATGTACTTTGATTGTGTTTCTTGTTGGGACAATGATATCAAATATACGGGTTTGAAAGCCCATTGTTTCAACGCGCTGTTTAAGAGAGCGAGCAACTTTATTCTCATGTCCTGCATAAGTATGGATAATATACCATTTAGCCTCGGGTGACTGAGAGGCTTTTTTTATCTCTTCTTCTGTTGGTGTGTGTATCGTTTGATCCATGGTTAATTATATAAATTTTACTTTTTTAATAACAAAGTCTCTGTTATTTTGGTGAGCGCCAGGTCTATCCCTCCAATATAAATACCAACTATCACGCTAAGTGTTATGACAATTACTGTCAAACGAATAAGTTCTTCTTTGGATGGCCACGTCACTTTTTTTAACTCGTCGTATGTTTCCTGAAAGAATGTGAGTGGTCCTGTCATAAACTTTTATTATGTCAAAAAAATCCTTCCTCTCATCTCTGAGAGTAGGATAACAGACTCAATTGTAGCAAATCAGAGGTGTCATGTAAAGAGCACTAGATTGGAACTAGAAAACAGTATAATAATATAAATAATATGAAAAATTGATTGGCTAGCATGCTTTAGAGATTGGCAATTGCATTCTCTTAAAAGCGATACAATGGCAACATTCAAGATATGATATAATAACTCAACAACTATGATATCCAGAATACAAAAAAGGCTTTCCCCCTTTACCAGCGCTAAAGCAACTTCTTTGATTATTCTAGGTGGGATTCAGTCTGAAGTATTGAAGGTTGTAGTTATTTTTGCCAATATTAAGGAGGTAATTTATGCCTACTAGAATTCGCAAAGCAGTTATTCCTGCTGCTGGGTTTGGGACGCGTTTTCTACCTCAGACAAAAGCAATGCCCAAAGAAATGCTTCCGATTGTGGATAAGCCAATTATCCAACATATTGTTGAGGAACTCGTGGATGCAGGAATAGAGGATATAGTTATCGTAACCGGCTATCATAAACGAAGTATTGAAGACCATTTTGACAGACCGAGTCTAGAGTTGATTGAGAATCTGAGGATGGGTGGTGAGAAGAAATTGCCGCTTCTTAGGGAGACTGAGCGTATCTCAGAAATGGCTAACTTTGTTTATGTGAGACAGAAAGGACCATATGGTAATGGCACACCACTTTTGAATGTGGGGCATATTGTGGGCAATGAGCCATTTATCTATACTTGGAGCGATGATTTTATCAAGGCTACACCTACTCGTTTCAAACAACTTATTGAGATCTATGAAGAGTATGGTTGTTCAATATTGGCTAGTATCAAAGCAACTAAAGATGAGGATTACGATCGTTATGGGTTTGCCGGTGGCCGCGAGATTGGAGATGGTCTTATAGATGTTGAGACAATTATTGAAAAGCCGGGTAAAGCAAATGCACCTTCAAATCTTGCTAATGTTAGCGGATTTGTACTTACACCTGATATCTTTGAGTATATCCAAAAAGCGCTTGTCGCTCTTCAGGAAGGACATGAACTCTATTATAACGATGCTCTTAAGCTTATGATCCAAGATGGTAAACGCGTTATTGCTGCAGAAATTAAAAATGGCAAATACTACGACACAGGCAATAAATTAGAATACCTTAAAACAGTGGTTGAGTTTGCCTTTGAGCATCCTGAGATCAATAGTAAATTTAAAGAATATTTGAAGAGTCTAAATATTGAATAAAATTTTTGGAGTATTGAAAAATTCATTTTTCAATAATTTAGATAGATTTTCAGTAAAGTAATTTTTTCCTTATCAAAAGTATAAAATTATCAGAATTATCCTAGTGACCTTTAATCTGCTTAATATTTGAGGTATTATAATTGAATGATAAAAAATCCTCTTCTTTTTCTGACTGGTATAGTGTTTTTCCTTGGTTTTATTCTCCTTTCATATCTTGTTCATAAAGACATACTTAATCAATTGGATTTTGATACTACTGTGAGATTGCAAGATAATCTCACACGACGTGTTGATCCTTACTTTTCTTTGCTAAGTATAATTGGGAATTTTGAGATTTTAACTTCCTTATTAATTGTTTTATTGATTTTGCTTCGCAAGTTTATAACAAGCATTCTCTTTGTGGGGGGATATATTGTTTTCCATATTATAGAGATTTTAGGAAAGACTTTTATTCATCATCCTCCGCCTCCTGAGTTTATGCTAAGGACAGAAAGGTATATCAGCTTTCCTCAATTTCATGTGAGATCTGAGTTTTCTTATCCATCAGGACATAGCGGGCGAACTATTTTTCTTTCTTTGATTATCATTTCTCTAATATTAACTTCAAGCATGCATAAGAGGTTAAAAAAATTATTGACAATATTGGTTATTTTCTTTGATATAGCTATGTTGTTATCGAGAGTGTATTTGGGAGAGCATTGGTTAACAGATGTAGTGGGTGGATCTTTATTAGGAGCAGCTATTTTTTTCTTGTCTTATAGCTTTTTGTCGGTCCAATTATTTGCATTTGAGAGACAACGAAAAAAAGATAAAAGATTTTCTTAGGACTATTTATATTTTTTAAATTTAATAAAATATTGTTTTTGTCAGGTATTGTATAATACAGACATGTTTACCGTGGATAACAAGCTTATAAGTTTTGTTTTCCCAAGCAGGCAAAAAAATGTCCTCAGTGATAGACTAGAAAAGGTAATATCTCTTACACGCGTGCATTCCAGAGTTACACACTATAGTTTAGCTCTCTTACTGAGTATTTTTTTTATTTTTCTTAAAATTAGTCTCGATCCGCTTATCGGCAGCTTGACTCCTTTTATCTTTCTTTTTCCGGCTGTGTTAATCAGTGCATGGTTTGGAGGAATAGGACCCGGTGCTGTCGCAACTCTATTGACTGTTCTGGGGATTGCTTACTTTTTCTTAGCTCCGGGGAGACAACTTCAACTGATTAAATTTACTGATCTTTTAGAGCTTACTGTCTATATAATTGAAGCAACGATTGTAATTCTTGTTGTACATTGGCGCAATAAAGCTTATTCAGCTCTTAGTCTTCGTGCCGCTCAACAATCAATTATTGCAACTATTAGTCAGTATGGCGTTGAGAGGAATCTGACATCGTTTTTAGATAAAGTTGTTCGCTCAATTGCTTATACACTCAATGCAGATTTTTGTCAGCTTTTTGAGGTTTTGCCTGATGGAAAGAGGATGCGTCTGCAGTCTGGGTTTGGTTTGAAGAAGGATATTCTAAGAAAAGCAGTGCTTAGTGCAGAAGATGATACTCTTTTGGATTATACTCTTAGTGCAAGAAAACCTATTATTATAAAAGATCTAGTTAAGGATCGGAGATTTCGGCAATCTTCTATTTTTGTTGATATGGGAGTAGTTAGTGGTATTAATGTTTTAATACCAGGAACAAATGGCCCCTATGGAATACTAAGTATTTTTACCAAAACACGCAGAGATTTTTCTAGGCATGATGTAGAGTTTTTGCAAACAATTGCCAATGTTATTGCAGCTGCTATTGAACGATATGAATCAAGACAAGCTTTGGAGCTTTTGGCAGTGCTTAGTACCTATAAGGTAGCAACATTTGATCCTCAAAAAATATTAGGTGGTCTTGTCAGGCTTATTGTACCTCTTTTTGCTGATTTTTGTGAAGTTTATATCACTCATGCAAAGAGAAAAGTTGAATTGTTGGAAATTGAGTCTAAAAGTCGTGAAAAACAACGAATATTACAAGAACTTGCTAAAAGATATCCACCTACCAGCAAAACAAAGAGCATAAGTGCATCTGTTTTACATAGTAATAAACCAAAGTTTATTCCCTACATAACTTCTAGATTGGAGGAGGAAGTGGCAGCAGATGAGCAGCATTTGCAACTGCAAAGAAGTTTAAGGCTTCAGTCAGTTATCGCAATTCCACTTAGGATTCGTTCGAGGATAATTGGTGTTGTGACATTTGGGAATTTTCAGAAGGGGAGGATTTTTAGAGAGAGAGATTTTAGAATTGCAAAAGAAATTGCAGAGCGTATTGCTGTTGCTATAGATAACGCTATGCTTTATCAAGAGACACGGGAGGCGGTAAAAGCACGCGATGAATTTTTATCAATTGCATCTCATGAGTTGAAGACACCATTAACTTCTATGCTTCTTCAACTTCAGAGTGTACTTCATAGTATTAAAAATCAGTCATTGGCAACATTTTCCATTGAACGTACAATGCAAATGTTGGAGAGTACTATTAATCAAAGCAAACGATTAGGTAAACTAGTCAATGATTTATTGAATTACTCTCTTATTTCAACAGGAAGACTGCAACTTGAAAAAGAAAAAACACAATTAGATAAGATAGCCTCAGATGTGGTATCAAGGTTTACTGAACAAGCAAAAAAAACAAGCACTCCTATTAATCTTTTTTCGGAGAACTCCGTTACAGGTAATTGGGATCGTGTACGATTGGAACAAGTAGTGACAAACTTGATAACTAATGCCATAAAATACGGTGCAGGAAAGCCAATTGAGGTGCTGGTAAAAGATAGTAAGTATAACGCAATTCTCATAGTCCGTGATCATGGTATAGGTATTCCTCAAGATCAACAACAAAAGGTTTTTGATCGTTTTGAAAGAGGGTCTATAAAAGGTAAATACAAGGGGCTAGGAGTTGGGCTCTATATCGTCAATCAAATCGTACAGGCTCATGGTGGTAAAATTTCGCTTGTTAGTAAACCTAAAGAAGGGACTACTTTTACTGTAGAGCTACCCAAAAATAATTAAAATAATATATTTTATTCTTTAAACTTCTCATGCTTAAAAGTTGAAAAATCTCTGCCAGATTTATTGAAATTGTGAATTTAAGGAGAGATAGATTTTTTCATTAATACTTATCATTAAGCTGACTTTTAACTTGGTAAATTCTCATTTTGATTTAAGAAAGAGCATAAAACCAATGTAGGCAATCGCCAAGCCCAAAGATAGAATACTCAAACTTAAGGCGATAATTCTAAGTTCAGTGGAAGTGAAAAATTGTTTTCTTTGAGCGTCTTTCATGAGAAAAGTATAATATTTTTTTAAGAATAATCAACGTAATGATAATCCATCTATATATTCAAGCTATTCTTATAATTATTTTTGTTTATTATCAAGCTATAGGGACTGGCTGAGTAACTTTTCTGTAAGGTGTTAGAGGCTGAAAGAATAAGTGTATATATATTACATTCAAAACTTTTTTAAGATTTAAGAGCTGAGCATAATTAATAATTTTTTGGTGAATATTGAAATACCTCAGATTGTACAAGAGAGTTAGGATTTTAGTTTTATAAAAAGATGTTTGCAATCAAAAAGAGGTAAATTAATCTCAGGCAACAACTGTCTTTATAATACAGCAGAAACGTGGAGAACAAATTTACTACTAGATAAAAAAATCTACCTTATTTAACATGTTTATCTAATTTAGATTGATATTAAGTTAAATAAGTTAATTACTTTAATTGCTGGAATAAAGAATTGTAAGAGCAAATCACAAATTCACACTCGAGCGGTATTTTGTGATTTGTGTTATAGGACTTTAAATGAAAAATTTAAATAAGCATTTTTACTATCAATATTGATTGCTATGTCAATTGGTTTGAGCAATCGGTTAAGGGTTATTCTAAAAAAATTTTTATCTAAACTTTTGTAAATATATAATTTTTTGCGCACAATTATATTGTATACACAACAAAACTTTGTTATTGTGATAATAATTGGAGTTTATTCAAAAAAGATGAGAGAGATTATTAGAATTCCTAAGGTACAGATTATTCTTCTTTTGTTATTTCTTTTGCTTACAGCTTATCCTCTCATTGGTTTTCAATTAGCAGTTTATCTTTTCATAAGTTGTCTTGGTTACTGTGTGTTATCTGATCTTTTTTTTACTTACCTTCTTAGAAGAAAGCTATTTATTCCTTACGCTGCAGTTGTTACTAGCTTAATCATTACCTTAATTGTTGATCCATCTATTAAGTGGTACCAGCTTTTTTTGATATGTATTATTGCGATGGGGATTAAAAACTTTGTTCGAATAGGTGGAAGACATGTATTTAATCCAGCAGCATCAGGGTTTTTTGTCGGATGGATTATTCTTGGGATTAATCCTTCATGGTGGGGATTAACTCTTCCTGTGGATAATACTCTTCTTCAGATTTTACTTTATATTCCTTTAATAGGAATCGCCTATGTTTCAGCTTTAAGATTAAGAAGGTTTGGGACCATTCTAGCATACCTTTTATTCTACAGTATTATAGAGCTTGTAAACGGCACTTCTACCATTGGATTATTACAAACTCTAATTAATCCCGGCAGTCTGTTCTATGCATTAGTAATGCTTCCAGAGCCACAAACATCGCCAGTTATGAAAACAAGACAAATACTTTATGGGTTGATGATTGCGGTATTGATCATAAGTTTTGTTTTTCTATTAAATAAATTGCCAATCTCAAGACCACCTGATATCTTAATTAGTGCACTTCTTATTGGGAATATACTTTTTTTTAAATTCAGGTGATGTTGGCGTAAACTTTATATACTGCTTTAAAAGTATTAACTACCGGTGTGATTGTGTTAGAGACAAACACGACATATTGGGGCTTTTGCAGTGACATTAACAATCATCATAATTTTATTTTTGAGTATTTTAGGATGTAGAGTAGAGGTAATTGGGGTAATGTGTTATCAAAGTTGATAACGTTAAGACATACCTATATGACTTTTATCTTAGAATGTGAAAGAATAATAAAATGAGAAGTCAGAGTTAGCGAATTAATGAAGCAATGTCTGCAGGGGCGGAGGGAATCGAACCCCCAGTCGCGGTTTTGGAGACCGCTGGTTTACCGTTAACCGACACCCCTTTACACAAAATTTAAGAAATCTCAAAATTAGAGAAATTATACTTGGTTTTTGTCTTCAACGCAATTTTTTTACCTGTATCATATATTAACTTATGATACAGAAGATGTAGATTGTCAAATAGATTGTCAGATAATAGAGGGCTTAACTCGTCCGCCAGCTGCTCTTACAGCGTAACCTGCGAGTTTCAGAAGTAAAGTTTTTATATCTTGCATAACTTTTTCGTTTTGCAGGACTTGCAAAGCAATTTCATAACCCTTGCCTCTTGCTTCCAGGAAAAGTTGCATCCTGGATACTGTGATTCGCGTCATGTGTAAAGCATCAGCAATACGCCACTCTGGAAGCCCTTCTTTTAAAAGAATAATAATTGCGAGTCTTTTGGCTAGCATAATCCTTTCGGTTGGGGTCAATAAAGAGAGAAGAAAGTCTTTCATCTCTTCTTCTTTAGCGATTCTTGCTAAAACAAGCTCAAGTGTTGTTGTGAGCTGATTTTCTACTGTTTTGGTCAGTTTGTTTCAAGAAACATGAGGCACAAATGTATCATATACCATAGTCAAGAATTTTATTACTTACATTCTTACCCTGAAGAGAATTAATTTTATTTTAAAATTTTATTGGGTTAAGGTTTTGGATAGCAAAAATAGATAGCAAAAAATAACAAGAAAAAATAGCACGAATGTGGTAAGTTAAGAAATAGTTTATTTAAGCTTTTCGACTTCTTTGTGCTCTGTGACCTTGCGGCAATGTTTGCAGAATTTTCTTAAGACTAGCTTCTCTGGTGTCTCCATCTTATTTTTAGTTGTTACGTAATTTCTATTCTTGCAGACAGTACAAACAAGACCAATTGTGATACGATGTTCTCCTTTTTTTGCCATAAATTTAAAAACTAACAGCTTTTGTTATTTTATCTTTATAAAAATAAAAACAACTGCTTGATAAGTTTTTACATTTTAACATAAATTTTTAGGATTTTGTAGAGTCTAATATAAAGTAAGATGTTTTCTGATAAAGTATCTGATTTTTTAGAAATAAAGGTCTTTTGTCGACTTTACTTTAATAAATAAATAATAGTTTATCCATACTACAATATTGATTTTTTGATTCGAAATTGCTAACTGAGATCAGTAGTTTTGATCTCTTCACCTTAAGGAATGATATAAATGTCAATATGGAAAATATTATAATAAAAGCTATTTTTCAGTTTTAGAACACTTTTTATATACTATGAAAGTGTTGCTAAAAAATTCATTTAACTTCTCAAATTTTGATTTTGGAGCCGATGACGGGGATCGAACCCGTGGTCTCACCCTTACCAAGGGTGTGCTTTACCACTAAGCTACATCGGCATTTTAAATTTTTAATTTCATTATCCAAACTTTAAGTTTGTGTTGTTCAACATATGTAAATACTAGAAAGTAATTTTCTTTTTATATATACTTAGCTTCCTTTAGTTGGAATGAGGATTATTTTACCAAATTTTTCATCTAGTATCTCAAGTATTTTTGGTTAGTAGCTTTTCAAGAAAATTAGGAAAGTTAAAGCAAATTAATCTCAATTTTATTTTCTCTTTGAAAGCAATATATTTTCTGGAGCACTTTTGAAAATACAGCCAAGTGAAAGAGATTAGCTATATTCAAAGAATTTCTGACATTTTCTTTTATTGCATATATTTTGTAGATAAGATTCGATGGATAGAAAAACACTCTCTATAGAGAAAGGATTTTCTTTAGGATTTAATTTAAGATTATTTGCTTCATGTTTGGATTTTCTGATAATTTTATATCTTTTCATCTAACAGACGGTTTTATGTCTAATTCTAGTCAATGGAACGTGGATCTTTCTTACATAGCAAAAAGTTCATTCTTTTTTGAGAATATTTTATTAAGCTTGTTATTTTTTGGGGAAGAAACAGATAGTTAATTTGCCAACAAAAACAATTCTTAAGAAGCGATTTTTTGTGCTGGGGGAGGGACTTGCACCCCCGTAGCCCTTTCGGACGCGTGGTCTACAGCCACGTGCAATTGCTGCTCTGCCACCCCAGCTGGAGCCGAAGATGGGATTCGAACCCATGACTTGCTGTTTACAAAACAGCTACTCTACCGCTGAGTTACTTCGGCATTTATTTATTTTCTTCGCATCATTGTACCAAACAAGAGGATCAGGGGCAATACTAAAGCAAAAAATAAAACAAAAACCATACTTGCTAGTATTATTGATACCAAATGTATGGTTTTTGCATTGTTAAATTGATAATAACTTCGCTCTTTGAATACCGAGTTTATTGTTGCTCATTTTCCCTGAGATATAACAATTAGGAAGGCTGTCAACTAGCCCACGAGCTAGTTGAAAACCACCTTGTCTCCCGCGTTGCTCATGCAAGCGGAATACCTCATTGCAAATGAATTTGTAGAGAAAAAATATTTGCAACCAACTCAAGTATCAAAGAGCAAGATCAGTATATTCATGTCTTAGCTACGTGTCAAGGATTATAGTTTTTTTTCGTTAATATATCGGAGAAAAGTTAGCTATAAACCTAGTAGTTTTAGAGAATAACCAAAAAGTGTTGCTACTACTCCAAGAAGAGAAAATCCTCCGATGGGAAAAAGAAGGAGAATAAGTAGAAGCAGTGTACCAACTGAGCTAAGAGAAAGATAAGCATCAGCAATTCTTTCTGGGAGAATCATTGCAAATATTTTTGATCCATCGAGTGGTGGTATAGGAAGAAGATTAAAAATAGCCAACAAAAGGTTGATTTGTACAGTAGTTCCTAGAATAAATCCAATAAAGGATGAATGTTGAATAAGAAAAAGCGATGTTTGCGGAAAGAGTAATTTTATGATGAGTGTACCAAGGACTGCAAGAAGAATATTGGTCATAGGTCCAGCAAGAGATACTAGTGCAATATCTTTTCTTCCGTCTCTAAGATTAAAAGGATCAACAGGTACAGGTTTTGCGCCGCCGAAAATAATGCCTGTATTGGAGAGAAAAAGTAGAAGTGGAAGAATAATACTTAAGAATGGATCAATGTGTTTTCTAGGATCCAGAGTCAATCTGCCCATAAGTCGTGCAGTGGGATCACCAAATCTATCTGCGACATAACCATGAGCTATTTCATGGAAAATAGCAGAGAAGACAAGAATTGTTATGGTAATAAGTGCGCCGACAATTGGGTTGAAGAGTAGATCCATAATAAATAAAAAAAAATTAATTACCCTTTTTAATGTTAAATTTAATTTTCAGCTTTTGACAGTCTTGAGATCTGAATTGATCTATGGTATAGTATATAAACTTAAGGAGTATTTGTCTATGGCTATGAAATGTGAATCATGCGGAAAGGGAATTCTTTATGGGCACAATGTGTCTCATTCAAAGCGTCGAACTCTCAGAAAATTCCGCCCCAATCTGCATACTGCACGCATCGTCATTGATGGAACGGCAAAGAAGATGAAATTATGTACTAAGTGTCTTCGAATGTATAAGAGAGTTGCCGCTGCTCAAAACGTGCTTTCTGCCAAAGGATCTTCTGCACAATTATCGGTTTAGACCACTGCAAGCCTTAAGAAGGTAAATTAAATAATTTTTGTATTGTTGTTTTGAGTTCAGGATATCCGTTAAGAAACTCTTTAAGAGTTAAAGGTTTACCTCCTTCAACTTGTAGTTTATAATCGGGTAAGAACTTAATGCGTACTTCTTTTTCTTTAATTTTTAGAGTAGTCCATACTGTAGGCCAGGGATAGTATGCTCGAATCATTCGATCCAGTATTTCAGGAGATGGAGGATTTTTCAGCGAAAAAAAACCACTTTTTTTGGTAATTAGAGGACAGTATGTTGCTTGAGTGTCATCTTGGGGTTGTGGTGATAACGATCCCTGTAAATAATCTTCAATAATAGAAGGAAGTTTTTTGGATGCATCAGCAAACATATTTGTATGAAGACTTTCAGAGGTATCTTTTTCTGATATAGGGAATACCCATTGTTTGAGAATAGGGCCATGATCCATTTGATCATCCATTTTTATGATTGAAATTCCCGTTTTATAATCTCCATTAAGAATTGCAGATTGAATAGGAGATGGTCCTCGATAATTGGGAAGAAGTGATGGATGAATATTTAACGCTCCTTGGGTAGGAATATCAAGAATTATTTTAGGTAGTATTTTGCCATAAGCTGCAACAATAAAAAGATCAGGACGAAGTGTTTTTAAATCTTTAGCTGTTGGGTGATCTAATCTCTCGGGAGTAAAGATGGGAGAGAGTGATCTTTCAAGACAATATTTTTTAACAGGAGAGGGTGTGAGTAGCTTTTTTCTCCCTTGGATACTATCTGGGGCTGTCACGACGCCTACGAGATCAAAATTTAGATAAAGCGATTTGAGGACTGGTATAACAAATTCAGGAGTGCCGAAAAATACAACTCGCGCTTTCATGCTGCAATTGTAGCATAGAATATTATTTCACGAATTATTAGATCTGTATTCTAATAAAGAAATAAAATAAAAAATTTTTAACTTTATTAATCAACCTAGACCAACAGTTGTGCACCTTTGATCAAAACTCATTACCTAGCTCAGATTGAAATTTCATGAAACTCCATCTCACCTTTTTTATTTATTTTTGATTTATAGATTGTACCGTTTTGTTCGAGAACTCGTTGAGGGAAAAGAATGCCTTCCAGATGATCTTGCTCATGCTGAATAATAGTGGCTATAAAACCTTTAAAGATTTCAGTGTGCTTTTCTCCTTTCTCATCTAGATAGGAGACTTCTATTTTATCATGCCTTTTCACAACCCCCCAAATGTCTTTAAGTGATAAACATCCTTCAAGTTTTATCTCTTGTGATTTTTTCTTTGTTTGTTTTGTTTTAAGCTTTTCCTCAGAGTTGATAATTTTTACCTCAGGATTGATAAAAACTCGAAGAGGAGCAGAATTTGATTCTTTGACAATAAAAAGTCTAAGTGATTTTCCTACTTGTGGGGCAGCAAGTCCCACTCCTTCGGGATCTTTGGCATTCTCAAGAGTTTTTGCCATCTCGTCTATAAGACGTTTTATCGCAGCATCTATTTTTTCGATAGATTTAGCCTTTTTGGATAAGACAGGATGAGGTGCTTGGATAATCTTCAACATATGCTTGATCAGAAATTTATTTTTTCTCCCCAGCTTTCTAGTGTCTTTATCACAGTCTGATCATTCTTATCTATGTATTGGAGAATATGTCGCAGATCTGATACTGCTTTTTCATAGTAACTTGGATTAGTTACTTTTCCTGTAGAATCCGTTGCTAATTGATAATAAAAAAGACCTCTGGCAAAGTAAGCATCGCGGTAGTTAGGCTTCATTTTTATTGTTTGGGTGAGTATATTGACTGCTTTTTGCAGTTGATTATTCTGTCCCGCAATAACGCCTAAGTTATAGCTAATCTTAGCATCAGTTGGAGCAAGTTCATGTGCTTTTTCTATGGACCTTAAGGCTTCTTTAAGATACTGAGGGTCAAGTTGGCTTAATAGATAAAATATCCTAACTCTACTTTTCCAGTAAACTACATTATTTGGATGGTTAGTAGTGATCTCATCACTAAGAGAAATTGCCTGCTGAATAAGTTGAGCTCCGGCAGTTGCTTGATTATTTTGGATAAGCGCACTTCCTAGTGTAGCCAAATTTACTGCATACTCATCCTTAAATACTGGTTCACTAGGCCTCATTTTTACCGCTTCAGTTAATTTCAAATATGCTTGTTGTACTTCTCCCGCCCGGTTGAAGTTATATCCTAGCGCATAAGCAACATCTGCTTGATAGAATCTCAAAAGAAGTAATAAAAGATAGAAGCCAGTGATGACAAAAAGTGCAATGAATGTCCATTGATAGGGACCAATATCATTAGCAGCATATTTTTTATCTTTACCAAATGGAATTAAGAGATATTTTTGAGGTATAGCTTCCCGAAGAAAAATATACAGCAGTGGAATGAAGAAAAAATAAAGATTAATAATTACGACAGAAAAACCAAAAAAGTTAGTAATCAGAATTGTGATAAATCCAGCAACAAGAGCCATAGAGAGAAGATTATCTCTTAGTGGAAGAGTTGTTGATTTTTCACTTTTAATACAAATATTTTTAATAACAAGAAATAAAAACGTTGCAATAAATAAAATATAACTACCCAAACCTACAATACCAGTTGTTGTGAGATAGTTCAGGTATTCGTTATGAGCCTTGTTGTAAAGATAGTCCCATTCTGATGTCAAATTGTGTCCTGCTGGGCGATGTTTGTAGTAGGCAAAAGCAAATGTCTCAACTCCCGTTCCAAAAATGGGATTTGCTTTCCATGCATCAATTGCACCTTGCCAAACATACAGACGAATTTTACCTGAATCTGTAATGAGAATATTTTCAGAAGGTTGATTTGCCGGAGTTTGTTTTTGTTGAGTGTTTAGAGATTGAGGCTTTTTTTTCAAAAGTTCAGGTAATGTGTATTTATCTAACTGTGCAACTGTTGTTCCAAAAATAAAGCTAATTAGAAGAAAAATGCTATTGAGACCAATAGCATAGCGGATGAGTGTTGATCTAGAAATATATTTTTGGAAGAATAACACTACCCAAAAAAAGATATTTCCTGCCCAAAAGCCGATAATTCCTGCTCTTGTATTAGCAAAGATGAGCATAAGATAAAAAAGAGAACTAACGATGCCCCAAGCTGTTGCAATAAGAGCAGAAAAGCGATCATTATCTTGTCTGTTTTTATAGAATAGTAGGCTAATAACCAAAATTGCTATGCATATGCTAAGAATATAAAAAAGAACAGATGCGCTTGAGGCTGCAAAGACGACAAATCCTGCAGAAAACACAATAAGACTAATCAATAAAACTGTTTTGAAAGGAATTTTTTTAATAGGGACAACGCTGAGTAAAAGTGCCGTTGAAAGTGGGATAAGAAGTGCAAGATAAGCAGCAAGCCATGCTGGCTGTCCAAGTGATGAAAATGCTCGGATCGTTGGGCGAAATGCATCTGTCCAACAGGAAACATTGTATGTTCCTCTAAATATAAGACAGGTTAGATCATGTCCAAAATGCGAAGGCAACCCCCACAAGACAACTGCCATGCCGGCTATAAGACTGATATAGATAATTCTTAGAGCATGACGTTTTTCAAGATTGGAAACAAAGGCAAAATAAAGGAAAATATAGGAAAAAAGAGAAAGAAATCCTCCATTAAAACGGGAGTAGTATCCCCAGAAAGATACACGAGTATCCAGAGAAAAGATAGTGGAAATAAGTTGTGAAACAAGAAAAATAAATAGTGGAATGTCAAAGGGAGTTCTCTGAATCTTAAATGTGCGCGTAAGTGCCATCTTTGTAAACCATGCGCAAGCTACGAGAATAGTTAGTCCCCAGGTTAACCATATTTTATTAAGTTCAAATAACTCTGAGGTAATGTTGGTAAAGATAAGAGGTACAAAAAGAAATAGCGCATAAAAGGAATACTCAATAATTTTATTGCAGATACTTATAAGCCTCATCGGAAAAATAAAATAATTTCTCTCCTATCCTAATATCTAATATGAGTTATCAAATTAACGATCTAGCGTAGACAACATTTTTTTAGATATTAGGGAGTAAATTGATAATCAAAGTTTTTTTAATCCTAGCATATTGTTACTAAACTCGGCAAGAGCAGTTTTTAAGATTATTAAAAATCTAAAAATCTTCAGAGAGAATTGTATATTTTTAAGTTAAAATGAGTACTAGCGTTTTTCTTGGTCAAATTGCTAGAATAAGAGTGTTTATGATAGATAGTTTTTTCAGTATTTTTTCTCACGATATTGGTATTGATTTGGGTACAGCCAATACTTTGGTGTTTGTCAAGGGAAAAGGCATTGTTATTCGTGAACCATCTGTTGTCGCTATGCAAAAAAAATCCAAACAGATTATCGCTATTGGATCAGAAGCAAAAAAAATGGTAGGTAAAACACCATCATCAATTGTTACAGTAAGACCACTTCGTGGAGGTATTATTGCCGATTTTGATGCTACCGAAGCAATGATTGCGTACTACATCAAACAAGTTCATGAGATGGGAAATATTTTGCAATCTATTTTAGCACGACCCAGAGTGGTTATAGGGATTCCTTCATCAGTTACTGAGGTACAGCGCCGTGCGGTGTGGGAAGCAGCTCTTAGCGCAGGTGCCAGAGAAGCATATCTTATCGAAGAACCTATGGCTGCAGCCATAGGGGAGGGTATATCAGTCTCTTCATCAAATGGAGTGATGGTTGTTGATATCGGAGGGGGAACAACAGAAATTGCTGTTATATCGCTGGGTGGAATTGTTGTAGGAAAATCACTTAAACTTGCAGGAGAGGATATGGATCAGGCAATCCTTCACTATATTCGTCTAAGGCACGGAATTATTCTAGGAGAAAGAACAGCAGAAGAATTGAAAATTGCTATTGGAAGTGCATATGCAAACTCTAAGAATAAATCTCAAAAATCCAAACACCATCAAGAAGAGATCCATGATGGAGAGATTAATGAAGAGAGAGGAGAGAAAGTTGCAATTGTTAGAGGACGGGATATAGAAACTGGTCTTCCCAAAAGTATTAAAATAACTGAATCAGAAGTGAGAGAGGCTCTTGCACCTGTTCTCACGCAGATTATCCAAGCAATTGTGGATGTCATTGAGGAAGCTCCACCAGAGCTAATTTCTGATATTCTTGAAAGAGGAATTCTTGTTACAGGTGGAGGATCTAAATTAGCAGGTCTTGATCAATTTATCGTAGAGAGAACACGCATGCCGGTAATTCTCTCAGATGATCCCCTTACATCAGTAGTTCGCGGTGCAGGAGTGGTCCTTGAGAACGAGGAATTACTACAGAGAGTAAGAATTATTGGCGGTCTTAAATAAGGTCGAAAGATTGCCTTGTATTTGGCTTTCTAGACTCTGAGAAGTCCTTCTTTTGTGTTACAATGATCCCATGACAAAGAGAAAAAATCTTACAATTTTTTTCATTGGTTTATTACTTTTACTCATAACATTGTACGCGTTTTTTCAAACAGACTTTGGTCAAAAAATGACTGGCATCTTGCAATCCTCTTTACATCCTTTGCAAAGAGGAACATATACTTTTTACGGCGTGTTAAAAGGTGACAGAGATCAGCAGATTAGACAGCTTTTGGATGAGAATCGTCGTTTAACTTCAGAAATTGTTAAATACAAATTACAAGAAAAAGAAATTACTGCCCTGCATGATCAATTTCAGGTGACAGATCCCTCTTCTAATTCGCTTCTTCCAGCGCAAGTTATTGGTCTTAAGTCCTATATTCCAGGATTTTCTCTCCCAGAGCAGATTGTGATTGATAAAGGAGAAAAAGATGGTGTCAAAAAAGGAAGTGCAGTTATAGTAAAAACAATGCTTCTTGGTAAAGTTTCATTTGCTAGTAGACACACGGCACTTGTTGATTTAACAACAAAGAAAAACTTTTCTCTTACTGTTCGAACAAGTAAAACAAACGCATTAGGAGTCTTAAGAGGAGAAGGTAATGGGCGAATGATTCTTACTAATGTCGTCATCTCTGATAAGTTAGAAAAGGATGATCTAATTTTGAGTAAAGGAAGTGTTCGTGAAGATGGAGTGGGTATTCCACCAGGTCTAATAGTGGGAAAGATTCTTTCATTTGAGAAAAAATCTAGCTCACTTTTTCAGACTGCGGAGATTGTCAGTTTATCAGATATTACAAAAATTGATACTGTTTTTGTTATATTACCTAAAAAATGATAAGACGATTACTGAGTATAGGCAGTATAATTGTGGTATTTCCTCTTCTTGAGGGAACAGTGATTTCTCTTCCCTTTAGTTTTATTAGTCTTATTTTTCTTGCTACTACAAGAAAACAAGTTTCAGTTTTTTTTCTTGCTATTGTTAATGGATTGATTTTGGATCTAATTACTCTTCGTCCACTAGGTATAACAGGGATTTTTTATATAGTATTTCTCTTTTTATTATTTCTTTATGAGAGAAAGTATGAAACAAGTACATTACCATTTATTTTGTCAGCAGTCTTTGTGGGAGTATTAATTTATTCTGTCATTTTTAGTATTGCACATATAACTCTTCAACTCATTTTGAGTATAATTATCGTAACGCTGGTATACAGCTTGTCAGCAAAGATTTTTCGTTCAAGTTCAGTAAGACGTGATACTTTATTTACATGAAAACAGGTGCTGCATTTTCGGATCATATAAGAACAGAAAATATTCCCAAACGCCGTTCATTTATAGAAGGCTCACTGAGTTTTCGTAGAGGAGTTCTTCTTTTTTCTCTTGTCATCTTGAGTGGGGTATTGCTTATTAGATTATTCACACTGCAAATAGTGAAGGGTTCATATTACCGCATGCTCTCTGACTCAAATAGGATTCGAACGAAAATTATTTATGCACCCCGTGGTGTAATATTTGATAGGAACCATACACCTCTTGTCTATAATCTACCTGGATTTCGTTTGATCAAGGGAGAGAAAACAATTCTTTTAAACCGTGAAAAAGCACTGGATCTTATTGCAAATGGAGCAAATAATATCTCTATTGATTCTTTGCGTAATTATCCTTATAAAGAGATTTTTGCACATGTACTTGGCTATATAGGTCAGATTACTAAAGATGAGCTTGCATCTGAAAAATACAGAGATTATCTCCTTACTGATTTAGTAGGAAAAACAGGAATTGAATATGAATATGAAGCATTTCTTAAAGGAGTAAATGGAAAGCAACTGTTTGAGGTTGATGCAACAGGTCAGGAAATCAGAATGCTAGGGCAAACAGATCCAATACCCGGACAAGATTTGACTTTAACTCTTGATGCACAGTTGCAACAAGCAGCGTATCAAGCAATGGAAGGTGTTGAGCGTGGGGCAGTGGTGATCACAACTCCCAAAGGAGAAATTCTTACACTTCTTTCTAAACCATCATTTGATCCCAATCTTTTTACTCTAGATGACACTTATCAAGCCTCCAGGAGTAGTTATCAAACAGTTGAGGAAATAATCACTGACAACAAGAGACAGCCTTTATTAAATCGAGCAATAAGTGGAGTATATCCTCCAGGTTCAACATTTAAAATAGTTACAGCAGTAGCAGCTCTTTACAAAAACATTATTGATGAATCATTTAAGGTGCAAGATACAGGAATAGTGAAGATTGGATCCTTTTCATTCTCTAATTGGTTTTATACACAGTATGGTAAAACAGATGGAGATGTTGATCTGATAAAGGGAATCAGTCGTTCAAACGATATTTTCTTTTATAAACTTGCGGAAAAAGTTGGTGTTACCAATTTGTCCCATATAGCAGAACAGATGGGAGTAGGGAAAAAACTAGGCATTGATTTGCCTGGGGAGGCATCAGGCGTTCTTCCGACCCCTGAGTGGAAGAAAAATAGAATAGGCGAGCCGTGGTATTTGGGCGATACCTATCATTATGGGATTGGCCAAGGTTATCTTTTGACGACTCCACTGCAGGTGAATGCCTGGACTCAAGCGATAGCTAATAAAGGCAAAATCTACCGTCCGCATCTACTGATGAACAATAACTCAGAAGTGGTTTTTAATCTTTCTCTCACTCAGAAGACAGTTTCGCTTATTAGAGAAGGGATGATTAAAGCGTGTAGTGAGGGTGGGACAGCATGGCCATTGTTTAATTTTAGAGTTAAAAATTCTGCTCTTAAGGTCGATGGAAAAAATTTTTTAGAAGATATTAGTGCGACGTCATCGGCCAATGCGAAAAGTTATAGGAGAGTTACAATTGCTTGCAAGACAGGAACAGCTCAACATGGAGGAAAAGAATCACTTCCTCATGCTTGGATAACGTTGTTTGCACCAGCGTACGATCCAGAGATTATTGTGACTGTTCTTGTTGAGGAAAAAGGAGAGGGTTCATCAGAAGCAGGTCCTATTGCCAAAAAAATTCTTGAGGCATGGTTTGGTCAATCTCAATCTAATTAAAAATGTAAACAGGCATGCCAATATCTGCCCATTCCTGTACTTTCTGTGCAATACCTACATCTAATGAAATACAACCTCCTGTTCGCGGTGTTCCTAGAAATTCTCGGGGTCTGCGTTGAATTCTCCCTCCTGAATACCAGTAAGGGAGCTCATGGATACCAATATAAGCTTTGATTTTTGGATCGTAGTAAATTGCCATCCAATATGGCATCCAGACATTATAGATGTCAGAAAAAGCATTTTTAGCTTTATTCAAAATTTGAAATTTGCCAGTTGGTGTAGGATAGTAGAGTCCAGTTGAGACAACATAATTAGCTATCAAGTTTCCTTTCTCCCAAAGATACATTCTTTGTGAAGAAAGATCAATTTCAATATATTTGTCAGCAATGGTTCCATCTGTATTTGGTTTAAGAGTTGTTGAAACAAGAATCGTGTTGGATGGTATGCCTATGAGGCGATCATGAAATATTCTCTCAAGAGAATTTTTGATTTGGGTAAGATTTATTGTTTTGTCAGTACTCTTAATTGGAAAATTTTTAAGATCAATAACTTGTTGTAAATTTTTTTCTTGGATATTAATCTCAATATCCTTTATTGTAGGATTATAACTTGCTCCCAAAATCTCTTTCAGATCATTGCTGGTGATGGTCATATCATATTTTTCGTTGATATCTTGAACTGAAAGTGTAACTGGAGTTTTATAAAGCATTTCCAGTTTATCATTTAGAGAATTGATATGTTGTTCTGATTCTAGATCACTAGTGATTTTTATAAGTTGTGGTTGGATTAATAGTTTTTTATCACCAAATGTTTTTATGAGACTAATTTGAAAAAGCGGTATATCCATTCGATATTTTTCCTGATTGCTTGTCATGGCTAAAACTTTTTTTTCATTGTCAAAGTAAATCTCATCTTGTTTGGTTGTGAGATCAAATACCATCTGTTGTGTTAATTGATAAAAATTACTGCTAAATTCTATTGCTGGGAGATACGTTTGTTTGGTAAAAAAGGATTTAAAGAATGCAAGGTAATTATGAGGAAATGGTTGAGTATTTCTTGTGAATATTCGTCTTAGTGTCTCAGTGGTGTTGACTGTCAATCCTAATCTATTCAAGGGTAGGGAGTAATGGCGATCTTTTACAATAAGTTCAACTGATCTTTTTTTTTGTTGATCAAGTATCTCTCGAATTTTTTGCTTGCTTGATAGTCCCACTGAAAGAGAATTAATATATGTATTGGGAAAAGAGACGTTTTGGATTAGAAAATTAAATGCAATAATACTTGCAAATAGGAAGAGGAGAAAAATACTTTTGTGCATAAGTTTACTCTACGCTGCATTATGTCTATCGTCAATAATCTAGAAGTAGAGGTGTAATTATCATTTTTATCTAATACGCGTTATTATAAATTTAGTGTTTTTAAAAAAAATAAATTTTATGAATGATAAACAGTATTGGTTAGGATTTTCTGTTTTTCAAGGGATTGGTCCAAAACGTTTTTCAAATCTTATTGATAAATTTGATAGTGCTCAAATTGCCTGGAAAGCACCTTTTAAAGATTTGAAAACTATACTTGGAGAAAAACTAGTCCAAAAATTTGATCAATTCCGCAGTGCATTTTCTCCTCAAGATTACGAAAAAAAACTTCAGGAAAAGAATGTATTCTACGTCACTAGAGATGAAGAAACTTATCCTGCGTTACTTAAGCAACTCCCAAATCCTCCAATCGTTCTTTATATCAAAGGTAATCATTACTTCGATGATACGTATCATCGAAGTAAAAAGGTGGGGGTGGTGGGGACGAGGAGAGTAACAGTGTATGGGGAGGAAGTGACACGTATGTTTACTGCTGATCTTGTGTCTGCAGGTTGTATAGTTATCTCAGGTTTAGCTTTGGGTGTGGATGCAATAGCTCATAGTGTGACTTTAGCTAATGATGGTAAAACAATTGCCGTTTTAGGATGCGGCGTTGATTGTTGTTATCCACTTAGTAACAAAAAGCTTTATGATCGTATTCTTGATACTGGAGGAACAATCATCAGCGAATATCCACTTGGAGTACCACCTTCAAAAGGATCCTTTCCTTCGCGCAATCGAATTATTGCAGGACTTGCAGACGCTGTGTTAGTCACTGAAGGAAGTGAAGATAGCGGAGCGCTAATTACTGCACGAGAAGCAATGTTGATAAAAAGAAAAGTATTTGTTGTTCCAGGTCCGATTACATCCAAGCTTTCAGAAGGTCCTTACAAACTTCATAAAGATGGGGCGATTCTTGTTACAAGTCCTGATCAGTTACTTGATTATCTTAGTCTGAAAAAGAATTCCATTTCTTCCGCACGCTTTGGTAATCTAACAAAAGATGAACAAGAAATAATTGCTTTTTTAGAGAATGAAGAATTGACATTTGATCAGTTGAGTGAAAAGCTCAATAAAGATGCAGGATCACTTGGTACACTTCTTACATTGATGGAACTAAAGCAGATAATCTTTGTTACTAAAGATGGAAGATATTCTTTACAGGATAAATTACCCACTTGACACAAATTGTATAATTGAGGATACAATTGTTGTTGTAATGGAATAGTTACATGGTTACATAGTCTTACAGACATCAAACTATGTAGTTTAGACCATGTAGCTATTTTTAATGGTTATGAAAAACTTAGTTATTGTTGAATCACCCACAAAAGCTCGAACAATTAGTAGATATTTGGGCAATGGATATGAGATCAAATTTTCAATGGGGCATATAATGGATTTGCCCAAAAATAGACTTGGTGTTGATATTGAACATAATTTTACCCCACAATATGAAATCATCAGTGGGAAGAAACAAATTATCTCAGAGCTTAAATCTGCTGCAAAAAAGGCGGATAAAGTGTATCTTGCTACAGATCCGGATCGAGAAGGAGAGGCAATCGCAGCGAATATTAAAGAAATTTTGAACGGAGCTAAAAAAGCGGATAACAAATTTGTTAGAGTGGTTTTTCATGAGATTACTGAGGAGGCGATCAGAGAAGCATTTAATAATCCACGCGATGTTGATACCAATTTAGTTGATGCTCAAACAGCACGGCGTGTTCTTGATAGACTAGTTGGATATAAATTATCACCTCTTCTCTGGCAGAAAGTAAGACGTGGACTCTCAGCAGGAAGGGTACAGAGCGTAGCACTGAGGTTAATCGTGGAAAGAGAAAGAGAGATCGAGAAATTTAAGAAAGAAAAATATTGGACTATACATGCTGTTATGCTTAAGAGCGGTGGAGAGAAAGTGGATGCGGTCTTTGATTTAATCGAGATAAAACAGCAAAAAATAGAAACACAAGAAATATTTTCTCTTTATGATGGAAAATATACCACGACTAAAACCTTAATTAATACAGAAGAGCAAGCTAAGCAGATCGTCTCGGAAGTTGAAAAGTATGGATTTATTGTTGCTGATGTGATTGAAAAAAAGGTGAAAAAAAGTCCGTTCGCACCTTACACAACATCAACACTTCAGCAGGATGCATCGCGTCGTTTCGGTTATTCAGGAAAACGAACAATGAGTCTTGCCCAAAAGCTGTATGAAGAAGGCTATATTACTTACCATCGAACAGATTCGACCACTCTTTCACCTGTTGCGATAAAGCAAATTAGATCCTTTATTCAAAAAGAATATGGAGAAAAATATTTGCCCGATAAACCTAGAATTTATTTAACAAAACAAAAATCAGCACAAGAAGCTCATGAGGCTATACGCCCAACAAAATTTGACTCACTTCTTTCTGGTCAAAAAGCAACAGTTGAGAAGACTCTTGGACGAGAATGTGCTAAATTATACGAGATTATTTGGAGAAGAGCAGTTGGATCGCAGATGTCAGATGCCCTTATCGAATCCACAGTAGTATTTGCGGATTCGACTGATCAACAGAAGACATATCGCATGAAAGCTTCAGGATCGGTTCTTATTTTTGACGGATTCCTTAAAATCAATCCGCAAGCACTTCAGGATAATAAATTGCCAAAATTTAGCGTTGGTGAGAGTTTGAAGACGAAGAAAGCATATTCACAAGAACACGAAACGCCACCCCCACCGCGTTATAACGATGCTTCAATAATCGCTACATTGGAGGAGAAAGGAATAGGTCGTCCATCAACTTATGCATCAATCATCTCTACGCTTGTCGATCGTGCATATGTTGAGCGTCTTGATAGGAGATTTGTTCCTACACCTATCGGTATAGCTGTTAACGATTTTTTGGTGAGTAATTTTGATGACATAGATGATATTCCTTTTACAGCAGAGATGGAGGATAGCCTTGATCAAATTGCACAAGGACAAAAAGAGTGGATTAGTATGATGAAAGATTTTTATGGACCTTTTGAAAAAAGACTTGATCAGGTAAAAGATGCTGAAAGAGTAAAAATTGCAGTAGAGCAAACAGGAGAAGAATGCCCAGAATGTGGGGGAGAATTAGTAATAAGAATAGGAAAATTTGGGAAGTTCATCTCTTGCAATAAGTTTCCTCAATGTAGGTATACGAAGCAATTTGTAGAGGAGACGCAGCAGAGATGCCCTAAGGATGGGGGACAAATTATTGTCAAGAAGACGCGCAAAGGACGACGATTCTATGGCTGTTCGAATTATCCCAATTGTGATTTTGCAGCGTGGAGATTAGAGGATATTAAAAAAAATTAATTACCAGGGCAGGCAGCAAATTCACAGTTAGGACCCGTTCTTCCGACAAAACTTCCATCTGGACATTGTTTCGCATCCATTGCGCAGACTACCTGATCATCTCCAAAAGATGGGAAGGAAGCTGAAGGTGTTGGAGTTGATTTAGGACACATTTCTTTGGTTTCTGGGATTAGACAAGGAGGGGTAGCATCCAAGCATGCTGGTCGGGGAATGCACGTTGGCGTTGGAGAAGAATCGAAGAATTTGAATGTTGAGAGGATTTGATCGAGTAAGGATTCAGCTTTTTTGTTATCTTTATAACTACTACCTGTATCTGCACCAGTTAGAACAACGACATAGATATCATTTTTTTCTTTGAAGACGATATATTTATCCATTGATTTTTTTCCACCAATAAATGAGTAGCCATTAATTATTCCATTTTTATAAGAACTAATTTCTCCAGATACGATTGAGCCCCTTTTTCCGCTTGGTAACTCCTGAATAACGTATTTATCAATCCATACTTTTAGACCAGTTTCAACATCAGGATAAACTAATAGTCTAATACTTACATGGTCCGAGAAGGGCGGCTTATATGCACTCGATAAATTGATAATATTATACTCTTCTTTTTTTTCTTCTTGAACAACTAGATTGCTGGGATAATTGAAAGAAAACTCATATTCGCTATTTTGATACGTTTTCCAGTTTGCAGTGGGATCAGTAGTAGGTGTTGGAGTAGAGGTAGATGGTGGAACTTTGCGAATATTCTTTATTTGTTCCATTTGCAATGCATAGTAAGTGCCAGTAAGAGAAAGGATAATGATAATCAAAAAGGCGATACCAAATATAATAACTTTTTTTGTCAAAAAATGGTGAAGTTTGTGAGGTACGTTCAGTTCACGAGGATTAATTTCGGTTTGGGATGCAAGCTCTTGGAGTGGATTACTACCAGATTGTTGATCCATATGAGTAGTATAGAAAGTGATTCACCAAGAAACAAGAATTAAAGAATATAAGCAAGGATAAGGAAAAGAAGAAGTATTGATACTTGAGTAATAATTCCCCATGGTTTATCAAGGCGATGGTCAAATGATTTTTGGAGATTATATACCCATGTAAAAGGGGGAAATTTCCATTTCAAAAATACATAGGGTGCAGTAGCCCAATCCAGTCCTTGCGCAGCAATTACTGTTGTATAGCCATAGACAAGATTTACTGATGGGAAAAGATAATAAAAGAGAAAATAAGGTAAGATGAGACTAAATCCAACGTCAATAAATGATCCAACCATAAATTCTTCTTTGCTTTTTTTTCTCATGTTTGTTCCTGTATCCCAATGAGGGAAAGCATCGGCAGCCACATGAGAAATAATTGCAAGCGGTATTCCTATCATCGGTTCAGATATAGTTGCAGCAAGACTTACTCCCAAAATAGCATGGCCAGTAGCTGTCATACAGAATAGGGTAACATAATTTTTAGAAAAATCACAAGTGCAGATTTTAGTATTATTATTTGATATTGGCGTTCAGATGATAAATTGATTTGGCAAGATGCAAAAGCGCATACTTGACAACTCAGTAAGTTGATTTCACAATCAAAGTATGAGATTAATCTCTATTATTATTCTTCTGGTGCTTTTTTCTTGGAGTTTTTCTTCCGCTGCAGCATATCATTATCAAGAGGTTTTGGGAGATACATTAGAGGCAAGGGATATTGATTTTCCTCAAATTACATCAGGTCCTGGTATCATACTTCCTGATAGCCCACTCTATCCACTTGATAAAGTATATCAATATCTTAGGACAATACTTGTTTTTAGTGCAGAGAATAAAGCAAAACTACATACGCAGATAGCAGGTGAGAGACTAGCTGAGCTTCGTGTAGCTACGTCTCGAAATAATCAATACGCAATAACTCTTGCTCTTAATGAACTGGTTTCCGAATCTTATCAAGCAGCAAGAGAATTGTTGGATGCAGCAGCACAAGGTAAAAATGTCGACGAGTTAGCGCAAGAAATTAACTCCACACTCAATCGCTATAGAGAAATAGTACGCAATGTTGCCGAGCAGGCTGGGGATACAGGATATGGTAAACAATTAGCAGCAGCAGCGGATTTCTTACTGGAAGCTAAATTAATAGCAGGAGAAGTCTTGCCATCTGAGAGTGTTGAGGATGAGATTGCTATAATTCTTGAAGAGGATCTGGATCAGGCAGTCTTGGGTGTATCTTCATCAGCTGCCAAACTTGAGAAAAAGTTAGAGCTTTATCAGAAGATGGCAAGTAAAGCAGCAGAGAAGAAAGCCCAAGCTCTTAAAAAGAGGGAAGAAGCATTGAAGAAGGTGAAGCAACAAAAAGAAAAAATCAAGACTGAACAAGAGAGACGTTTACAACAGCAAAAAGCTCGTCTTGAAGAGTTGAAAAACCAGCGTGAGGCACAGCTAGAGATGGTTCGTAAAACAATAAAAGAAGCGCAAGAGGCAGCAAAGAAATATAGAGAAACACTTAAAGAAGAAAAAGAAGCATTCAAAGAAGCAACTTCAGATTAAATATCTTAAAAGACTAAAGAAGAGGACAACCAATCTCTACTGTAGTATAATTAATCCTCTATATGCTAAAACTTGGAGCTGCGGAACTGAGGACGACAATTCCAACTCCTGAGCAGATTAAAAAAATTAAAAAAAATCCAGTATATATTGTTGTTGATAATGTCTTGGATACATACAATGTGGGCGCAATCTTTAGATTAGCTGATGCTGTTGCCGCAGAGAGAGTACTATTGTGCGGACAAACTGAAACACCACCCCATACACGTATCAAAAAAGCATCAGTTAATACAACAGAGTGGGTTAACTGGGAATATTTTCGCTCAGCAAAAGAAGCAATTGCTTTCTTGCGAAAAGAAGTTGCGGGAATCAAAATCTATTCTATAGAGCTTGATCCTCGCAGTGTTCCCTATGATTCTGTGCAATATACCTTTCCCATTGCTCTTGTTGTGGGCAATGAATCTACTGGAGTTTCAAAAGAGGCATTGAATGCATCAGATGGGATTGTTGAGATACCCATGTGGGGTGTGAATAAGAGCTTAAATGTTATGGTAAGTCTAGCAATTGTTCTCTTTGAGGTAATGAAGCATTTAACTAAGAGCAAAAAAGATCAGAAACAAAAGTGTTAAAAGTTTTAGCTTCATTGAGAAATATATTGTAAAGGATAAATACATGTGCTACGTTAGTGCTATATGGTAGAAAGACTATCTGGGTTTGTCCATTCCTCAGAGATAGAAAATTCAGATAATTTTGGAAAAACGTCAGAAGAAAAAAAGATTAATTATAGAGTACTTGAAAGAAGATATGGACTCATTGATTTTGATAATCCACCAGAAGGAGTAATTCTTTTAGATGAGATTCCAGAGGCGGCGGCATTTTTTCTTATGCAAAATTTGAGTCAACCTCTTAAAAGAAGTCGTAGGATGCGCATCCGTTAACCACATACCTATGATGTTTCTCTTTTATTATGTATGAACAAGCAACAGTATCTTGATGCTATTGCCAAAGAAATCGAACAATGTGATCTCTGTAAGATCGGAAAAAGTGGTAAGCCGGTTCCAGGAGAGGGCAATCCAGATGCGGATATTGCGTTTATTGGTGAAGCACCGGGTCGTGTAGAGTCAGAAACAGGAAGACCCTTTGTGGGTAGATCAGGACAACTTTTGCGTAGCCTCATTCGTGAAATAGGTTTGCAAGAAAAGGAGGTTTATATTACAAGTCCTGTTAAATATCTACCAAATAGGGGTACTCCTACATCGGAGGATATTGCACATGGTAGAGAGCATTTACTAAAGCAACTTAATATTATTCATCCTAAGATTGTGGTCCTTCTGGGAAGAGTTGCGGCTGAGGGTGTTCTTCAGAAGCGAGTATCTGTGGTTAAAGAGCATGGTAAAATTATCGAAGATAAAGATGGAATTAAATATTTTTTAACATACCATCCAGCAGCAGCATTAAGATTTCCTAAGAAATTTTTGTCTTCTTTGAGGGAGGATTTTCAAAAAATAAGATTTTTTCAGACAATATAATGTTTCATTTTAAATTTATTGAATTTTAAATATCATAATTTAGTTTATTATTAGTTTATATTGAGGTCTTTTGACAAAATGAAAAGCTTCTTTCCATCCCAAATCTCCCGCTCTTGCATCATATAAAATTGCGCCTAAAGAAATAGCTTGTTCGATTTTTTGCAGAGAGAGAAATTTACCAAGTCCATTAATAGAAGGATTAGTTCCGGAATTTAATCCAATATAAATTCCGTTATAAAGTACTGATAAACCAACCGCTTCTTTTCTCGAATTTATTGAAATGGTAATTAAATGGGAATTAAATTGCCTAACAATTTCTTTTAGAAAATCAATTCTATGAGGAAAAAGAAGAGTTGATTCTTTACCAAATTTTTTTATATTTAATTCAAACATGTATTCTAAGTCTAGAAAATTATCATATCTTATAATCAATTTTTGATTATATAATTTTTTAATTTGAGCTTTTAGATTGTTACGTGATTTACGTTTCCAATATTTTGTTAAATAATCATTTAAACTTGACAAATTTTCTAATGGCAATTCATATTTATAATCTGAAATTTGAAAATGAAATCCTTCTATATCTTCCTCCATAAAGTCAAGAATTACTTTGTATTTTGACATCTGTAAAAATTTTCGCAAGAGATATTTTTTATAAAACATAGATTTTTGGTCAGGATTAGTAAATATATTATTGTCTTCCATATAATTTCCGCCAAAGAATTCTAAGATTTTTAAATTTGTATTGTACTGTAGTGGTAAAAGTCCAACAGGCATATCATTTTGAAACAGCGTATAGAAAAAAAGCGGATATTTGAAATATTTATAATAGGAAAAGCGAAAATTCCAATCATCATAGATTCTCTTTTTAGGAGATAGAATTTCCCAAATATGTTTTGCATCATTGAGATTAGTTATTGTTTTAAGTTTTAGAGATGCCATGTAATATATTTTGATCTCAAGTCAAGTTGATACTGCGGTTTTTTAAGTAAATGGAAATCTTCTTTCCATCCAAAAGAACCAGATCCAGCGTCATAAGTAGTTGCTCTAGCTTTTATTCCTGCATCTATTTTTAGCATAGTTATATACTTACCGAGATTGTTGATTGTGGGATTATATCCTGAGTTTATCCCATAACAAATATTATTATAAAAAATAACTAGTCCTACGCCTTCAACTTTTTTATTAATTTCAACAGAAATAATTTTAGAAGGATATTTTTTTGTAATAGTTTTAATAAATGTTTCCCAGTGTGGTCTTTCATAAAAACTTGAGTTTGCTCCAAATTTAACTTTATTCCAGTACACCAATAGAGAAAGATCATCGAATCTGTCATAAATTATTTTAACTCCAAGTTTTTGTATTTTTTTGAATTGGGAAAATAGTTTCTTAGCGGTATTTTTTCCAAGGTACAGATAAATAAAATCTGCGTATGATCTTAAAGATTTTAAGTTAACTGAATAATTAAAATCTTGAATAACTGAATTATTAAGTAATTTCATATCCGGCCTCATATATTCTAAAAGTGCAGGACGATCAATACATTCTAAAAAGTTATTATAGTATTTTTCATAACCTCTTTTAATAAATATTGCGTTATCTTCCATATAACTGAATCCTGCAAAGAAATCCAAGTAACCTTTTTCTTCATTCCACATTAAGGGTAACAGTCCAATTAATTCATTCTTATCAAAACCTGCATAAAAAAAAAGCGGATATTGAAAGAATTTGTAATAACAATATCGAAAATCCCAGTCATCATAAATACTTTTTAAAGGAGAAAGTTGTTTCCAGGCAATTTCTGCCTCTTTAATGTTAGAAATACATTTGAAATTGATTTTGTTCATACTCTTTAACTGAAAATTGCACTTTAGGATATAATCTAAGTAAAGCTTCATGAGCTTTTTCTGCTGTTCTTCCTTTAGTAGTAATCCAGCCAAAGTAGTCATAATCTTTAGGAGGAAGGAAAATATTATCTCCCATTTTTTTAACAATTTTAAGTTCAAAAAGAGAAGGGTCTTTTATAAGAGTAGGATCTATAAAAATTTTTGAGATTTTTCCTTCACAGTGAGGTAGAAAATATCTTCCTTCAAGATACATTAAAGGTTTATTTGGTTTTTTAACCTCTATTTTTTCTCCAAGTGATATTTTAACAGCATTCTCAATAAGATCTACTCCCCAGGCGTTTTTGATAAAACTATACACTTCATCGCCGCCCATTCTTAGATTTATTTCAATTGGTATTGGACCGCAAGAGGAGTATTTTGCCTCAAAATGAATACATCCATTTCTAATTTTAGCAGTACGAAGAATATTAGATGCCATTTCTATAAGTTGTTGTTGTTTGTTGTGAGAAAGATTTGTAGGAATTGCTTGACCTGTTTCAACAAAAAATGGTTCATGAGTTTGAAAATTATCCGTGATAGACCAGAATTTAATCTCTCCTTCTTGGATCAGTAGATCTATATCTACTTCTTGTCCATCAATATATTGTTCAATAAAGAGATCAAAATTTTTCCATTCGTTTGCCAGCCAAAATGATTTAATATATTTTTTAATAATGAAAAATGCATTTCTTAACTCTTCCCATGAATCAACTTTCATTACAAAAGCGCTTGCTGCTCCATAAATAGGTTTAACAACAAGAGGAAAGGGTAATTTATTTTTTATTTTTTCATCGATAACATCCTTTTCTGTTAAAAAGGAAAAAAAAGGAGTGTTAAAATTATTCATTTTACAGAAAGAACGAAAAGTATATTTATTTTTTATTTCTTCTGCTTTTCTAGGATCAATTCCCGGAAGTGATAACTCCTGTGCAATTGCCGCTGTTGCTATTACAGCTTCTTCCCAGAACGTAATTACGCCATCTATTTTTTTGTTTGCCTTTCTTAAATACTGCTTTATTGCTTCTATAGCCTGCGTATTATCTAATGAGTTTGTAAGAATCCATTCATCTACTAAATAATCTGGACAACTTTTTTTGGTATCAAGCACTATTACATAATACTTAAATTCTTTCAACTTTTTTAATATAAATTCTTTACTAGGATATCCGCTTCGAACTAAAAGGATATGTTTGTTCTTTTTCATAGAATTTGTGAATTGTCTTTAGAAATTAAGTTTAAAACACTGTTTACTGCTTTAAAAAGATAAGGAATTATTTTATTATATTTTTATTTTCTTATTCCTAAAGATATTTAATAGAAATAGAAAGTGTTTTAGACATTTTTCATAAAGTATTCAGATGTTGTAAGAATGCAATATTTTATATATTTCTTAAAAAAATGTAAAGATATCTATGAAAATAAATTTATTGTAAATTTACTTCTCAAATTCCGCATTTTGTGATTTCTCAGTTTTCGTAGTAATAGAGCAATAGACCACCCGTATCTATTCGGTATTTTGTCATCAACTATAGTCTTAAACGAGTTCGATGAAAGACACGTCCATTAGTTTCCATCGAATAATCTCACATCTATATCCTTTCCAATATAGTTATTAACAAAAGCAGAAACAATCTGTTCACGTTTTGTTATAAGTTTTTTCCTATACGTCAACTCTTCCCTTTGGAGGCATCTTTATATGTATTACGCAACGAAAATGGGGATTCACTTTACAGTGAATAAATCCAACGGGGTTGACAAACCTTAAAATACGGGTATAATAACTACTACCATGTGATTGTTGTTGCCAGAGGAGAAAGAATAACTCGCCTCGGCGAGTTTTTTTGTCTCTTCAAAACAGCAATTTACTACCTCTTAACTTTGCCACTGGTTATTAGTGGTATAACAAAAAATAAATCATAGATCTTTGACAATCAAAAAGTGGTAGGGAATATATAGGTTTTGAACTTCCCTTTAACAGGTATTATATCCTGTTATTTTTTGTTCAAAACCAATTCTTTTGAGAATTTGATCCTGGTTCAGGATGAACGCTGGCGGCGTGCCTTAGGCATGCAAGTCGAGCGAGGGAGGCCGCAAGGCCGAACTAGCGGCAGACGGGTGAGTAACGCGTAGGAATCTACCCCTGAGTCTCGCATAGCTCTCCGAAAGGAGGGGTAATTCGAGATAGTCCCTTTATGGGTAAAGGACTTAACGGTCCGCTGAGGGAGGAGCCTGCGTCCTATCAGCTAGTTGGTAGGGTAATGGCCTACCAAGGCGATGACGGGTAGCTGGACTGAGAGGTCGGTCAGCCACAACTGCACTGAGACACGGGCAGTACACCTACGGGTGGCAGCAACCGGGAATATTGCGCAATGGGCGAAAGCCTGACGCAGCGACGCCGCGTGGAGGAAGAAGGCCTTCGGGTTGTAAACTCCTTTTGCCAAGCCGTTCACAGCTTGGCGAATAAGCCTCTACTAACTACGTGCCAGAAGTCTCGGTAATACGTAGGAGGCAAGCGTTATCCGGATTCATTGGGCGTAAAGTGTGCGTAGGCGTTCTTCAAAGTCTCTGTTGAAAGCCCGAGGCTTACCCTCGGTTTTGGCAGAGATACTCGAAGAATTGAGGATTGGCAGGGATGCTGGAACAGTAGGTGTAGCGGTGAAATGCGTTGATATCTACTGGAACACCGATGGCGAAGGCAAGCATCTGGGCTTTTCCTGACGCTGAGGCACGAAAGCTAGGGGAGCGAAACAGATTAGAGACCTGTGTAGTCCTAGCCGTAAACGATGTCCGCTAGCTCTCTCATTACGAGGGGGCGTAAGCTAACGCGTTAAGCGGACCGCCTGGGGAGTACGGCCGCAAGGCTAAAACTCAAAGGAATTGACGGGGACCCGCACAACCTGTGGAGCGTGTGGTTTAATTCGAGACAAAGCGAAGAACCTTACCAGGGCTTGACATGCTACCGTTTTATTTCCCTGGAAACAGGGGAAGATCCGCAAGGATGGTAGCACAGGCGCTGCATGGCTGTCGTCAGCTCGTGCCGTGAGGTGTTCCCTTAAGTGGGGAAACGAGCGCAACCCCCGCCTAATGTTAGATGTTCATTAGGAACTGCTCTGTTTTTACAGAGAGGAAGGAGGGGAAGACGTCAAGTCAGCATGGCCCTTATGCCCTGGGTTACACACACCCTACAATGGCGAAGAACAACGTGTTGCAAGCTGGTAACAGCAAGCTAATCACTGAAATTTCGCCTCAGTTCAGATTGGGGTCTGCAACCCGACCCCATGAAGTCGGAATAGGTAGTAATCGTGGATCAGCAGGCCGCGGTGAATACGTTCTCGGGTCTTGTACACACCGCCCGTCAAGGCAGCAAAGTCGGGGGCGGCTGAATCATCCTTTTGAGGGTGAGAGGCCGAATCCGGCGATGAGGCTTAAGTCGTAACAAGGTATCCCTTGCCGAAGCAGGGGATGGATCACCTCCTTTCTAAATTCAATTTGCTAGTCTCGACTATATCGACGACTGCAAAATCGATGAGGAAAGGGGAAGACACTAAATGTTGTCTGCACTCCTATTGGAGGGGCAGAGACAGGAGGTGTATAACGGCGACAGGAGAAGTGAGTAGCTCCTGTTCTATCTCGCTATCAGCCTAGTTCAAGGAACTATGTTCTTTGGATAAAAGTGCTGAATCCCGCAAAGTTTTCTACATTGTGGGATACTGAGAGATAGAAGAATCTACTCTCGCAATTTCCTACCACTTTTTGGTTGTCAAGGTTTGTATAAAAGTATAAAAAATATTTAAATATTCCCTCTTCAAATTTGAGGTATTTTTTTAAATAATTGCAGAATAGCTAGGCGAGGCGAGTAATATAAAAAGGATGATCTGAGATTAGGGCGTTTGGATTGTACTGATTAATAAAATTTTTTGCTTTTTTTATAGTTTCCCCTGTATAAATAGTATTATCAATCAATCCAAAATTGTTTGTGGAAGTGAAACTCCGTGGTGCAAGATCACCTACATAACTTTTGGTTTGTTCTCTTATTATTTCGTAACCTTTTACTTTTTCACTATCTGTTAGATTATCAGGAAATAAGATATATATAGATGATGTTTTCCATCGGATAATAAATTCTCTGAGTGCTAACAAGCCAGCATAGCCAAGAATTACCGGAGACTTGCCTTTTTCTTCTACTTCTTTTGCCACACGTACTATACATTCCTCCACATATGCTGGACCTCTTTCTATTACTTGACGTAGTTTATTAGGTGCAACAGCTTGTGTTGGTAGAGAAGGTCGAGTTTGGAAGAACGATGTGATAACCTGACTTGTATCCTCATATGTTCCTCCTATGCTAAAAGTTTGTACTATATGTGATAGTAGTTCATATTGATGCTCAGGTTGGCAATCTAACAATTTAAGAGCAAAATATGGAGCAAAAAAATTATATGAACTATCTTTACAGATGATTGAGACAAGTTCTGTGACTCCAACTTTTCCATAATCTCTAATATATCTTAATCTCTCTGATGGAAAATCTGAAGGTAAAGCAGGATGTGGACTGCCATAAAGAAACCCGTGAAATTTATTCTTCAGCGTTTCAGCAAGAATTGCCATAAAATAGAATATTTCTTATATTGTAGTAATATTTATAAGCATGTTGCAAAACTGTTGTGATTGGAAGCAAAATTGCGATTAAAAAATTTTTAGAAGGAGAAAATTTGCTTGCCTGAGTGGCCATGCTTTGCTACAATTGCAAAGAGTTTAGATTTTGTTGCAACTACATCCTAAAAGTTTAGGATTTATTAGTGGGAATTAAAAAAATATTTTGCTTTTTTGGCGCGGTGGTGAAGTAGCTAACACAGCTGTCTGCAGAACAGCCATTCAGGGGTGCAAGTCCCCTTCGCGCCTCAAGTAAACAGATTTAGCGTGTATCCCTCCGCGGATGTAATGTTTTTTTAGTGAGTAGATTGTAAGTATTTTTAATCTCTTCTTAAAGAAAAAGAATGAGGTTGAACCTCAATTCTGAGTGTGCTAAGATCAAAGATACAAATTTGGAATACTATGGCAAATCAAGAAGTCCGCAGTAGACCGCTTCAATGGTATGAAAATTTGAACAAGTTAACACTTGTTGGCGCTTTAGGTGTAGCTGCAGTTGCAGCTGTAACACCGGGTCTTTCACCGCTTGTTGTTCCTGCTTTAACACTTGCCGCAGTAGATGCTGGACAGATAATTATCATAAATAGAATAAACAAAAAAAAGTAAAGTTTTATGGCTAGTAAAGAGATTAATCAGATTATTGACTCTTCCCTTAAAAAATTAGATGAGGTGCAACAAGATTTAAGAACAAGAAGTTTTTCTCACATCCTCTCAAATACTTTAAGATATGCATTGGGCAGAAGAGGTCGTATGCGAATTGTTCGCCACACTCTTGGTTTTGTAGCGCAAGAAATAAAATATGCACATGAGAGGGATGTAGAAAAAAGAAAGAAATAAACGAATATGGAGAACGGCGGAAATACCTTTTTTCAAAAAGGAAAAGATGAAACAGGTTTTAGTGAAGAAAAACTTGACAAAACTATAGAGCTTCAATTAGGACAGTGGCTAGATCTTCCGAAGTTGAAAAAAGCTTCAAAGCTCTCTTCATCAAAACCACTACTATCTCAAATACAAAATGTTTTTTCAAATCAAGCTTCGTCTATAAAAATAGAAAAGATTCTTTCTGAACTTCGAGTTGTTAATAAGGATATTAATAAACAGTTATTAGAGTTTATGCAGTTTAAGTATTTTGGATCAGATGAAGCAGAGAAAAAGCTCAATACTATTCTAGATCTTCAAATTCATCAAAGAACACTTCTTAAATCTCTTATATTAGTAGATAGAGGAGATATTGATGAAGCAAATCTTCCCAAAAAAATCCAAAATCTGCTAAAATAGCGTAAGTTGAGAATTTTAATTTTCGCTTAGAGCAGTTTTTTGTTTTTATCACTTAGATTGGGTACTTAGTTCATCGGCTAGAACGCTGTCCTGATAAGACAGAGGTGGATGGTTCGATTCCATCAGTACCCACCAAAAAATTCTTCTAAAAAAAAGGCAATTTTCTGCTAGGATTGCTGCCTCACGGCACAGTAGCGAGGCGAAGCAAATTGTTTCGGTCAGGAATTTCGGATAGTGTCTGTTAGAACGGTATTGTAAAGACACACGCAAAGAACATGATAATATCCCTTTGGTAGTGTGATTAATTCGTTTTTATAAAATAGAAAGTAGTTTGAAGATGGATTTTAGTTTATTTAAGATAAGATATTCTTATGGCTATCAAAAAAATTTTTTTTGACATTGCTCCAGTATTCATCTTGTCTGCATAAATTCTGAGCATCCTTTTTATCTGCTAAAATCATTTTGATTGCCTCCTCAAGAAAGATTGTATTTTGTGATCCTTTGGCAAGCACGATAGCATTATAAGGTAGATGTTTTTTCATATATTCTCCTGCTTTGATTGATGTATCAAACCAGAGTACTTCGTGTACTTCGTTTTTTGCACGCTTTATGTTAGGCAGTACATATTCCTTTGTCAATGGACCAACTAGGTATAAATTGTCAACAATACCCAATATTTTTTCAGCAATAGCTCTATGTTCAATATAAGCCTCATTACCTAACTCTCTCATATCTCCAAAGAGAAAAACAACTGGACGATCTGTCGCTTTTTTTAGAGTATCAACGAGATCGAGAAAAGCCTCTACAGACCGTCTTGATGCGTTATATGTTGAATCAATAATAACGCTATTGTGAATACCCATGAAGATGCTCGATCTGCCTTTAGGAAGTGTGAAGTTTTTCTCAAGAGAGTTTTTGATTTGTGAGAGAGTTAATCCTGTTTGGATTGTCGAAAGAACTGCAGCAGCGAAAACTTCTTGATATTCCTGAGGAAGAATCATATTAGTGAAATATAATTTGAGGTGTTGAAGCTTTTTGCCCTGTATATCTTTGACATAAAGATTTAGTTTAGTACCAGTTAATGAAATATTATATTCACCATAAAAGATGTCGTTCGTTTTTCTTTTTCCGAAAGTAAAAAGTTCCGTAGAAAGTAATTTTTTACGTTTTTTCTGGATTGCATCAACTAATGCTTCATCGTCGGCATTATAAATACCAATATTACAGCTTGATTTTGTCAGGATTTTTGTATCTTCTTCTGCAATCTTTTGGATAACTTTTTTTAATTTTTCTTGGTCATTGAGTTGTTTATCTTTTGGAGAAAGTGCTTTTTCAAATTGCATTGTATGGGTTGCAGATACGTTTAATGAGATTGCAATATCTGGTTTGAGAATTGTTAAAAGGTATTCCATATTTTTGGGAGGATAGGGATCATCAATTCCCATTTCTGCAATAAGATATTTTGTTCCTTTAAGATAATTAAGACGCAAAGGGGCTCGAAGAAGCATTTTGAGCCACTCAAGCTTGGTATAATTTTGGGGTTTCATTCCTAAAATTCCCAAAGGAATGCCTGTCTCTGAATTACCAACTGATTTTACTGCAGAATAATCTTTGAGTATTGCTTCAATTGCATTACGAGTTGAAGATTTGCCAACTGATCCTGCTATACCAATAATAATTGGTTGATGCTTTTGAAGTGCTTTACGTGCGAAAAAACGAAGATAGGAAAGTACGAAATTGACAAGAAATACACGCATGAAGAAATTATATCAGTTGAGGCAGAAAACGCATAGGCTTATGCTATTGCTCTTGAGACTTCTTCAAAAGCGACGACATCTCCATCTTTGAAAGTATAGCGCATCTGAGATGCTTTTCGCACTACTCCTGCATTATTTTGAATAACAAGAACTCTATTGCGTTCGTCCATAAGCCATGGTTGAGCAAATGGTTGCTGTGCAAGCCTTAAGGCAATTTCCTGAGACAGAGCAAAGTCCGGTGTGGAAATAAGAAAAGTGTCTGTATCTTTGAAAGGACCAGAATTGGCTTCGCGGCTTTCAACAGAATGAGTCATTACATACTCGGCCTGTTCCCAGATAAGTTCTATATCTTTAGGATTAAGAATAGTTTTTTTCTCACCGTTAACTCGAGGTATTTTACGGCGAGGTACTGTAAATCGGACAATCTCTCCTGGTTGTACAAGATTTGGAATCCATAATTCAGCTGCTCTTAAGTCTGTCGCAATTTTGCCTATCCGTGGATTATGATTTTTCATTTTCATATAAGCATGAGGATTGGCATCAAGTAGAGCTTTTCTTGCACGTTCGTATTTATCTAAATACAATTGAATCTCTTCGGGAAGTTCACTTGTCGGCAGATAGGGAAGGAGATGATCATCAAGAGGATTTTGGGGTGTTGGGTTTTCAAAGACATCATCATCAATTAATGCAGTATATCCGCCATCAGTTCGGTTAAATACTGCAAGGACTTTTCTTGTTCCATCTTCATGGTTGTGTACCATAGCAACTACTAGTTTTGAAGTAAGCTGTGCCAGTTCTTTTGCCTTTACAGCAGCTTGAATTACTGATGGATGGTCGATTTCATCTGATATATAACGAGATAATCCTTCACTATCTGAGAATATTCCTTTTTCTATTTGTTGGTGTTTTGCCATCCTACCACCGCAAACTGGTTCATGGGCTACAACAAGTGCAAATTTTGTTACTGGACTATTCACTGCTTGTTGTATTTTTTCAGGATTTCCGCCATTAGCTATGGTATTATAGTAAAAAGATTCTAAAGCTAGAGGTCGGATAATGCGTGCATCTATACAATCCCACTCCAATACCAGACCTTTTGCGGAATCTCTGCGATTGTCGTCGTAAACACGCAGATTTTCTTTTACTTCTGTGGATTGATTTGCATTTATAATTACCTCTGGTGTAATTTCTTGAGGAATTTCTTTTATGTTCTCAGTATTCTTAACGTTTTCTGATATATGACTATCTGAGAATGGAGCTAGCTGAGGTTCAAATTTACCTTTTATAAAAAACTCTTTTTCCATTTATGGAAAGCAATTCTAGCAGTAAAATATACTTCTTTCAAGGTTTTTTGTATCTAATTTGTCTTCTTGATTGCATTTGAAGGTTTACTCAAGAAAGAATATAGAGAATTCTTCTTATTTTTTCATTTAGATTAATAATGGGTGTGTTAGAGTAGTTATGTTTTCTAAATCACAGATATTTTGCCATTCGTGAGAAAGTACTCAGAGAATTCAATTTTTAATATTTGTATTCCTTTTGTTAATTAAAAAAATCTTGGAAGATTTTAAAATATGGTTTGAATGGTAGTTATTTGTAAATATCTTCAAATTCATTTATTAAACGTATAGTACCTTTTGTCATAAAGAATTTAGAAGCAACTTTGTGTATCTGTATCCTAAAGATATTTTAAGTCAAAAGGAGTATATCTAATTTTAGAGAGAAAAATAAAAGAAGAAGTAGAGAATAACTTTACCAAGTTCAAACAAAATCTCTCTTACTTTTCATACTTTTTAGATTGGTATTAAGTTAATTGATAGAGTCAAGAAATGTAAGAAAAATCACAAAATGCCGCTCGAGCGTCTATTTGTGATTTTTTGTATTATATTATATATAATATGGTTTATTTTCATTGTTAATAGTTGAAAAGAGTTAAAGTTTATGCTACAAATTAGAACATGGCACATGCGGATGAAACTTTTTTTACTTTAGTTGGTTGTATGGATGGCAGGGTGCAGGAGGCAGTTGCAGCTTTTGGTCAACAGAAATTTGGCGCACGATATCCTGATACTATAACAGAGGCTGGTCTTGTGGGTAAGCTATCTTTTACTAATCCCTCTCTGTTGGAGGCAATTAAATTTAAGGTTGTTGACGTTTCGATTGGCAAGCATCATGCAAAAGGGGTAATTGTACATGGTCACTCAGAATGCGCTGGAAATCCTGTTGATGACGAACAGCAAAAGGATGATATTCGAAGATCTGTTGAGATTATAAAATCAATGGTTGGATCAACACCTGTTATAGGTGTTTTTGTGCATCGCAGTCAAGAAGATTCTACGCGTTGGGTAGCAGAGGAAGTGCCTCAGAGCTTTACTGCATAGTGTTTTTATCTCTTAATTCTTCAATAGTTGCCGTAAGCAGCAGATTAGCAACATTGACACTAGGACCTTCACTAGGATAGTGAAACCATTTTATTCCCGCTGCTGCATTTACTTCTAAAATATAAGGATTTTCGTTTTTATCAATTTTAAAATCAACTGCTGCAAATTTTGTACCAAGAGCCTGAGTTGCTTTTAGAGAAATTGCAATTAGCTTTTTCTCCCATTTGTTTTGTGGATAGGATATTCTTTTAACAACTTTTGGGTCATTCAGTAAACCAGGGAAGATGCGTTCATGAACAGCAATTACTTGGTTTTTTAATACCAAATAACGAAATTCTCGTCCTTCAATATATTTTTCAAAAATAGAGGTAGCGCGGTCTATATTTTTCAGTTGACTCTTTTCGGTTATAAGATGGACATTTTCAGAATTTGAACCAACAGTTGGTTTAACGACAATTCGTTTATATTTCTTTAGGAAAAAGAGTGCTTCTTCATCTGTTGCAGGCAAGGCATAGGGAATATTAGGTAGTCTAAAGAGATCAAGAACTTTTCGCGTTGCATGTTTGTTACGGCAAAGATAACTACTTATTTGTGAATTGAGATAGGAGATTCCATAAAATACAAATCGAATTGTGTTATCAAGATTAATAGAGAAAAGCCCATATTCAGTGATCCATTGTGGATTAAGTCCAAGATTTTTAGCTTCGTTGAATAAAATCCGTGCTGTTTCAAGGTCATTCATAGGGTAAGTGTACACAAATTAGTTAAGAAGTGAAAGATTAACGCGCACTAGGAGAAGAAAGAATGACAGTGGTTCCTTCAAATGATTTGAGAACAGATTTAATGCTATCACGTGGAGGTACAGAAACTTTTGATTTTTCAAGAATCTCAATCCTTGTCTGTTCTACGCCTGCATTTATGGAGGGGATAAAGGTGAGTAGAGCAACAGTTCCCTTGCCTGTTCGTGATTCACCAATTTTACTGGGAACAACCGCAAATGTTATTCTCCCAGTCTTCGTATTAATTCCACCAACAGGAAGTACTGTTGGGTTGCTGAAGAAATCACCCGGCTTAATCTCCATATTAGTTAGGACTCGTGGATCATATGCGATTTCAAGTTGTACTCCAGTTACACGGTCTATGCCTGTGTCTATCTCAACTGCTACAGTTGTTGCTGAGTTAGTGCCAATCGTTGGATAGACTGGATTTGGACTTAATCGAAGAGTTGTATTTCCGACTGGTTTTTCTGTAGGTGAGGGAGTAGGTCGAGAAATTGTTGGGGGTTGAGAAGAAGGTGTTTCTGATCGGAACAAAGCAATAGCCAAAAGAATAATTGTCAAAATTAGAAGTATTACTATGAGGGCAAATGTTTTTTTCGACATACTCTTTATTTAATTATTATAATAAGTTGTTTTTTCTTATTGCAAGTAGTCATTATTTCCTTATGAATAACATTAAACAAATTATCTGCGATATTTTTAGTTTTAAGCAAAGAGTTAAGTCGGAAGTGATCATTGGATAAATAATTTTTTGCCAGTTATATTTATTGTGTAATACGGTTGCTGTTTTGTACTGAGTATTCACGAAGGAAAAGATTGTAATCAAACTGGTTTACCTTGCCATCGTCAGTGAGATCAGCCATATCTTTGAGGAGGAAAGGTGTTGATGGGACAACTGTAGCAGGGCAGGACACAGCAGGTGCAAAATCTGAGTAGCATCCAGCAAGTATATTGTAGTCAAGAATATCAAGTTGGTCATCATTATTGATATCACCCGTAACTAAAGAAATTGATGGGAATGTATTTGTCTGTCCTGCGGTAATCTGAACACCTGCAAAAGAATTCCAAAGATATTGATAGGTATGGATATTGATATTATAGATTCCTGATTGGAGTGTTGTTCCCATATCTACAAGACCCTCAAAATACCCTTGCGCTGCGTTATATGTCAGACCCGTTGTGAAGCTTTTTTTAAGAACAATCTGACGTGTTGCTCCGGTAGTGAGGACTTCAATATCCAGTGATCTCTGTTGTCTAATAGGATTTTTATTGCTGAGTGAATGAGCTGTGGGGTTGCGATTGTCTCCACTATTTCCCAGACCATGGAGGTAAACGATAAATTTAAATTTGGTTGCCTGCGGAATAGGTGTATTCGTTGGTACTGGAGTATTTGTAGGTATGGGTGTTGGTGTTGGAGTCGGTGTTCGAGTAGGTGTAGGCAGTGCAACAGTTACAGTAACAGATTTTGTTACGCTTCCTCCCGGACCAGTACAGGTTAGTACGTAGATTTTGGATGATGTGAGAGGACCAGTGCTTTCAGTTCCGCTGAGTGGTTTTGTGCCGCTCCACCCTCCGGAGGCGGTACATGAGGATGCATTTGTAGAGTTCCAACTCAGAGTGGTTGAGCCGTTATAACTGAGAGATGTCTGAGCTGCTGTAAATGTGAGAGTTGGAGAGGCAGGTGTTGGAGTAGGTGTTGGTGAAGGGGTAGTTGGAGTAACTGTGGGACACGTGACATCTGATGCAAGATCTTGAAGAAGTTGATTTTCAGATGGTCCTGATGTACCAGTGTATTCATGATATGTCCCACCGGTTCTACCTGCTAGATCCTGTAGCATGCGGCGGATGGTGCTATTAGTAATATCATAAGCCAAAACATAAAATGCGGTCTTGTGAATATTGTATGCATCATTAGCTGCATTGTTGGTATAAGAATCAATTGTATCTGTAAGCAAAATTACTGCTTTTCTTACTCCGCTTCTTCCGTATTTGGTAAATTCGTCTGTTGAAAGTCTAACTGCTTCTGCTTCTCCTGCTGATGCATTATCAATAAATGGCATGTTGTCAATCGCATTTTTTAGTCCATTGTAGTCTGTTCCATTTTGCAAAGAGAAATTGAGGCGAGCGGTTGATGCGTAGGAGATAAGACCAATACGGTACTGACCACTGACACTGTTATTTGCGATTACACTATCCACAAAATTCTTCATGGCTGTTTTTTGTGAAGTGCGGTTATCAAGAGTACTTCCTGAAACATCCACAATCATCATAATATCCGCAGTAGAAGGATTAAACGAACAAGAAGTTATTGCAGGTAAGATAGTAATATATGCTGGTGATGTGGATGAAAGTACATTTTCACTGGCTTGATCACCTGTACCAAGAGAAAGCACTTGAGTATTGGTACTACTGAAATTAATTTGTGTAGTTTGGGTGGATGTGCTGGCTTTTGCTTTAAACTCTATAGATCCGACTATGGTTTGGGAGGTAATTGCCTTGTTATAATCTGAACCAATTGAAACAGTGCCCTGTATCTTACCCACGTTGTTTACTTCAGTTATAAATGGACCTTCTACGGTTACTGGAAATGCATTTGTATTAGTGGTAAAACCTTTTGTTCCTAGAGCCGTAATTTTGGTTGCATCGTAGGTAATTTCAAATTTAACCAGTGAAATCTGGTTCTGTCCAGGATTGACCATCATATTCACTGAAAAAATATCGTTTACATTTTTTTGAATAGGAGATGCACTCGTTGACTGGGGTTCAAAGAAGAGAGTTGTTGCTAATTCTGCTTTACTTCGTGTTTCTTGTTGCTTTTGTAAGAGATAGATGGTTAGAGGTAGGCTGATGAGTAAAATTCCTATCAGGACAAGAAAAAGAATTTTCTTATTTGATGACAATGAATGTAACATATTATCGGTATTGTTGGTTTGGTCTTTGATCTCCACGTTGAACGGAGAGCTCTCTTAAGAATAGATTAACATCTTCTTGATTAACTTGTCCATCATCTCTAAGATCTGCTTTTTGTTTCAATTCTTCCGTACAGGAGGGTGCTGGTGCAAAATCTGAGTAGCATCCAGCAAGTATATTGTAGTCAAGAATATCAAGTTCATCATTGTCATCAACATCTCCAGATACGAGTGTAATAGTGGGCACTATATACTGTTGTCCTTTGACTATTGTTAATGTCTGAGGTACACGTCTGAAGATATATTGAGGTGATTTAACGAAGATATTGTATTTCCCAGATTGAACAGTATTGGGAAGTTGTATTGTTCCTCTGAATATGCCGTCTTTAGAATCATATACTAATGTTCCTTGAACTCTTGCAATAAGTGGATTTTCACCCTCAATACTATATACCTCAATGAGGAAAGGTCGCTCAGGATTGAGAGGATTAGCATTACTTAGATCAAATCTATTAGGATTGGCATTGTCTCCGCTTTTGCCAATTCCATGGAGGAAGATATTAAACGAAAGGGTAGTAACGTTGGGTTTGAAAGAGACATTCACAATACAGCTTGCTTGATTATATTGTGAAGATCCAGCACTCGTTACCGTGAGTTGTGAAGTAAATTCTTCACTTTTATCTTCAGGATTGCCAACAGAGACTTGTGCAGTGATAGTGCCATTTGCTCCAGTTGTTTGAGAAGTAGGTGAGATAATAAGAGAGGGATTGGGGGATGACCATGTAAGTGTTTGTCCTGGAATTGGATTACCATCACTATCTCGAAGTGTTGCAGTTATTGTTCCGGGAGTCTCTGAAAGGGTAAGATCAGAAGGTAAGCATGCGAGTGTAGTCGCTTTTGGCATAAGTTGTACACCAAAAAGTTTGTCTGTTATAGTACTTCCTTTGGATATTGTAATGGGATGTACTCCATTGTTGATAGGTGTTGTTTGTCTCCATCCTGGCTGGAGATTGAGTTTGAGTTGGTATGTACCATCACAGATACCTGTGATAGAGAAATATCCTTCATCAGATGTAGTAGAATTTCCAACAACAGTATTTCCTGCTAGAAGATCAACTTTCCATCCTGGAAGGAATGGTTCATTTGTTTCTTTAATTCCATTGCCGTTGAGATCGTTGAAGACATTGCCTGTAACTGATCCTTTCCCAATAATCTTAGCCAGATTTTCATAAATTTGTTTCAGTTTTTCTTTACTGGGTGCAAAAACATACTCACCACCAGAGGAAGTGGCTATCTTAAGAAGAAGCTCATCTTTAACTACATCACCAAAGCCAATTGTATAGAATGTTACATTGTATTGTTTATGTACTTGCATCGCTCTTTCAAATGCGCGTTTTTCAGCTTCAGCTCGATTTGTTGGTGAAGTATCAGCTGGTCCTCCTATATACTGTGTTGCTCCTCCGTCCGTAAGCATAACAGCAATATTTTTGATACCACTTCTTTCCTTATTGGCAAAATCATCAGCGGCAGTTTTGATAGCACATTCAATACAGGTTCCTCCTCCCGGAGTAAGACTATTAATTACAGCTTTCACTCTCTGCAAATCTTGTGTTAGGGATGGATCGAGTTTTACCATAGATTCAGATGAGATAGTCGTTAGACTTACTGCATGTTTTGGTTCTGCAGTTCGCTGTGCTAGGATGTCCAGAAATGCATTGGCAGCAGTTTTGGCACTATCAATGCGCGGAGTGGGATCTGTAGTAGATGTTGCTCGTCCCATGCTACCTGAGCGATCAATGATAAGCATTGTGTCTGTTGCTTGATCTGTTGAGCATACTTGTGATGTCTCGGCTGCTTGTTGGCGGATATCTTGTTCCTGTTGACTTAGAAGAATAGTTAGAGGTATCGCTGTTCCGATGAGAATTAGGATGATAAGGCTGAAGAACTGAGATCTTTTGTCAGAGAAAATTTTTTGCCACATATAATTAATTAAAAAGAAACTTCTCTTTATTCAGCGTAATAAACTCATAAGAGCTTGTCAACAGTAAGAACGATCTATTTTAAATTAAAACTTGGTTTGTATGTACTATAAATTGCATGAATGTGCTATTTATTATTGGTAGAAATTACGTATAAATATTCTTTGAAAACTATTTATATCTCTTGCAGTTGTTTGCAATTTTTGCTTTAAGGTCAATTTAATTTATTAGCATTTTTTAAAAAAATTGCCACTTGGAGAAATAAAATTTTGTTGGGATTATTTGCCTTCAAAAATTGAACGAATTTTTTCGACTTCATGATTTGTTTTAAAAATTGAATAAATGTTGAGAAAACCTTTTAAGAATAAAATTGAGTGAGTTGGTGTATCTATCTTAGTAGTAACATACTTATTTAAAACTTTGGTAAGAGCTGGTTCCTGTTCATGGAAATCTTCTAACGTTTTGATCATGCCCTTCAATACTCTTTCCATATTCATTTGGGGATTTTCTTTAAGAAATTCTTCTATATTTGCTTCTTGACCTAAAAAATCAAGAAGCTGAGTATCTATTATCTCCTCTGATATCTCAGGTAGACATCCTCCTCGAGAATAAGCCTCAGTCCTTAGTGTTGCATATCCAAGTATTGTTCCTATTGAATAATAATCAATAGCTCTATCATCCCCAATTATTGTCATTATTGTATTTAAAAAAGATGCGACATTTATAAAATCAAGATATAATTTTTTATTTTCTGTTGAAAATACTGTTATTGTGGATTCTAAAAAATCTGTATTTTCTGTCTCAAGAGATTCGAAAATAGATGCAAAAGCAATCTCAGCAGACTTCTCGCTTACAGGGAATAAATTATGTATTGGTTTAATAAAATCAGATCTCTCTTTTGACATATGACAAATATACATAAAATCTTATAAGATATTTCATATTTGGCGCATTATACATATTTGTTTTGCATAAATCAAGCTAAAACGAATAATAAAATTTATAGTAAAAGTTTTTTTATGTATTAATGAAGCCCAAATGGATATTGCTTGTAATTCTTCTTAATGTAAAATACAATACGCATATTGCTATTGCATTATTTTGTTAAAAAGGATAAGAAGTATAATTCAAGGAAAAATTATTAACCTTATATGGTTTTATCAGACAGAGATATCAAAAAAGCAATCAAGGAAGGGAGAATAAAAATTTTTCCTGAGCTTGATTACGAAAAACAATTAGGTTCATGTTCAATAGATCTTCGGCTTGGAAATGTGTTTCGGGTGTTTGAACACAGCAAAAAGCCGTATATTGATCCCTCTAAAAAAGATTACAGTAATGAAATTACCTCAGAAATTGTGCTTAATGATGGAGATCAATTTATTATGCAGCCAGGAGACTTTGTTCTTGCAGTTACTTTAGAACATATAACCCTTGCGCCTGATTTGATGGGAAGATTGGAGGGAAGATCTTCTCTTGGGAGACTGGGGATTGTGGTTCACTCAACAGCGAGTACGTTTGATCCTGGATGGGATGGTAAATGTGTTCTTGAATTAGGAAATCTGGGAAGAATGGCTGTTGCTCTGACAGTAGGGATGAGAATATGCGCAATGGGATTTGAGGAGCTTTCAAGTCCTGCTGAGATCCCCTATAACAAGAAAAAACACGCCAAATATAAGATTCAAGATGGTCCAAACGAAAGCAGAATTCATCTAGATAATAAATAAGTTCTCTAAGTATTTTTTCTGATTAAGTATTTTGATTGTATTTAATGTTCCAGTCAAATAGTTAAGATATCACTTGTTAAAATAAACAGACTAATCTTAGGAGGATATAATAAAATATGAAATATCATCTTGCGCTTGATTTGGAGTTTAGAAGAAATCCTTATAGAGGTTTGTACATAGCTCTTGAGGGAATAGATGGGAGTGGAAAAACAGTTCAGGTCCCTCGATTAAGAGAGTTTTTGCAAAAAGAGGAGAAAGAAGTTATCACTACGCGTGAGCCACGCAAAGAAGGACTTATTGCAGATATTATAAATCGTCTACTTCAAGGTTCAATCAATCTGCCAAAAGAAGCTTTTCAGCATCTTTTCACTGTTGACAGATTTTTGCATCATCAGGAGCTTGTTGTGCCAGCTCTTAAAGTGGGTAAAGTTGTTATCACTGATAGATGTTTTTGGTCTGCTATTCCTTATGGTATGTGGGAGATGGGGGAAAGGTTTGATTATGATAAGAAAAAAATGCTTCCAATAGCACAAAAACTTCTGGCAATGCAGTGTCAATTTATTGTTCCGGATATTACTTTTTATCTTGATATTACTCCTGAGGTAGCTATAAGTAGAGTTCTCAAAAAGTCAGATGCAAAAGAGATTTATGAAGAAGAGCATATTTTGGAAAAGGTCTTTGAGGGATATCAGTGGCTTATCCAGGAATTTCCACAAGAGTTTTTTATAATTGATGCTAGAAAATCTATTGAAGATGTGACACTGGATATGATACAAATGATAAAGCAACATCATAAATTTTAAAAAAAGGTATCAATATTTTTATGATCTTAGGTCCAAAAAAACTTCTTGAACTTGTTGAAAAAGAAAATTTAGTAGAAGGTCTAGCAGAGCGTGAGCTTACTAATCCAGAGGGCGCAGGATTTGATCTGAGAGTTGGAGAGGTGTACTCCATTCACGGAGAGGGATTTTTAGGAGAGACAGAGCGCAAGACACCGGATATTAAACTTGTCGTTGCCTATCAAGAGGGCGAAAAACGCAGTATCACAATTCAGCCAAATGAGTTTTATCTTTTTAAGACTATTGAAAAAGTAAATACTCCTCAGAATCTCACGATTAATTTTAAACCCCGATCAACAACATTTCGTTCAGGGCTTTTTATTAGAACAGGTAATGTAGCACCTGGATACCGCGGCCCGCTTGTCTTTGGAGTAAAAAATGAAGGACCAGTGCCAGTAACAATTGAGATGGGAGCTCGTATAATCCATGCTCAGTTTGAGGAAGTCTCAGGCGGAGGAAATATGTATCGAGGTCAGTGGCAAGGAGGCAGAGTTAGTGCCACTCAGAAAGAAACTCAGGTGTGACGTTTTTTTTGTAAAAGTCATCTAGAAAAGTTTAGAGCATAATCCATGCGTAAAAATAATCATCCAGAGTATCAATATCTTAATCTCCTTGAGGAAGTACTTGAAAAAGGTATAAAAAATGTTGATCGAGGAACAGGAGCAATCTCCTACAGTGTTTTTGGGCGTCAGACGAGATATGACCTCACAAAAGGGTTTCCTCTGCTTACTACAAAAAGAGTTTACTGGAAAGGAGTAGTGCATGAACTTTATTGGTTTATGTCAGGACAGACAAATATTAAATATCTTGTAGATAATAATGTTCATATCTGGGATGACTATCCTTACAAAATTTATAACTTAAAGAACAAAGGTCGCAGCTTAAAATTAACAAAGGAAGAGTTTATAGAGAGAATTAAAAACGATGAAGACTTCGCTAAGAAATGGGGTGAGTTGCCCAAAATTTATGGAGAGATGTGGCGAGCTTGGCCTACTCGTACTCCAGGACGGACAATTGATCAGCTTAAGTGGGTGCTGCAGGAACTGAAGGATGATCCTGATGCTCGAAATCTTATTGTTACTTCGTGGAATCCAGAGTATCTATATACTATGGCAACGTATGAGGATGCTTCGCGATTTCCTATATGCCACAACATGTACCAAATCAGCCAAAAAGGAGGGAAGCTATCATTGCAACTTTATCAACGAAGTGCAGATTTGTTCTTAGGAGTTCCATTCAATATTGCAAGCTACTCATTACTTCTTTTGATTTTATGTCAAATTACTGGTTACAAACCAGGTGAGTTTATCCACACATTTGGTGATGCTCATATTTATGAAAATCATATTGAGCAGGTAAAAGAACAGCTCAGACGTAAGCCGCGTTCTTTACCAACTGTTACTATTGATCCATCTGTAAAATCGTTGGAAGATTTTAGACCAGAACATGTTACTCTTGAGAATTACAATCCTCATCCTGTCCTTAAAGGTGAGTTAACTGTTGCGGGTGGTCTTTATGAGAAAAATATATGAGTAAACAGCGACATTCAATAAGTATAATTGCTGCAATTGGTCGCAATCGTGAACTTGGTAAAGATAATAAGCTTCTTTGGCATATTCCGGGTGAGCTACAGCGATTCAAAAAAATCACCATGGGGCATCCGATTATTATGGGAAGAAAGACATTTGATTCCATTGGTCGTGTTTTACCGGGGAGAGTAAACATCGTTATCACGCATGACACCCAAGGCTTTCTTCAGAAAGCAAAAATTGAGGGTAAAAAAATGCAGGATCTACGTGCTGTTTCATCTCTTCAGGATGCATTAGAAATTGCCAAGAGAGAAAAAGGCAATGATCTGATATTTATTATCGGTGGTGGACAGATTTTTGAACAAGCATTACCAATAGCTGACACTTTGTATTTGACTGTTGTTGATGCCGATTTTCCTGATGCTGATGTATATTTTCCAGAATATAAAGAATTTACAAAAATTATTGATAGAGAGGATCATTTTTCAGAACAATTTCACTATTCTTTTTTTACCCTTAAAAAAGTATAATTGTGTGTCGTATGAGAGAAAGTGTATATCCTGTACCTTCTTCTTATGTTCTTTATGGAAAAGACAGACCTGTAATTCCGCTTGTTGAAAGACTGCGTAATGGTCAAGTGCATAATAGAACGCTTTCTTATATAGAAAGCCGCATTGCAGAAAAAGGGCAACGTTTTTCTTTTATTGGAGAATTAAAAAAAATTGCTTCTATTTTTGAAGATGCTCCCGCAATTTCTGTTTTGGATGGCGGATGCGGTGAAGGTAATATGCTTGCTGATCTTAAATCTCAACAAGCAAAAATTGGAAAATTTGTAGAAACCACAGGAGTAACAATGGAGCCTGAACAGGAAGAAATTCTCGCTAGTAAAAATATTGATACGATTTTTATTGGTAGTGTTCAAGAATATTATGAACGTATAAGAGGACAGAAAAAATTTCATTTTATTATTGATTCCAGTGGCGCAGCTTATCATGATTTTGGAAGCGATAGTGATGGAACGTTGACACAAGGAGAGACAATCATACCAATATATACTGATATTTTATATCCAAAAGGAAGAGCATTTTTGACATTTTTATATCTTAATCCTTATTGGGGAGCATCAAGAAGAAAGCTTTTTGATTTATTAGAACGCAATAATTTAGATATTATCGATGAGTTTGGCGATCATGCGTATCTACTTGTTGAGAAAAGAGAATCTTCAGTTTCTTACATTAGAAGAGTTTTATCATAAACTTTTAGTTTGATTTGAATTGTTTTCTTTTATATTTTTGTTCTCTTTGATGGTGTTGTCAATTCAATCAAATCAGAGTATACTTGTATTGTTTAATGAAAAAAAATATACACAATTAGTACATTTTGGTAGGTCATAAAAAAGATTGTCTATTATTTAAAGGAAATAAAAAATGAAATATCTCAAGAGAGTAGATCCACAAATCCACGAACTGATAAAACAAGAGGAAAAGCGCCAAAGAGACGTTTTAGAAATGATTCCATCTGAAAATTACACCTCTCAAGCTGTTCTAGAAGCCCTAGGAACAGTATTAAATAACAAATATTCTGAAGGATATCCTAAAAAAAGATATTATCAAGGAAATAGTTATATTGATAGCATTGAGTTAATAGCAGAGGAGCGAGCTAAAGAGCTTTTTAATGTTCCACATGTGAATGTGCAACCCTACTCAGGATCTCCTGCAAATGCTGCAGTATTTTTTGCACTTCTTGAACCATTGAAAGATAAGATTATGGGTCTTTCTCTTGCATTTGGTGGTCATCTCACACATGGGGCTTCAGTCTCTCTTGCAGGCAAATATTACAAGACAGTACCTTATACACTTGGTAAAAATGGTATGCTAGATTATGATGAAATTGAAAGATTAGCACTCAAAGAGAAACCCAAGATTATTATCTGCGGTTATACAGCCTATCCTAGGATAATAGATTTCAAGCGTTTTGGAAAGATTGCCGATGAGACTGATGCATATCTCTTGGCAGATATTTCTCATATTGCAGGTTTGGTAGCAGCCGGGGTACATCCAAGTCCTGTTCCCTACGCTCATATTATTATGACAACAACGCACAAGACACTGCGTGGACCAAGAGGTGCAATGATTATGGTCACTGAAAAAGGGCTAACAAAAGATCCAGAACTTGCAGATAAAATAGATAAAGCTGTTTTTCCAGGACTTCAAGGTGGACCCCATGACAATCAGACAGCTGCGATTGCTGTTGCGCTCAAAGAAGCATCTTCTGCCAAATTTAGAAAATATGGTGAGCAGGTAGTAAAAAACGCCAAAAAGTTAGCTGAGAAATTAAAAGAACTTGGTTTTGATCTCGTAAGTGGTGGAACAGATAACCACTTACTCCTTATAGACTTACGCAATAAGAACGTAAATGGTGCTGTTGGTGCTTTGGCATTAGAAGTTGCTGGTATCGTTGTTAATAAAAATGCAGTTCCTAATGATCCAATGCCTCCTTTTTATCCTTCAGGAATAAGATTAGGTACTCCAGCAGTTACAACACGCGGGATGAAAGAAAGAGATATGATTAAAATTGCCAATTGGATAAATGCAGTAATTGATGAGGTCAAAGGGAATCCTTTACCAGATGATAAGGAAAAACGATCTGCCTTTTGGAAAGATTTCAGAAAAAATGTATGGAAGAATAAAAAACTTCTTAGTATTGCAAAAGAAGTGAGAATTTTTTGTGATAAATATCCAATTTCATAAAAAGATATCTTCGTTATTAAATTTTTAAATTGTATTTATAGTAGAACTTATTTATAATATTGCATCATGTCTCAAAAGGAACTAAAGAAAAATGGATATTTCCATGGTGGTCCAAGTGATGTTGCCAGCATATTTTTCATTAATACAGTTAGAGAACAAGATAAAAAGAGAGCTGGTAATAAAAATGGGGAACATAATAACTATTATAATATTTTAGAACCAGTTTCTCCTCAGAATGTTGATCCCAATGCAGTCTTAGAACAGATAGAGATTGGAGAGTTGGATACAATACAGCTTTTTTTGGTAGATGCACTGAAAAAACAGTCAACTATTCAGACATCACTCACTGAAGATGAAATAGCAAAAGCATTAACAGTGCGCGAAGCTTATAGATCATATAAAAAGACCCCAAGATTCAATAACTGTTTGAGTCATTTGCGCAGACAACGCCGACAAGGAGTATCAGCAGAAGAAGCAAGAGGAAGATTTGCGGGAAAAGTATTTGAGGATATTGGATATTATTATTATCGTCCTCGAGTAAGAGAAGGAATTCTCATCTCTCCAGAAATTACAGAAGAATTATTTTTAAATTTCTTTGAAAAGGATTGTAAGATAAACCATGAGTATGGTTCGCGGACAATTTATGGAGTTTCTGTACCTGATGGAGTAGTCATAGAAGTAACTAATGGACAACCCGTATTGACACAATTTGTTGAGTATTCTCTCTCACAAAATGATGAGAAATATCAGAATAAGTTCTCTGCATATCAGATGTCAATAGAGAATATACGTCATAGATCATCTCATGCAGTTTGTCCAAATAATGAATTTATTGTCAATTTTGTTGTTCCTAGTCCGCAATGGGATAGGCAGTATCCTAATCTTGTAGGATCAGTACAATGTGTTTTTCATATTTTACCTTTTGATGTACGCAACTTTGGGTCGCAGATTAATGAAATTATTGCTGAGGAATTTAACCTTAGTTTTGCAGCGAGAAGTAGATCGAGATTTTAATAAAAATTATTTTTCTCTTGCATTTTAAAACAATTCTTAGAAGCTTTTTATTATGGTGCTACTTCTTGCCAGATGAAGTTTTCGCGTTTGATGAACTCAGGGGCATTAAGGATGAAATCAGGTCTAGCTTTGAGGGTGAAGGAGGGGTAGTCAATATTTTGGGTGCAGAAGGTTCTGTTGTTGGTAAATCTTCCACCTGGTGTTCTCTGTCCAGCATCCACAACAATTGCTCCTTGGACATTAAGCTGTTTATCGATGATACCTGCTGAACAGTCAGTCTGAGGAGAACTCTCAACGATAAAGTTGCGATCAGCACTGTAAAAACCCTCCAGATCAGCAGCTCCAACAGCTGGTGGAGGACAGGAAGGAGGACTACCCACACTGCCATCAATGAGGATATCCTCAGAGACAGAGAATGTAGCTGTTGAGGTAGTGGGAACTCGGATCTGTCCTTTAATACGCAGAGTACCATCTATGAGGAAGATATAGTCCCGATTAGCAGGAAAGGTAAAAGCATTAAGATTAACATTTCCTGTTGCAGTATAGATACCTGATGCCAAAGAAGCAGGCAGAGTACAGTTGGCAGGATCACATACAGAGGAGAGATTAACAGTACGCACATTACCCCGACCAACAGCAAACATCAGATAACCATAAGCTGTTCTGATCACCTTAGCTCTCACCGGCTTAAACAACGAGGGATACTGCACACCACCCACCAGCCAACCCAAAGAGGAGATACTACCCAGATTAAGCTTAGGTGGCAGATCTCCACTAAATCCAACACCAGGAGTACCACCACTACCCGGCAGGATCACATAAGCACCACCACAGGCAGCATTAGGTGTTGGAGGCACAGGGTCATTCAACCCCTCATCAAACCTCACATCCGCACCATAGATCTGCATCCACGGCTCACCAGCTTTGATCGCAAAGTTCAGATCAACTATATTGTTATTTCCATCACAGCTTCCTCCTGGTGACTGGGGCGCAGGACTACAGCCAACACCAACTCTTGGAGCATAGAACGCTGGTCGGGGATGAAACACATAATACCCAAGAGGCAGCGCACTATACGCCACTGTATACTCCCCTGAGATAAGTCCTGTTACCTGATACGAACCATCAGCATTATTCACCACCTGAGGAAGAGGAGCTCCAGTTGGAGATGAGGTAACTGCTATCTGCGGATTAGCTGGATAATTCTGCTCCTGATTATTCTTCGTCTTACTATCATCCTCATCAACAAACACCACACCTGAGATCGTATACTTACCATAAAAACGTATATCTTGATTAGCTACATTAGAAGAGGTGATTACCACCCGCAAAGGAAGTGAGGTCAACACCGTATAATCAGCAGGTGGTGTAGTAGTCACCAAATACTCACCAGGCTCAAGTCTATCAAAACTATACACCCCATTGGAGTCAGTAACAACACTCGCTGAACTACTCCCTGTCAAACTAACACTCTGATTAGCTATCGCAACATCAGCTGCTGAATAACTCCCATCCCGATTGGCATCAGCATACACCCTACCTGTTATACTATACACCCGATTGATACCAAAATCATTCCTCCAGTTCCTCTGAGTCTCATTACGATCTATTACCTGCTGCTTACTCACTGAAGGATAAGCCTTATACCCATTAGGCTCTGTAATCGTGATCGTATACGTACCACGTGGAAGAGAAGTAAACTCATACATCCCATTAGCATCTGTCGTCGTCGTCCTACTCTCCTCACCACTCAAACTAACTCTCACCCCAGAATATCCCACAGTCTCATTACTATCCCGAACACCATCCCGATCCTCATCCACAAACACATAACCCCAAAGCCTATACGCTGGCTTCACCGCAAACCTGATCCTCGTATGCGGACCAAGACTTGCTGTCCTCTCCTGTGAGGAAATAGGCAGCCAATCAGGATCATCCCAACTCACTTTATAATCTCCAGCACTCAGATTATCAAAAGCATAACTTCTGTTCCAATTACTCGTTTGCACCGTAGTATCTGTACCCAAAAAAGTACCATAATTATTATTATCATCCCTATACAAACTAATCCGTATATTACTCACCAAAGGATCAGCTGGTGTACTCCCACTAGCATCATCACACTGGGCATCCTCATCCAAACTCCAACACACCCAACCAAAAATTGATGATCTGACCTCATAAATAGCGCTAGACCCCGTATTATTTGAATAATTCCACTCCGTCACCGCATTATTATAGTTGGCTTTAACATAAACCCTATACCTACCTGCATTACGCTGCATAAAATATGGACTCGTAAACTGACCACTGCCTACACCTCCAGACCATGACTGATAAGTAGCTGTAGTGCCTGGAGGCCAGTTATCAGATGAGTCTATATACATGGAGGCTGAACCACTATTATATGCATCAACATCCTTATACACAGCATGCCTTGAAGAAGTATCAGGATAACCATTACCATCATTCAATATACTCACAGAAACATATATCGGATCTCCATCGATATTATACCCAGGTGAATCTGCTACATAATACGACTGAGTATTACCATTCCTATTCCTCACACCAACCCCTGTAACACGAAAATCTGCATAATATGGACTATTATATGGTGCATCATACGAACCATCCCCATAACCACCATCAGAAGATGGTGGGGGCGGACAATAAATACATTCATAACCCATACAGTTTCGAGGAGCAGCTCTACAGATTTCATAACCATTACAATCAATTACATACGCACAAACATGATTTGTAGGAATACCATATTGTTCATTACAGTATGTAGAACAAACTTGAGCAAAAGTATTTTTATTAACTAAAACAAGAAAAAGTAAAATAAAGCTGAGTATAACTATTAAATAAGTTTCTTTTCTATCAAGAAAATTTTTCATTTTAAAGAGATATTAAAATATCGTATTTTATTGTCTCTTGTTTCCAAATATTCTTCGTATAAACAATTCTGTTGATCTTGCATTTTATAATATTCCATTAAAGAAAAAATAAGATTTGTATAGACAACTCTAGTATAAGCAAGATTATTATTTTTAATCATAGGAGAGCTTGGAAGATACAAAAAAACTTTAAGAAGTTGTTTCTTTTCTTCATATATTGGTTTAGATAATGGCGTTTGCAAATTTGAATCTTCTATTATTAACATTATTTTATTTAAATGCTGCTGTTTTTGTGTGCTAATTTCTTTTAAACAAGATATTAGTTTTTTGTTATTATTATAATTCCAATAAAAGTTAATTTTTTTAGAGTTATTTTGAATACTTAATTCTCTGTGTAGAAATGAAAAAGGAAAAGTTGCAAGAAAAATACTACCAATAATAAATGACATTATTAATAAAACAAAAATTATTGCTTTAGTGAGGCTCATAAGAAGAGTATAACATGATTATAACATTATTTTCAGTAATCTCTAAAAATTTAAATAAGAAAAGATTCTTAGTCTTACTAAGAAAATATATTACATGTATTTCAGTTAGTCAGAAATTAAATTTAAATCTATCTTATGGGGTTATTGATCTTTGATTTGATTTAGAATTGCTACTATCAATTCGTCTTTTTGATAAAAATTCTTTTATGTTTTTATAGGCAGTATTTCTCCTATCACCCTTATGCATTATCTCTAACAAAGTTGTATATTTTTGAAGTAATGGGACTGTAAATGCACGTTGAATGGAATTAGTATTATCAAACCAGTCTGAAAACTTTTGAAGATATTCTGTATTAGCGGTAATTGTATATATTTGCGCGAATAAATCATTGAAATCTTCAATGTTGGAATTTAAAGTAATATTACCTGCTTTGGTAAAATTTGAATCATAAGAAACAACCTGTAAAGCTTGAAGATAAGAAGGATAGGTAATAATTTGGCCTTCGTCATTAAATTTAGCACCATTGGCTTTAAGTTGTCCTACTGTTGTTTGTGATTGATATGTTTCAATAAAATCTCCTATTTGTTTCAATATACCCGGTTTTATAAGATTCTGCTTATCAGGCGAAAAATAAATTGGTAGTATACTTTTACCCAAAATATAAGGCAACTCCGATGTTAAAAAATTTGATTGCTGAATTTGTTCTTGTGACACAACAATACCAATCCGATCTTCACTTATAACAGTTCTCCCTGGAAAAGCTAATTGTGGTATCCATACTGTAAATTTGTCTTCAGTAGGAAGAAATATTTCTGCATTCTCCAAAATTTCAACAATATTATTAAAAAGAACACTATCTTTTAAATCTGAAATTTCTTCTTCAAGTAAAAACAATCCTGTTCTATCACCCACTTGTGGAACTATACTCTTAAGAAAAATATTATAATTATTGTCACCTATATTTACCTCTACTATGCCACTATCACTTGTTGGTATTCCATATAGATAACAATATAATTTGTTATCAGGACCTACAAACATTGGAATATTTACATCAGGCTTTTCTCCTGCTTTTAGTTTTAATTTCTCAGAAATATTTAGACCATTACTTCTGACAGTTACATCTATCGTATTTTGAGCGATCTCATATGGAATCGCTATTCTCCATTTATAATCAACTGCGTTAGCAGGATTCTCACCAAGTTGAGAGTCTGGATTAAGAGTATTTGCAAAAGATTTATGTTCGATCTTTGTAGAATTTGAATTGCTTGATTTGTCTAAATCATATTTTTTAACCAAAAAACTAGCAATAGTACCACCAGCAATTCCAGCTGCACCCGCAATAAACGTCCTTCTGCTTAACTTTCTTTTTGTCTCTTTAAGACTTTCTTCAAGATCAGCAATCAGTAATTTATCATCAACTTCTGATGCTGTTGGAGATTCTCTTAATAAATCTTGAAGTTCCTTACGAACGGATGAAATTCTATTGGTATGTATATATTCTTTATTAAAAACGCTCATCTTTTAAAATCTGTAAGTTTTGATAAACTAACTTACTTTAAGATATGTGTACTATAGTGCTATACCTATTTCAATATAGTATACACTATATACAATTAATGTGCAAAAACAATGCAATAAAAAATTAAGATATTTTCATTTAACTTAAAATATAGGGAAGGATAGATGAGTCTTTTAAGATAAATTCTTAATCTGCATTTTCTGTCTGGATTCTAACTTAAATGGTTTAAAGTATAATTTACAGATATTTTTATCTCAAGAACACTTAACATATTCCGTTTAGCTTGTGCTCTCAGACATTCTTTTCGATGATATCAATTAAAAAAGATAAATCTTCATTGACGATAGATTTTGGGGTGTAGAGAAGACATTTTTAAACAAGAAATAGAGTACTGCTAAAACAAAAAATAACAACGAAAGTTTCAAAATAATTTAAGTTGACTTTAAGAGAATCAATTTTAGAAAGCAAATTTTACTTTAATCTAAAGAATAATTACGAATAGTAAACTTAAGGTGCGGATGGTCGAGGAACAGCAGTTGGTATTTCTCTTAGTAAAAATTCTGTAGTAGCGTCAGTGTCAAATACATGAGTCTGTCCCAGCTTGATCCAAGTCTCATCTGGTTTATCGCTCCATGGTTGAAGAGCAGGTAGAAATTTTCTTGTTTTTTCAGGATCAACAGCTAAAAAGACATTATAAATTGCTGATGCTGTATAACTTACTATAACTTTATCAGATCGACTTGCAGTGTTTGGATCAGTGTAGTTTAATTGTCTAAACTTTTCTTCCCATCCTTGGGGATCTAAAAGAATATTTTCTATAAATCGTTGTGTTATTAATTTGACATCAAACTGATTATTTTTATTTGATTTTTCTTCTGGTTTTCCAGGTTTTGAGAACATAAACTCAGCAAGAGAAATGGGTTTTGGATCTTCAAGTGTATTAGAGGAGGGATTTATTAACTGAATACCTTTTTCAAGAAGACGTGACTTTACTACTTCAAAGCGATTTTCAAGAGCTTCCCATGCTCTTAATGCTTTTGGTAGATTGCCTATATTTTCTGAGACTGATCGTGCTATGCTACTTACTTGATCAGCAAATTCCTGTGATGTAAGGACAATTGGCGTACATCTTGTGTTTTCCTGATCTTCAATGACATCTATTCCGTAATCTGAAAGTGGACGGCGTAGAAATGTAAGGAGTTGCTTATCAGTAATAAATGTTTTGGCGCTACTTAATAAATTCTTAAGCGATTCTTTCTCTGGACCTAATTCTGTATCTGAAACCAAAATTATCTCGTTGTCAGTTGAAGGGTAGATATATTGAGGAGGTAAAAGTCTTCTTGAATACTCCTTCCCATTTACTGATATAGTTAGTATGCTACCTTCTGATCCGGCAGGGAAGAGTTTCATATTGTATTTGTATTTTCGTTTCGGATTATCTAGGTTATCTAGTGGTGTAATGTAATCTACACCTTTAGTTATAAAATCATCATTAGTATTTTTTGGGGTCATATCCAGGCTCCAAGATGTAATCTTAAGAAAAGGATCGACTGTCCCCTCTATATTATTTACAGAAATTTGCAATGTAATATCCTCGCCACTATAGATTACTCTATTAATTTGACCTATATCTACAAAGATATTCCAATCTCGCATCTCAGCGATACCATTTAAAAGAGCTGCTTCAGAAAATTCGATTGATCCATTTTTACTAATAATTGAAAGTTCAGATATATCTTGAGATTCAATTTGTGGTGAAGGAGTTTGCTCAGTAGGTAATTCTTCTAAAGAAGGTTGTGTTAGTTTGGGAGAAGAAGAGTCAGAGGCTATTTTTTTTATTGTTTCAGTTCCAAAGATGGTTACTGCTGTAGCGCCAAGAGCTGCACCCAACAGTTTGCGACGGTTAATCGTCCAATGCTTATTGGTAGATGATTCTTTAAGATTTTCTGAGATAGATCTCATAGTTAAATAGTATTTACTATGAAAGCATAGTACTTAAGTGCAAATAAAGCAAGCAGATGAGTGAAAAAATCTTTAATTATCAAACTATAAGCAGTAAAGACTCATCTTATAGTTGTTGACATCACTGATTAATCTTTTTATACTTAACTTATGTCAACAGAACACTCAGAGCTGCTTCACAAAGCGAAGATAGTGGCAGATAATAACTCTTCTTCTGAGTCAACATCTTCTTTGCCTCAGAGAGATAGTTTTTCTATGTCTAGAAGAGAGATGCTATAAAGATTTATGGGGGTTGCTGCTGCTTCTTTTTTTTCTCAAAGATTATCAAAGGAGGAGATAGTGCAGCCTTCTTTAAAACTTGAGTCATATCTTTTACCTCCACCAAACAAAGAAAATGCAGCTAATCTTGCTATTGATGTCGCAGAAATACTTGAGAAAATAAGACCCGAGGCACCAGTTATTAGTAGTTTAGATGAAGCAATTGCTTTTCAAAACGAGTTTGTTCCTTATCTTGCCAAAGCAGGCTACAAAAATGAAAATACTCTAATTTATCCTGAGATCGTCATCGAAGATTTTGGAGGACCAACTGATCTCTTGAGACAATATTTTTCTTTTGGAAGAACTCAGTGTAGACAAATTGGTGCTGTGTACTCGCAGCCTGCAATTATAAGACTAAACAGTGGTTTTTTTGAAGAAAATAGTTACTTAGGTTCACCTCAAAAGAAACCTCTTTTAGTCTCTACTATTGCACATGAAGATTCTCATGCCAATGAGTTAAGTTGTGAACAAAGCGATTATGTGGAAGCGATCGCGCAGCTTGCCTCAACCAACGCACTTTTTGCAATGGCTATGGATAAGATACGTATAGCTCTTCCAGCAGCTTTATTTCAGATTCAGGATATGGCACGAAGTTACTATCTGACGGAATTAATTAAAGAAGGAAATCTTGATGAATATTATACATTTCTTGCTAGACTTCCCCAAGCTGAGCAAGAGATAAAAGAATGGGAATTTATACAGACATTTTGGCAGGATAATCCATCTCTGTTCGATGCATTTGTTCGCGGGATAACATATTACGGTAGAATGCCATATGAAGTTTTAAGCGATGCTATGCTTGAGGAAGAGTACATGACCACCAAATTTCCTCGTCCCTATAGTCATCTCTCAATGAAGCCTACTTTTCAGGTGCTATCTTCTCTTCCTCAAGTTGCTGAAGAATATCTTGCCGACTCCAAAAAACATACCACAGAGTAAAATTAATTTTTCTCTCGTTGAGAATTTATCCAGAATTAACTCTAATCAATTTTGATTACATAAAATATTTCTTGCAAGAAGTTGAGCAATAATTCTTTGGGCATGCTTGAATTTTTTCTCCCAAGCTGTGTACTATAAACGTAATGTCGGCAAAAAATATATCATTTTTAAGAAAATTTCCTCTTTTAAAACATCCATCATTGTTAGCAATCATAGCGTATTTTTTGGTACTAATTATTGTTGCAGATATCATTGCTCTTTTTGCAATCTCTCAAAAACATCAAATGGAGAGAGATCAGGTAGAAAAACAAGCAGTTGAGAAAGAATCTCAATCTCTGCTTACTCAATGTTCAGCAACTGATCTCTGGAATGGTTGTTATTCTGACATGTTTGCCAAACTGGCAAAAGAGTATGATCTTGCTTTTACGCTCAAACTCCTTGAAGCAATTAATAAGAAAGACCAACGTCTATCAGATTGTCATGTTATTGCTCATAAGATAATGAGTGAGGAGGTAGCGAAGCATCCTGATAGATGGCAACAGCTTTTAAAAATAGTTGATCCGAATATCTGTAACTATGGATTTATTCATGGAATTATTGAAGGAAAGATACGTGTTGATCCTACATTTACCTTGAATTCTAAAACTATTCCCAGTTTTTGTGAAGCAATGTTAAATGAAAAAGGTTCACGTGGTGTTGATCAAACATGTGCACATATTATTGGTCATGTTCTTCTAGTACAGACACATGCAAATATTGCTGATGCAGTCAAGATCTGTCGATCAATACCAGTTTATCTGCAAAAGGAATGTGCTAGCGGAATATTTATGGAGAACTTTACTAGAGAAAATCTTGTTGCTCATGGGATTGCGGAGTTTGTCCCTTGGGATGATAGGACAATTACAGAAATAGAAAAAATCTGCAGACAATATGATGGCAATATAGCCTATGGGTGTTGGCAAGAAATTTCTCATCTATATAATCATCGTGCACGTCTTACTCCGTATCTAGTTTTGCGAGACTGTAAGAACGCTCCTTCCGAGACTCTGCAGAAAGCATGTTTTCTGCACGGAGTAGCAACCTTTATTCAAAATCCTAAAGCAGATAATGAATATTTTGCAGCTGTTTGTACAGCTTTTTCTGATAACAGCTTTGTTGAACAGTGTATGTCAATTGCTGTAAAGAGTTTACTCAACTCTACGCTTGAACCCCGTAAGGCAGCAATTTCTTTTTGTCTTGCGCAAAAGAAAAGAAATAATGAATGTTTCGTAATGATCAATGATTTTCTTTCAATGAAACTTAAACAAAGAGAAATACAGAGTTATTGTTCGCATGTTCCTAAGAATTATCGTCCCTATTGCTTAGGAGATAAAAGACCTCGATGAAGAGAAAAAGCTTTATTTTTATCTGTAGTGTTTTATGTGCAATTATTGTAGCAGATATTGCTATTTTCTTTTCTCTTTACTTTAAAAAAAACTTCAGTTTTGTTGAAAAAAGAAAAACCACTATTGAAAATAAAAGTCGTGAATTTTTTGACACTTGTGCTGCGCATGCAAATAAAACAGCGTGTTATCAGGATCTTTTTGCAACATTTACTAGTCAGCATTCTCTTCAGGAGGCATTGATTTTGCTTCAGAGATTGGCAAAACTGGATCCAAGTGTAAAATATTGTCATCCCTATGCGCATAAAATTGCACAAGAGGAAGTAAGAAAAGATCCAGATAAATGGCTTTCAGTACTGGAGAATATTGATCCTTTTGCGTGCACTCGCGGTTTTTTCCATGGAGTTATTGAGGCACACATCGGATCAAATCCTAATTTTAGGCTTAATGCTCAGACGATTAAAAAAATATGTGGAATTGTTCAAGGAGATTCTAAAGCAAACTTAGCTTATGATACGAGTTGTGCTCATGCCACAGGTCATCTTCTTTTAGTACAAACAAAAGGCAATATTCCTGAGGCAATCAATATTTGTTCCTCCTTAGACGATCTCAATCAATACGGATGTGCAGAGGGGGTATTCATGGAGGATAGCAACAGGGAAAATCTTGTAGAGCATGGTATTGCAGAAAGAAAAAAATGGGACAAAAATTTTATTGCAGAACGAGAGACTTATTGTAGAACATATCAAGGAAAGATAGCATCAGCCTGTTATGTAACGCTTGCTGATTTGTACGCTTCAGTTTATGAAGGGGATAAAGTGCTTCTTTTCTCCCTTTGTGAGCGCGCTCCAACAGCTTTTGATAAGAAGCGCTGTTTTTTTGAGGCAGCTGCATTCTCAACATTTCTTTCAGTTAGTCGAGGTAACAAGAGAGAGGATCTTTGTGATGTATTGAAAGACGATAAACAATATGATGAATGTGTAAGTTTTATTTCTACATATCTGACGAGATCTTTGTTTTAGTTCCCAATGGAGAGGAAACCATTCTGATTTTACTTAAAAGTTTAAGTTAATAAAACTTTATTATTAGAGTTAAAGACTAAAAATATCAGGGGATGTAAATATACCCTGATAAATTATCTTTTTTGTCGCAAGTATAAGCAATTAATTTATTTTTTTCTAATGTATTGACTTTGATCAGATAAGGTATTCCTGGTTTAACAGTAAATGTTGATTTGCCGGCAATGGTCACTGTGTGTTCAACTTTATCTTCATTTATAAATTTCATTGTTGCCACACCAACTATTTTGGCAACAGTAGGGGAAGAATCACAGTCTCTATTGATAAAAACAATTGCAGTCTCTCTTGCATTTTTTCTGAGAAAATCTTCATGTTTTTTACGTTCACTTTCAGGTATATCAGGGGGTAGGACACGCAGAAGCTCTATCTTTGGTGCAGCTGGGCCAACTTCTATGGCTTGTCCATTTGCTTTTTGTTCACTTGTTTTTTGGTTTTGATTATTTTGATCAATGCTATTCTCTGGAGAAGAGAAGTCGCTAAATATCCGATATATCACAAAAAGAGTCAAATTAAGTGCAATAATGCCAAGAAAAAAAACTATAGCGACTGATTTTTTTATTGCCAATTTCATAGTACTTCTATCGTACCATAGGTTGTTGGATGGAGATGATCGTGAAAACTCCACTTACCCTTTTTCTCAAAGACAAATGACCATTTTTCATTTGGTTTGAGAGATCTTTTAGGATCAAACTCAGGATAAATTCCATGTGTTGGATGGATATCTGATGCAGGCCAATGATCAGTTTTATCCTGATTGATAAATGTTACTTTTGAACATCGCGGTATTTTCAATAAGGACGGTGAGAATTGCATATTTGTGATAATTATTGATTTTTCCTCCACAATTTTTGAACAGGAATACGATTTGGTTTCTACTTTTTGCATATTCTTTGTTTGTTGAGAATGTGTAAAAATAAATACCCAAAAACTTAGAGATCCTAAAAGTATAAAGCTGAAGATAATTAGAAGCGGTAGATGTTTCATCATACGTCTTCTTGTATTATACATATTTTTTGTGTATAATGATATTCATTACGCACATCTAGCAGATGTCCTTGCTGTACCTTAAGCTAGATGGAGGAATAAAGGACATATATGAAAAATATTACTCTTGAAGAATTATTAGAGGCAGGATGTCATTTTGGACATCAAGTCACACGCCAGAACCCCAAAGCTCGTGAATACATCTTTGAAGCTCGCGATAATATCCATATTATTGACTTGGCAAAGACAAAAGAAGGACTCGATGAGGCAGCCTCTTATGTATTCAACCTTGCAAAAAAGGGTGGTACAATGATCATCCTGGGTACAAAACGTCAGGCAGAATCAGTGGTACGCGAAAACGCACAGAGGGTAAAGGATGCTGGCGCTAATGGTCTCTATTTTGTCACTAATAGATGGGTGGGAGGACTTCTGACCAATTTTCAAGAAGTCTCCAAAAACTTCAAACGACTTAAAGAGCTTACTGAGATTTTGCATAATCCTTCCGAAAAAGCTCGATTTACAAAAAAAGAACTATCTCTTTTGGAAAAAGAAAGAGCAAAACTGGAAAGTTTCTATTGGGGAGTACAGGAGATGAACAAAATCCCTGATGCAGTCTTTATTATCGATACTCATTTGGAACAATTAGCAGTTAAGGAAGCACGTGCAATGGGTGTCACAACAGTTGGTATTACAGATACTAATGCAGATCCAACGATAATTGATTATCCAATTCCTGCTAATGATGATGCTGTAGGATCTATAAAACTTATTGTGGATCATATTGTTGATGCCTGGATTGAGGGGAAAGTGGGAACTGAGGCTGTGAAGAAAACAGCATCAAAGCCAGAATCTGGGAAAGAGACAGATTCTTCATCCAAAGAAAAGAAAAAAGCCCAAGAATCATCAAAAGCGACAGATAAGGCAATAGCAAAAGATAAGAAAGCAGTGGAAAAAGAGATAGAGAAAAAAGAGAATGAAAAAATTAAAAGTCCAAACTCAAAAGGAAAAAGCACATCTAAAAATTCAAAGGTCGAAAAAACCAGTAAAAATTCAAAATAAATTTATTCTTTATGGATTTAAAAAATATGAAACAAGCGAATATAGAACTTCTTAAAAAACTTCGATCAGAAACATCAGCCTCTATTGCTGATTGCAGGGTGGCACTTGAGGAGACAAATAATGATTATGAGAAAGCTAAAGAATGGCTTAAGAAACGTGGCTTGGAAAAAGCAGAAAAGAAAACTGATCGCGTAACATCTCAGGGTATTGTTGATTGCTATATACATCATGGAGGAAAAGTAGGTGTTCTTCTTGTGCTACTTTGTGAAACAGATTTTGTGGCTAAGACAGATGAATTTAAACATCTTGCGAAAGAGTTGGGTATGCAGATTGCTGCCATGAATCCTAAAACTGTTGAAGAACTCTATAAACAGGAGTATATTCGTGATACATCAATGACTGTTTCAGAACTTATAAAAAGTGTTATTGGTAAACTAGGAGAGAATATCACTCTGCGGGAATTTACCCGTTATGAAATTTGATTAAATTATTTTCCAATTTTCATTTCAGATTAAATATTATGGTAGAAAATTATACAAGAAGATATATAGAATATAGAGAACAAGAAGAAGAATTTTATAGAAAACATGTAGAAACAATAGGCCGCAATCTTTTCAAAAATGCCTTTGGTTTAACTTTAGGAACAGAAAAACCTAATGGAGATATTGTTGGTAGAGAGAGTAGGGAGCGCCTAGCGACTGCATTTTTTTCCTTTACAACACGAAATCAGGATGGGAGGATAGTTCAAAAGGATATTCCTGCAGATTTGGAGATAAGTGGATTTTTTGTAGATCGCATGATGGGTGCAGCGACTATAACATTTAGATGGGATTTTAAAGAGGAAGATAGTGGTCGCTCGTTTAATCATCTTGCTGTAGATGCACTGGTCAGAACAGGAGAAGTTGTCATTAGAACAGGTGGAGAAGTTCTTTTTCGTCAGCAACCTCCTTTGTCTGCAAAAGGTGAAAATCCGTTTTTGTTAGCTGTAAGAAAAGCTATCTTAAATCCAGTCAGAGGTATTGAGCCCACAGATAACGATTAAGTTGAATCTATCACTGACTAGTGTATAATATTCTTGATGTTTATATGCAGGACGTTTTGAGAAATCTAACGGAACAAATTCAGAAGGTACTTGATTTGATTAAACACGATCTTGGTACTATGCGCACTGGTAGAGCAGCTCCGAGTCTTGTAGAGAATATCCCTATTGTCACATATGGCGGATCGACAAAATTGAAGGTTTTAGAGCTAGCAACAATTTCAGCAAGTGATCCTCAGACATTAGTTATTACTCCATTTGATCAATCTACACGTGAAGATATCCGCAAGGGTATTTTGGAATCAGGAGCCGGTTTAAATCCAGTTGATGATGGTCGTGTTATTCGTATTACTATTCCGCCCCTTTCTCAAGAGAGGCGTGAGGAGCTTACAAAATTAATGCGTCATAAATTAGAAAATGGCAGAATTATGATCCGTCAAGCTAGACACGATGCGATGACAGAGATAAAAAAGATGCATGAGGAAAAAATGATCTCAGATGATGATATGCACCGTCTTGAAAAAGAAGTACAGAAAATAATTGATGAGACAATGGAAACAATTGATTCAATGGGTAAACAAAAAGAAGAAGAATTAATGCAAATATAACCAATAACTACTCAAACAAAAAGAAGAACAGAAGTATATCAAATTTGTTGAGTTATTTTAGTTAATTTTATTGTTTGGGATTTGCGTTATTTCTTATTTTCTTGTTATAATCTAACTCTTATTATGCTCCTTACTGCTTTTGTTTTTTTACTTATACTTTCATTACTTGTTCTTATTCATGAATTTGGTCATTTTATAATGGCAAAAAAGTTCAATATCAAGGTCGAAGAATTTGGTTACGGACTCCCACCTAGATTATGGGGCAAAAAAATAGGCGAGACTATTTATTCTATTAATTGGCTTCCGATAGGAGGATTTGTAAAGCTTTATGGTGAGGATGAGGCAGGAGCTGGAGCAGTCAAAATACCACAATCCAAACTACCCAAGAAAAATCTTGATCGAGCTTTTTTTACACGTCCGGTAAGACAACGCGCTGCGGTAGTAGTTGCTGGAGTAGTCATGAATGTTTTATTGGCAATTTTCATTTATTATATTTTTCTGGGTATTTCAGGTTTTAAGACAAATATTCCGCTTTTTCCAGGTACAAAGGATTTTACTTTTATTGGTGCTAATCAAGAGGTAAAAGTAAAAAGTTTTATTATTAATAATATTGCTCCCAATTCTCCAGCAGAAAAAGCAGGTCTAACAGGCTGTTCCGAAAAAAGTTGTCTGGCAATTACAAAAGTTAATGGAGAGCCTATAAAAGACATTAAATCCTTCACTAATTTCATTCAAGAGCACAAGGGCGAAAAGTTACGCTTTGAATTTACAGATTTAATAACAGGTGAAAAGATGGAGAAAGTTATAATTCCTCGTGAGAATCCTCCGAAGGATCAAGGAGCGTTAGGTATTCAGTTTAGCGCGGATGAATATTTTGTGGTAAGGTACGATACATTCACTCAACGTTTGGTTTCAGGGATAGTTCATCCTTTGAGCCTTTTTATCTATCAATTTGATTTACTCAAAAAGCTGGTTGCAATATCAATCCAAGAAAGAAGTGCTGAGCCTTTGGGAACTGCTGTCTCTGGTCCTGTTGGGATTATAAGCGTCGTGGGTGATATTGGTAAATTTCCTGAGATCAAGGAGAGAATCTTAGGGTGGTTAAATTTAGCTGGTATGCTTTCCATATCACTTGCCTTTTTTAATATTCTTCCGATTCCTGCTCTTGATGGCGGACGTCTATTTTTTATTCTGATTGAGGGTATAAGTGGTAGAAAGATTAACCCTAAGTACGAGGCTCTAGCACATACTGTAGGAATGGCTTTACTTTTGACATTGATTCTTCTGGTTACATTTAAGGATATTTTCCAATTCTTACTCTAGTAGAAGAGAAAGTATTGTTTTAGAAAAGGCGTATCCCTCTAGGATTAAAAAAAATTATATGTTATAACCTACACTTAGATGATTGATCCTATCAAAAATTTTATTCAGGAAAATAACATTATTTTTACGCAACGCGACGGAATTACTATCTTTAGAGTTTCTATGATGTATGAAGGATTCAAGCTTGCTCGTGAGCTTTTATATTCAATTGTTGATAAAAAAACTGTTCTTTATCTTTCTGGCGGAAGAACTCCAAAAGATTTGTATGCAAATCTAGCCAATGATCGAAAAATTCTGCCTGGAGCAGTTGCTCTAATTGATGAAAGGTATGGAAAGAAATTACATAACAGTAGTAATGAGAAGATGATCCAAGACACAGGTTTGCTTCATTATCTTGAAGTGAATAATATTCCTTTCTATCCAATTCTACAAGAAGAGCATCTTGACTTAAAAGGAACAGCTGATAATTATGATATAACTGTCCGATATCTTTTTTCTGGTTTTCCTAAAAGTGTTGGTATATTGGGGATAGGTGTTGATGGACATATAGCAGGTATTGCCGGAAATCGTCCTTTAAATTCTCCTCAAAGTGTTATCAATAAAGCAGAGTTTTACAATCCGATGTTTAATTCTGACCAGAAAAGTTTATTTGTTTCATTTTTTGCAGATTTGGAGGGTCCATTTAAAGAGAGAGTGAGTATGACATTTCTTGGTTTATCAATGCTTGATATCCTTCTTGTTTTAGTCTTTGGGGATGAAAAGCAAAATGCGATTGATCTCATGTTCTCTGAAGGCAGAAAAGAGGAAGTTCCCGCTCGTTTTTTGACAATTCCGGAAATAGCTGAAAAAACAGTTTTCATTACTGATAGAAGAGTGTAAAATGAAATTAAAACTTAAATGAAAACTTAAGAGGGAAAAGTAAATAATTTTTGAATTTTAACTTTAAATCATGACTTCACCTTTTATTCTTGTTATCTTTGGCGCCACAGGAGATCTTGCCAGGCGCAAATTAATTCCAGCCCTATTTTCGCTTTTTATGCAGGGTGTTCTTCCATCTGATTTTTTTATTTTTGGATTTTCCCGGCGTGATTTAACAGACGAAGAATTTCGCAAGCTCGCATTCGTTTACTCTAATGATACGTATCATCAGAGTAAGTGGAGGGAGTTTGCTACTCATTTGTATTACCAGCATGGGAGGTTTGAGGAAGATTCAGGATATCGTGAGTTGATTGAGAAGCTGAATGCGATAGATAAAAACAAAGTATGCGCAATAAGGATTTTTTATTTAGCTACTCCTCCTGATAATTACGAGATAATTCTTGATCATCTTAAAGCAACTCAACTTACACAAGGGTGCACTTTGCATTTTCCAACGCGTAAGTTGCAGGAAGACGGTAGACAGTATACACGAATTGCTATCGAAAAACCTTTTGGCAAAGATCTTGAGACGGCAAAGATGCTCGATCGCAAACTTGCTGAAATATTCGAAGAACGGCAAATCTTTCGTGTTGATCATTATTTAGGAAAAGAAAATGTCCAGAATATGCTAGCGTTTCGTTTTGCGAATGGTATTTTTGAGCCTGTTTGGAACAGAAGATATATAGATCATATTCAAGTAATCCTCAGTGAGAAAAATGGAATTGGGGAACGCGGTAAATTTTATGATGGTGTTGGAAATCTTCGTGATGTTGCTCAGAATCACCTTCTTCAGTTAGTTGCTGCTGTAACTATGGAACAACCTAGATCCTTTACAAAAGAAGACGTTCGTGATGCACGCGCAAAGGCAATAGAAGCAATTGAGTGCATTGATCCTGAAAAAGTAGGAGAAATGGTGGTTAGAGGACAGTATAGAAGCTATAGGCAAGAAAAAGATGTTGATCCTCATTCACAAACAGAAACATTTGTCGCAATGAAGTTTTTTATGAACACGGAACGTATGGAAGGGATTCCCATATATGCCAAAACAGGAAAAAAATTAGATAAGGATCTTGTACAAATTAGTATAGTTTTTACTCAAACATGTCATATTCTTTTTAAAGAATATGGATGTCCAGAGATCGGCAATGTCATTACTATTCGTATTCAACCTGACGAAGGCATTAACATGCGCTTTATCGTCAAAAAACCACAGTCGACGTTAGCTCTTGAGCCTGTACAAATGAATTTTAGCTATCGTGATTATTTTGGGCAAGATGGTAAAAATGCATATGAAAAGCTACTTCTGGATATTTTTTCGGGTGAACAAATGCTTTTTAATAGAACAGATGAGTTATTAAGTTCCTGGCAGTTTATAACAAATATTCTTAAAGGATGGGATGAATATAAAACTCCACTTATACTCTATGAGGATAACTCGCAAGGTCCTAAAGAAGCTGATGATCTTATTAAAAGAGATGGTAGATATTGGCTTTAAGAAAAATAAATCTATGTACACAAAGAAAACAAAATTGCATCTTGAATAAAAGGATAAATACTACTTGTTAGTTAAGTAAGTTAGTAGATTTGTGATTTTTCTGTACAAATAGTCTGTAGTTTGAGGTAAAGATGGATCTAGATCTTTCTTGAGCTTGCAGGAGAATAATGCTAGCATAACAGTATGCAGATTGGTTTTGTTGGCCTAGGAAAAATGGGTAAGAGAATGGTAGAGAAGCTGCTTTTGGGCGGTCATACTGTAGTGGTATGGAATAGAACAAAAAGTGTTGTAGATGATTTTAGCTTTGTAGTGGCAGAGAAAAAGCTTGCTGATTATTTAACATCTGCAGAAAGTATCAAAAGTTTGGTCTATAAGCTTCAGCCTCCCCGTATTATCTGGCTAATGCTACCTGCTGGTGAAGCAACAGAGAGTGTAATCGGAGAACTCGATAGATATATTGAAAAAGGAGATATCCTTATAGATGGAGGAAATTCCTATTATAAAGATACAGAAAAACGATTCAGATATTTTCAACAGAAAGGGATTAGTTATCTTGGGATAGGTGTAAGCGGAGGTATAAAAGCAGCTGAGAATGGATATCCGCTTATGATAGGAGGAGACATATCAGGATTCAATAGAATAAAGCCGTTATTAGAAACATTGATAAAACCTCATGGAGGTTATGAGTATTTTGGTGAGGGTGGTGCAGGACATTTTGTGAAAATGGTCCATAATGGTATTGAATACGGGATGATGCAAGCCATAGGAGAGGGATTTGGCGTACTAGAGAAGTCTCCTTATAATATTGATCTTGTCAAAGTAGCAAAACTCTGGCAGAGAGGAACAATAATCACAAGCTTTTTAATGGAGTGTGCAAAAAATGCGCTGGAGAAAGATCCAACACTTTCACAGATAGATGGTGTTATAGATGCGACAGGTGAGGCGGAGTGGACAGTGACACAGGCTAAGGAAGAGGGAGTGCCTATTGAAAATATCGAACAAGCACTTACTTTTCGTTACCGTTCAAAAAAAGAAGATAACGTTCGTAATTCATTAGCAGCGCGTTTGATAGCTGCTCTTCGACATGAATTTGGTGGACATATAGTTCATAAAAAATAATTTTATTTTTTAGTTGTCTTCTTATACTGAATCGGTGTTCACTTCTGAAGTGCCCTTAACTCTAATAAATTTTTTATTTGCAAGTTTTTTGTGGTGAATCTTTGACTTCTATAAAAATTATTTTCTATATAAAGATATTCTAGATTTGATGAAAATTTTTAAACATAACAAAAATAGAGGTTTAACCCCTATTTAGACCCAAATGACAATCTTTTCTCTGAAAATTGCTTTTAGAGGTTTCACCTCTAAAAAATCTCTAAAAAAAGATAATTGATGCTTGAGTAATGGATAAAACATGCTATATTATAAATCATGAGATACTCGCAGTTGTTCCCAAAAACAATCAAAGAAGCCCCTAAGGATGAAGTCGCTATCAATGCTAAGTTGTTGATCCGCGCTGGATTTATTGATAAGTTAATGGCAGGATCATATACTCTTTTACCTCTGGGACGTCGTGTTGAGCGTAAGATTGAACAGATTATTCGTGAGGAGATGAATAAAACAGGCGCGCAAGAGATACTTATGCCGCTTCTTCATCCTAAAGAAATTTGGAATGAGACCGGAAGGTGGGATAAAGCAAGAGAAGTGATGTATCAGTTTGAAAAGAATGATCGAGAGTATGCGCTTTCATTTACTCATGAGGAGATTGTGATGGATCTTATACGCAAACACGTTACTTCCTATAAAGATCTTCCAGTAAAAATTTATCATTTTTCAACAAAGTTTAGAAATGAACCACGTGCAAAATCAGGTATTCTTAGAGGTAGGGAGTTTCTTATGAAAGATCTTTATAGTGCCCATACAAGCAAAGAAGATTTGATGAAATACTATTGGGAAGTAGCAGATGCATATATCAGGGCTTTTCAGAGAATGGGTCTTGATGCCAAAATTACCGAAGCTTCAGGAGGAGTTTTCACTAAGGAGCATACACACGAATTTCAAGTTCTTTGCCCGCAGGGTGAGGATACAATTTATTGGAAAGATGAATGGAAGTTCGCCAAGAATAAGGAAGTCATGACTGAGCAAGAACTTCAAGATACATCTATCCAATCAGCTCAAGCGATTGAAGTTGGGAATATTTTTCCATTAGGTACTTTTTACTCTGAAAAAATGGGAGCGTATTTTACAGATCGGGATGGGAGCAGAAAACCGATATGGTTTGGGAGTTATGGTATAGGTCCAACGCGCGTTATGGGAACAATTGTTGAGGTATCACATGATGAAAAAGGCATTATTTGGCCTCTATCAGTTGCACCTTATCAAGTCCACTTAGTTGGGCTAATGAATAGCGATCAGTTTATAAAACAAACAATAGAAGAAGTCTATCAGAGATTAAAAGATGCAGGTATTGAAGTATTATACGATGATAGAGAAGACGTAAATCCTGGTCAAAAATTTGCTGATGCTGATCTTATTGGTATTCCAGTTAGACTTGTCGTCAGTCATAAAACTATTTCCGAGGGTTTACAAAAAGTAAACAAGTATTTTATTGAGTGGAAAAAACGATCTGAATACAAAACTGAAGTTATCACTATAGAAGAGGTAATCAAACGATTGTTGTCAAGTAATAACTGAACTGATCAAAACTTGTAGCAGGTTTTAAAGTAGTTTTATTTATTAGAGATAATACTCATAACATCAACTCCGAAGATTATAATCCACACAAAAGTATAAGCTATAAGAAATAAGGGTATCAAGATTAATAATAATATCATCTTTATTTTCGACTTTTTATTTTCAGTATCGACAGCTTCTTGTTTTGATTTTTCATTTCCAGTATTCACCACACCAAAGGATGTAGTTTGTGGTTCGGATGGTTTAAAGATTTTTGGCGCAGAATGGTCAGAGGAGGGTTTTGCTGTTATTGCTGCGTAATTAATTATGGGTTTGTCATTAAGAGTCGGTGTAGTTTTTGCATTAGAAGAAGGTGGATGGGGGATTGTAGGTTGTTGTGCAGGGATAGCAGGTGATGGAGGTGGGGAGGATTGTTGCTGTTGTGTTTGAGGAGATGAGTTAATGGGAGTACTTGTTCCCATAACTCTTTCATAAACCTCTTTCAGTTTTGGATCAAGTGTATTTAGATTTTTATTAGGATCCATATTTTTATAGTCTTTTCGATAAGTTACTAATTTTATAATCCAAGATATTAGGGTGTTTGTCAAGGTGAGAATTGTTACGACTGTTACTTTTTCTGTAAGTTGATGGGATTGAAGTAATGTCAATAGTCAGCTATACTTCAAGCATGAAAATTATTGTTACTCATACAGCTCCTGATTGGGATGCTATAGGAAGTGTCTGGCTGATAAAAAAGTACCTTTCAGGATGGCAGGAAGCAAAAGTTGAGTTTGTTCCAGCAGGGGAGAGAAGCCCTCGTTTAAGAAAACTCAAAGAAGTTCCTTATGAGCCTATTGTAACTGTTGAGGAGGATGAGTTAATTCATGTAGACACAGGACTTCTTCCTCTTGATCACCATCAAACAGCAGAAAAAACTGTTTGTGCAGCAAGTTTAACTTGGGATTATATTAAAAATCAATTCCAACAAACAGGAACTACCATGACTGCTGAACATATTCAAGCTGTAGACAGGATAATTAAGGTAATTGTCCAGATAGATCATTTTAGAGAAGTTTTTTGGGACAATCCAACTGCAGATTATCATGAATTCTCTCTAATTGGTGTACTTGAGGGTCTTAAACTTGCACATCCTGACAATGACGATCTTTATATGTCATTTGGTATTCAGTGTTTGGATGCTCTTATTCACGAATTTGAAAATCGTATTTGGGCAGAAAAAGAAATAGCTGAGAGAGGAATTCAATTTAACTTAAAAAGCGGAAAAGGTATAGCCTTTGAGACCGTCAACGATTCTGTGCTCAAATTGGCACAAAAAATGGGGTATTTGCTCGTAGTTCGGAAGGATCCCCGAAAAGGTTATGTACGGATAAAGGTCAGGCCTGCATCAAGCGAGAAAGACGATATTGATCTGACACATGCTTATGAGAAACTCTCAAAGATAGATCCTGATGCCACGTGGTATCTTCACATATCCAAAAAAATGCTTCTAAATGGAACACCTAAAAATCCTAATATGATTCCAACTAAATTAACACTTTCTCAGATTGTTGATGTTTTAAAAAGTTTATACTAAGATACTAACAATAGGTCTAAAATTTATAATTTTAGTGATTTTGAGAGTGCCTTATGGAAAACTGCATTTTCTGCAAAATAGCACGAGGCGAAGTATCAAAAGATTTTCTTTATAACGATGATGAGATAATGGCTTTTAAGGATATAAATCCTGTAAAACCTGTTCATGTATTAATTGTACCTAAACGTCATATCCCTGAGCTTATAGCAGTAGATGATGTTTTATTACTGGCGAAGCTTTTGCAAGTTACTCAACAATTGATCAGTAAATTTGAGATTTCGGATAAAGGCTACAGAGTTATTATTAATGGTGGTGGTGCTCAAGAGATTGATCATCTTCATATTCACCTCATGGGCCCAATGGGATCAAGGGCGGCATTATAAATTTTGTTTACAGTTCTTATTATTTGGTGTAAAATAGACCCCACCATAAGCTTTTGATTTTCTGAAATGCTATTAAAGGAGGTGTTTTTATTATGGTATTCGTTAAAAAACAACCAGGTGAAACTGATGAAACGCTTATTCGCAAATTTTCAAGAAAAGTTATTGACGCAGGAATTATTAATGAAGCAAAACGACGTCAGTTCTACCTCAAGCCTTCTCTTGCTAAGAAACTTAAGCAAGAAGAAAGCAGGCGACGTCGACGCTTAATTGTATAATCCAGATGGCTAATGTTAAGATCTTTATCTTTGTTGAAAGCCGTTATAAAGTCAATAGACGGAAAATCAAGCAAACAGTGCATGCTGTTCTTGATGAGAAGGAAGTATCAAGCTCTGCTGAAGTTTCGCTTGCCTTTGTTGGCGATCGAAAGATGAGAGCATTCAACAAAAAATTTAGAAATATTGACAAGACGACAAATATTCTTACTTTCCCTTTGATAGAAGGTGAGCCAACAGTTATTCCTGGTAATATTTTACGACTGGGGGATATCATTATTTCCTATCCTCAGGTAATTAAAGAAGCAGCAGAGGAAGAGGTACTAGTTGATGATAAAATAAATCAATTAGTACGGCATGGGATGCTGCATTTGTTAGGTGAGCATCATTAGTTTGTTAGTTCGTAACTATTCCGAGGAGCTAAGCGGTAAATCTCTTTGATTTCTTTACCTTTTTTAAATGAATCTCTTCGTCCAGTGGACGATAGAGATGGTAGATTAAAACTGAGAGTATAGAAAGGCGCACGAGATAGTAGATAAAGAATTGAGAGAACAACATTAGGGAATATGGTTTTTTACAGAAAATATCGTCCACAAACAATAGAAGAATTAGATAGCGAAGAAGTAAGGAAAAAACTTAAATCACTTCTACAAGCAAGCGCTCCTACTTTTATTCAAATACCTCATGCATTTTTGTTCACGGGGCCCAAAGGTTTGGGTAAAACATCAACCGCTCGCATCATTGCCAAAATTATTAACTGTACAGGACGAAAAGACACCAGCGGAAAAGACATTGAACCCTGTAATTCATGTGATCAGTGTCAGAGTATTATCAACGGTACAAATATGGATGTTTTGGAAATTGATGCAGCTTCAAATAGGGGCATTGATGAGATACGTGATTTGAAAGAGAAAGTCCGTCTTACACCTTTCTCTGCTAAAAAGAAAGTTTATATCATTGATGAAGTTCATATGTTAACAACAGAGGCTTTTAATGCTCTTCTGAAGACTCTTGAAGAGCCACCTTCTCATACTGTTTTTATTCTTTGCACGACAGAGTTACATAAAATTCCTTCAACAATCCTATCTCGATGTTTTCACTTAGAATTTAAAATTGCCACTGAGGATGAATTGGTAAGATCATTTAGGAGAATTGTTCATGGTGAGGAATTAGATATTGATGAAGAGGTTCTTTATAAAATAGCAAAACTTGCAGAAGGAGGATTTAGAGATGGTACGAAAATTCTTGAAGAGTTAGTTTCCTTGTCAGGTGGCAGTAAAATAACGGCTGATATTCTGGAGAGGAAGTACCATCTAGAGAGTATAGAAAAATTTACACAAGATCTTCTTAAAGCAATTGAAAATCGCGATATTACTCGTTCTCTTGAGCTAACATTAAAAATTGTTGATGTAGGAATAGACATCAAATACTTTATTTCTCAATTTATAGAGGAATTACATAGTCAGCTTTTATTAAAAGTTGGAGTTATCAAAAAAGATAGAAACGCAAGCCATTTATCACTTGAGGAATTAAGGCAGTTAATTCATCTTTTTTCTCAAGCAATCGTTGACACTAAATATGCTGTCATACCGCAGCTTCCACTTGAGCTAGCAATTATAAATTGGTGTACTAATAAAGATCAGAACGAGAACAAACATATTGCCACAGAGAAAGAACAATCTTCAACAGAACAAAAAGTGACGTTACAAAAACTCAGAAAAGATTTAGGAGAAATCGCTAAAGAACGGGCAGTTAACGGTGAACAAAAAAAGGAGAAAAAAGAAAAAGTGAGTCCTACTCCCGTTAGTATTCTAAGTTATACTGCGGTAGGCAATCCGTCAGATGAATGGTTAGTTGCATTTTGGAGGAGCTTCATTGCAAGCGTTAAAGTACATAATCATACTATTGCAGGAGTACTTAATAGTTGTTCATTAAAATATTACGACAAGAAACAGATGGTTATAGAGGCTGCTTATCAATTTCATAAGGAAAAATTAGAAGAGGCTAAAACTTATTCTCTTCTTCAAAAGATCTCTGAAGAGCTTACTGGCAATCCGATCAAAGTTACAATAGAATTAAAAAAATAATTATTATTTTTAAATACGCCAGATTCAGTAGGATCTAAATGAACTATCTTCAATAGAAAAGGTTTTTATTGATGATTACTTGATAATAATTTAGATTGATAATAAAATACTTAGGCAGATTAATAGAATATAAGGAGGTGAATTTTACAATATGATCAATCCTTTTGGACAACTTGGAGAACTTAAAAAGATGCGTGATCAGGCTCTTCAAATTCAACGACAGCTCCAAGCAGAAGAAATAACAATTGAAAAGAAAGGTATTTTGGTTGTTATTACAGGAGATCAAAAACTTAAAGAGATTAGAACTAACGGCAAATCAGATAAAGATATAGTTGAAGCTGTGAACGAAGCTATTAAAAAATCTCAAGAGGTGGCAGCGAAGAAATTGCAACAAATGACTGGTGGTCTGGGAGGATTATTGGGCGGTTTGAAGTAAAATAAGTCAATATTCCGATAAGTTACCTCAGCGTATGAGGTGGGTGTTATAAATCTGACATTTTTTCCTCTTAGGGATGGTATAAGTAACATTCCTTCAGAAGATAAATGTTTTTATCCATCCTATGTCAAAAGAATCTGAGAAAGTATCTGAAGGAGATAATATTAGATCTAATTTAGTAGAAAAAGACATCTTTGTTGAAGAAGATGTTCGTTCAGTGGAAATTACTTCTTTTCCAATATTTCCTTATGAGGAGTCAGAAGAAAAGTCTGAGACTACTTATTTGCAAAGAGAGGAAAATAATGACAAATTAACTCAAGAAGTAGATAAAAATGAGATACAAGATAAATCATGTTTTTCGTATCCAATTTCTCCTACTGAAAACTATAGAGAAGCTTTTTCTCAAGTTGTAGCCAAAAGTCAGAAAAGTAATAAATTTTCTGTAAGAATGATTCAAACATTGAGAGATGAAATGTCTAAAGAAGAACGCGTTTCACAGTTACGTAAAACCTGGAAACTAAAAAAAAATGAGATAATTGCTTGTGGATAAAAAGGCCTGTACAATAAAAGAAATGAAATTATTTAGTGGTAGCTCCAATACTATTCTTGCCGGCAAGATTGGAAATGAACTTGGTATTCAGTTATCTCCACTTGAAATATTTATTTTTCCAGATCAAGAACGTCGTGTAAGAGTTGAGACAGATGTTATTGATGAGGATTGTGTGATAATTCAATCTACATCAACACCAGCTGACACGTATTACATGGAGTTGTTTTTTATTGCTGATGCGCTAAATCGTGCAGGGGCAAGGTCAATTACTCTTGTTATGCCGTATGTTGGCTATCAACGCCAAGATCATATTTTTCGATCAGGAGAAGCTGTCTCAATGCAGGTTATAACAAAGACTTTAGAAGCAGTCGGTATTGATAAAATTGTTACTTTTGATCTCCATTCTCTTAAAATTCCCGAGTTTTTCCATATTCCAGTGACTCATCTGTCAGCTTTGCCTCTTTTTGCTCAAGAAATAAAAAAACAAGGGTGGGGAGGGTTGGATAGCGTTTTGGTATCTCCTGATATGGGCGGAATTAGGAGAATTAAGTTAATTTCTGAGATGTTGACTCAAATGCCTTATGCAGTCATCGAGAAAAATCGAGATTTGGCATCTGGTAATGTTGATATGGTAGATATCAAAGGGGAGATTAACCATAGAGCTTTGATAGTGGACGATATGATATCCAGTGGTAAAACGATTGTCAAAGCGGCAGAATTGTTAAAAGAAAAGGGAGCAAAAGAAATTTATGTTTTTGTAACTCATGCGGTGTTTTCTGCTGATGCTCCCAAAATCTTGCAGAATTCAGTGGTAGATAGGGTCTATATTACAGATTCTGTTCTAGTCTCTGAGGATAAACAATTCTCCAAGCTGAAAATTATCTCACTTTCTACAATGATAGCTGATAGAATAAAGCAAGGATTATAAAATAATTAAAAATATAGTTTTTTGCAAGCTATTTATAAAAATAATTACTTCTTTCCAAATCACAATTTGATTCAGCTTGTGCGCCTTGGGGATGGAAAGATAAAATTATTGAGTAATGGAGCAATTTATGCGGTGCGCAATAATTTTATAATCTTTCACTGCAATAAGTGGTCGATGATAAGAGATTTTATAAACTTTTAAATCTGAAAAGCCTAAGAAATAAATCTGTGATTTTTCTGGCACACATAATGCATACTTTTACTGCTTTGCTTGAGAATTTGAGGCTTATATGGTAATCTAAAAAATAAAAAGAGGGATAAATTTCTTCCTCATACTAGAGAAATTTTTCTTCTTCATTATATATGAAAATTCCAAAAGCAATCCAACAAGTTATTGAATCATTTGAAAAGCTTCCTGGTATTGGTCCAAAGACAGCTCAAAGATTGACTTTCTACTTACTTCATGTACCACAACATGAATTAGATAGATTTGCACAGGCTATCTCTAACTTGAAGAAAGATACCGTAGTATGTTCTATCTGCTACAGTGTAGGTGAGGTGGATCCGTGCGCATATTGTGCTAGCCAAGATAGAGATCAGTCTACTATTTGTGTTGTGGAAGAGGCTCTTGATGTTTTAGCACTTGAAAGAAGCGGCAAGTATAACGGTGTATATCATGTCCTTCATGGAAGAATTGATCCACTGAATAATATTGGACCAAATGAGATCTATATATCACAGCTTTTTCAGCGAATTAGAGAGAGTAGGAATGGCTATACAATTAAAGAGGTTATTTTAGCTACCAATCCAACAATGGAAGGCGAGGCAACAGCGATGTATATCGCTAAGTATATTCGAGAGCATTTTCCCGATATTAATGTAACTAGAATTGGGAGAGGTCTTCCAATAGGTGCAGATCTTGAATATGCAGATTCCATGACTCTCCAACGTTCTATTGAGGGAAGAACCAAGTATTGACTTTTACTCTAATGATACGTCTCATCGAAGTAGAGTAGCATTATGACACAGATTTCACGTTATCCTGTTAGTTCTACAGTTAATAAACAAATCCTCCAGCTTTTTAGAAATGCAATTTCTTCTCTCAAACAATCGGACGAGATTGATGATTTTTTAGAAGATTTTTTATCTCCTGTTGAGAAGATTATGCTGGCTAAAAGATTAGCGATAGCGGTCATGCTAGCAAAGGGGTATGATTATCAATCAATAAAGGCTATTCTTCATGTTACTCCATCAACAATTGCCTCAGTGAGCATTCGTTTAAAATATGCTGGTAAAGGTTATAAAAAAACTGTAGAAAAAATGCTGCAAGAGGAGAAAATAAACGATTTTTGGCAGAAAGTTGATTTGGTTATCTCATCAATTCCTCAGTCTAAAGGGACAAATAGATACCAGCATAAGCAAGAGCTAGAAAGCAAAAAGCGCACCTTCAGAAAAGCATTTTAAGAATATATTGATACGTATCATTAGAGTGAAAATATATGATAGTAGAGCGGGAGATTATAAGAGCTTTAAAAGAGATTATTGATCCGGAATTGAATATTAATATTGTAGATTTAGGTTTAATTTATGATTTAGGAATAGATCAGACTGAAGGTAGAGTTGAAATTACTATGACACTCACCACTCCCGGATGTCCGTTATCCTTTGTTTTTAGAGAGTGGATACCGACTGCTGTAAGAAAAGTTGACGGCGTCTGCGATGTTGTGATTAACTTAGTATGGGATCCTCCATGGAGTCCTGACATGATATCCGACGATCAGAAAGAAGAGCTTGGAATCATAAAATAATTATGCCCAAAAATCCTTTCACATCAACATTTGAAGAAGCATTTGAACAAGGAGTAAGTTCTGCCAAACAACAGTTAACAAACACTGCAAAGCAGATTACACAATCTGCAGCATCACAGCTGGGAGTATCTCCTGATAGTACAACTCAGAAGAGCGATACCTCCACAAATCTTTCAGACCACTTCAATGAAACAATGCAACAGAATGTAACTCAATCTCAGCAAGATCCACAATCTATGTTAGATATTCAGCAAATGGAGAGCAAAGATCAAGAAGAGAGGCAAAAAAAATTGGCACAAACAAGAGCACATCTTGAGCAACATAAAAAAACCTATTTTGATCCAACTTTCAATCAAAGGAAACGCGAACCATCAGTCCAAGAACGATTAGAAGAAGAGCAAAAACAAGAAGAGGCTAAAAAGATGGAGGAGCTTCAGGAGGAAAAAAAGAAAGAGCTTCCATTATCTCTTAAACAGGCAATGACTAAAGCAGAGACCCACAGAGGTGTGTCGGGATAGTCGAGATTAGTTTGGATATTCAAGGAAAAATGTTTAGTTTGGATAGAGATAAGGCTCTGCAAAAAAATTTTTAGAATAAGTTATATAAGATTTTTTACCCAAATTTACAGCCATTTTTTCAGTTTAAATACGATGACCATCGCAATTGCCATAATTAACATAATAAGTATTAAACTAGTCAATACATAAGGTTTATCGGCATGGGGAAGTCCCACAATATTCATTCCATATATACTAGCAAGAAGTGTGAGAGGGAGTAAAATAGCAGTAAACATAGTAAGTACCTTTACAATTTCATTAGTTTTGGCTGTTAGCAGTGATTCATAACTGGTTGCTATACCTTCAATTAGCTCTTTTGAATCCTCGAGTCGATACCAAATTCGCTGCAAATGATCTTTGATATTACTCCATGAAGAAGTTAGGCTGGCATCAATTTGGGGGTATTTATGATGTTCAAGATCAGAAAAAATATTCATGGCAGGTTTTACCATTGTTTGAAAGACGACAATATTGCGTCTTGTGGCTGATATATCCTCGACAATTTTTTCTGCTGGATTATCTTCAATTACATGCTTATCAATTTTATCGATGGTAGAAGTTATATCATTAATAACTTGTAGCGATGAATCAACAAGAATATCAACTATTCTATAAAAAAGATACTGTGGTCCAAGACCCATAAACTCTTCCCGTTTTTTAAGTGTTTGTTGGCATTCAGTAAATATCTCATCAATTTGTGGTGTCCTCTCATCGTGTAAGATAACTAAGTATTTTTCTTTTATGAAAAAAGCTACGTGTCCTGTTCGAATACGCTTTTTCTTTGATTGTGAAATTAGCAAAGGTATAGAGACTGGTGTTGTAGTAAGTGCTTGAGTTAGAGTATGGTGTTTGTTTTCATGGTGATGTCCATTGCCATTTGAACCATTTATTTTTTTTGTGTTTCCTGGCTTTTCCAAATAAGGAAAATCAAGAGAGACAAGAATATAATTTTTTTCTATTTCAATTTTTGTAACTTGCTGTTTTTGAGTAAAATCATCAAGATGAATTTGATCAAAATTATAATTATGTTTGAGAAATTTTAGTTCAAAATCTTGAGGATTATGTACATCTACAAAAGTAAACCCATTAAAACTAACTGTTCTAATATTCATAAATTAAGGATGTAAAATTTCTCAAGAAAGTCTCTTACTTATATTACATGCTATTATGATTGAGGCTGTCAATATGGTAAAATATGAAAATCGCAGTTTATTATCTTTGATCAATAATTCAATGATTATATTTTAGAATTTTGAGAAGAAAGGATAGTTAAAATTTAAAGATTAAAGATGCTCAGATTATATAATTCTCTCAGTCGTACTATTGAAGAGTTCAAACCCCTCAATCCACCACGTGTGACGATGTACACCTGTGGACCAACTGTATATGATTTTGCTCATATTGGTAATTTTCGTACCTATACAATGGCGGATATTTTGGTACGTACTCTCAAATATAACTCTTTCGATGTGAAGTATGTTATGAACATTACTGATGTAGGTCATCTGACAGGAGATAACCTCGGAGATGCAGATGTTGGTGAGGATAGGCTTGAAAAATCAGCAAGAAGAGAAGGGAAAACAGCTTGGGAGATTGCAGAATTTTATACAGATGCATTTTTGCAAGATTATCAAAAGCTCAACCTTACCCAGCCTGAAGTATTTGCTCGTGCTACTGAGCATATTAACGAACAGATTGATCTTATAAAAAGACTTGAGGAACAAGGATATACCTATAGAATATCAGATGGAATTTATTTTGATACCAGTAAATTCAAAGATTATGGGAAATTATCAGATATGGATCAGATTAAAGAAGGTGCAAGAGTAGAGATGAACGAAGAAAAACGCAATCCAAGAGATTTTGCTTTATGGAAATTCTCACCCAAAGACACGATACGTCAGATGGAGTGGGATAGTCCCTGGGGGAAAGGTTTCCCCGGATGGCACATTGAGTGTTCGGCAATGAGCATGAAGTATTTGGGTGAGACTATTGATATTCACGCTGGAGGTATGGATCTTAAGCAGATTCATCACCCTAATGAAATCGCTCAATCTGAAGCAGCAACGCATAAGCAATTTGTAAGATATTGGTTTCATGTGGCATTTATGCTGGTGCAAGGAGAGAGGATGAGTAAGAGTTTGGGTAATAATTACAAACTTTATGATCTTGAGAAGGAGGGTTATGATCCTATGGATTTAAGATATCTTTATCTTCAGACGCATTATCGTCAGGAAATGAACTTTACATTTGGAGCGCTGGATGCTGCAAGGAATGCTCTCAAAAGGCTTAAGAATATTATTCTTGAATGGGATGCTCCCAAGATTGGATGTGCTGAATATGAACAAAAATTCCTTGATGCTCTCAACGATGACCTTAATACTCCTGAGGCTCTTGCAGTAGTTTGGGATCTGGTGAAATCTGATTATCCTACTTCTGCTAAAGCGCGATCTCTTTTTAAGATGGATGAGGTATTAGGATTTAATTTAAAAGAGTATTATGAACAAACAGCTAAATATCCAGTGGAAGTACCGCAGGAAGTATTAGATCTTGTTGAGGAGCGAGCAAGAGCTAGAAAAAACAAGCAATACATGAGGGCAGATCAGATTCGCAACAGAATTAGAAAACTTGGATTTGATATTCAAGATACTGAAAAAGGAACAGAGATTAGAAAAATTTCTTAGCTTCATAAATCTACACAAATAATTTATCGTTTCTGATATGACTAAAAAGATTCAGCATATTGGGATAATTATGGATGGGAATAGACGCTGGGCAAAAGAGCGTAATTTGCCAATTGATAAAGGACATGAAGAAGGAGCGCGCCGCATTGAGCCACTGGTTGAGTATGCTGCAAAACAGGGAATACAATATTTGACTTTTTATTCTTTTTCTACTGAGAATTGGAAGAGAGATCCTATTGAGGTAAAAATGCTCATGCATGTTTTCCGTAAAATGTTAAATGATCCTGTGGTTGAGAGAATGCAAGACAAAGGTGTCAAGGTTAATATTCTTGGTAAATACCAAGTTTTTCCAGAAGATATTGTAAAACGCATTGAACAAATTCATAACCAAAGTAAAACCAATGATCGGATTACTGTTAACTTTGCTCTGAATTATGGAGGAAGAGATGAGATTTTAGAAGCAGTTAAGGCATTACTGAGAGAAGGACCGAAGGAACTAACAATACAGATTTTCTCCAATTATTTATACACAGCAGGACAACCAGATCCTGATCTGATTATCAGAACAGGAGGACAGCAGCGCTTAAGCGGCTTTCTTATGTGGCAGTCAGAGTATGCAGAGCTTTATTTCACATCTACTCTTTGGCCAGATTTTACACCTGAGGAATTTCAGAAAGCACTTGACTGGTATCAAAATCAAGAGAGAAGATTTGGAAGGTAAATATCTAAATTCTAAAAAAGACAAAATTTAAAAATTTCATCAATTATTTGAACAAAAAATCTTCATCTGTGCATATCTAAAGAGGGATCGTCACTAAAACTAAAAGTAAATAATTTACAGTGTATTACAGAGTAAAAGTATGAAGAACTAGCACTAAGTAGAGATTATACATCCACATTATACATCAAGAATTATATTGAATCCCTATTCAATTATTGCTAGAATAAAATTTCATTTTTTGTTCATCAATATGGACAATAATCAGATAGTTGATATTATTCTATTTCTGGGATTTTTTCTTATTACTACAGGCATACTTCAGGTGATTACTAATCGTTTCTCCTTTCCTTACACAGTTGCTCTTCTTTTAGCAGGATTTCTTGCACAGTTGATAATAAATTTCACCGGTGGTGAAGCATCTATCAGTCTGCCTCCTGATTTGATTTTTTATCTTCTTCTTCCGGTACTGTTGTTTGAGGCGGCAATTCATATTAATATCCATCAATTTAGGCTTCAATTTAAGACGATTACTTTTCTTGCAACATTTGGACTTCTCTTATCGATATTCGTAATTGGACTGATTTTAGCTTTAGCTATTGGTCTTCCGTTTGGTATAGCGCTTCTTTTTGGCGCAATCATTTCAGCAACTGATCCTATTGCGGTTCTTGCTTTATTTAAAACTCTTGGTGCTCCAAAACGTCTTGCACTTGTTGCCGATGGAGAAAGTATGTTTAATGATGCTACCGCAGTGATCGCATTTCGTGCAATCTCAGCGTTTGTCGTTGCTAATCAAGTATTTAAGTTAGAGAGTCTTTTTGATAGCACGATGGAATTTCTTTATGTGTTTTTAGGAAGTATTTTAGTTGGAATAGTTATAGGTTATGCGGCATCCTATATATTTGCTCATATAAAAAATGAACGAGTAACTCTTACTGCTCTAACAACAGGGTTTGCGATTGGATCATTTGCAGCAGCTGAACATTTCTTCCATCTTTCGGGAGTTATTACTACAGTAATGATGGGAATTACTGTAGGTAATTTCGGCCGAACGAAGATTCCTTCACAAGTGATGCACTTTATTGAAGAATATTGGGAATACTTTGGTTTTATATCACTTTCACTTGTCTTCTTTTTCGCATCCTTCAGTCTTGACTTTGATATTTTTGGAAGAAATATAGGTAATCTTGCGATTGTTGTTTTTTCAGTTTTGGTTGCACGAGCTATTTCTGTCTATGTTTCTGCATTTATTAGTAATAGATTTTCATTCTTTAAAGATGAGCCGAATCTTCCAATTCAATGGCAGCATATTCTTAATTGGGGTGGTCTTCGAGGTGTAATTCCTCTTGTGTTAGTGTACTCTCTTCCTGAAACATTTGGGTACAGAGAACTTTTATTGCAATTTACATTTGCTACACTTCTTTTCACATTGTTTGTCAACGGACTTACAATTCGCTGGCTTCTTTTGAAGTTAAAATTACATTTGCCACCGCGCGAAGTGCAAATTATTAAGGATGAAAAAAGTCTTTTTGAGATAGAGGAGATGAGGAAAAGACTGAAAGCTCTTTCTAGACGAGAGTTTGATCTACATATAATTACTGCCATTAATGAAGAACTTGAGAAACAGGAGGCTAAATATAGAAAAGATCTTCTTGAGCATTCTACTTTTACAGAATTTCTTCAGAGCTTAAAACTAGAAGCATTAGATATTGAGCGTCGAACACTTCACAAACTATATGAACAAGGCAGATTTACAGAAACAGTATTACATACATTTGAATCAGAACTAGATCTTCAGCAGGATGCTCTTGAATATCCTGAGATGTTTGGAACAAGGGCAATGGATAAAGAAGGAAAAGTAAAAAGTGGTGTGTCCTTTAGGAAAAGATTACTTAGTTTGAGGAGATTTGTAAGTAAGTATAAATTGTTAAGTAGGATTCTGGGAATAACAGATGAGAGCCTGGTAAATGATAGATACGGTCTTTTAAGAGCTCGTATTTTCACCTCATATGCAGTATTGGAATATCTTGATAGAGTAGAGAAGTTAATTAAAAAACCAATACTCAAAAAAGCAATACAAATTGTTCGTGAAAATCAAGAAGGACTTATTGCAAGAAATCAGAAGGAGATCGAAAAAATCTCAGAAGAGTATCCAACGATTGTTGTTCAATATCAACAACGAATGATTTATTCTCTTATCCATAATAATCATCATCATTGATGTTAATTAGTTATTGTAATCAAATTGACTTTTATTTAATTTTCAGTCTATTTTTTTTAATCTATTTGCTTACAATGCGTTAGCATCATTAAGATGCATTCATTTCCATCTATTTAGCTATAAATTTTTTAACTTAACGAGGAAATAATTTTACCTGTAATTAGTATTAAGAAAATCGTTAAATTACTTAATTTAAAGTACTTACTTGACATTTGCCAAAGAATACATGATTATATTAGTCGTATGTCCGAAAACGACGAGAGACCTCAAATACTTGGAGAACAGCAAGAAACAGCATTTCCTTTTAATTGGAATGATAATGGTAGGAAGCGAATGGATACACAAGTAGGCAATACTCAGGAAGCATCTTCCCTGAATAATAAGTCTCGTTTTGATCATCCTTCTGATATCTCAAGCAAAGTAGATGCATTATCTTTATCCGAAACAAATGAATATACAGAATTCATGCATAAACTATCTGCAATAGAGAGTAGAAAAACTGGTAATGATGCGTTGGATAGGAATAGAGTTAGAAGACCAAGAGAAAAACTCTTTCAAGAATTTTTTAGAACACACAAAGATCTTCATTCTCATCTAGCAATTCGTATTGCAGCAGAAAATAAATCTTTTAGAGATGCTCTACTTACTAAACGAGTGGAACAAGTAATACAAAAGAATCCTTTTTTAATAGATTCTAACGCTCCGCAAACTAAAGATGGTTGGACAGTAGATAAGGCTTTAATCAAAATACAAGAATTTGAATTACTCCTTAGAGAAATTCAACAACTTGAGACTCCTGAGATACCATTAGTAAAGATCAAATTAAGCAAACATTCTCTTAAGAGAATACGGGATATGAGATATAACTTGAGAGAGAAATTACGAGAAGTGGATCCTGAGGGAGTCAGGCAGTGGATTATGGTAACAGCAGATGCTGAAACTCCCGCACGTTTTGAGGCAACAAGAAATAAAAAGATAGAATCAGTAGCTACTCATCAAGCAGAAACAGCTCAAAACGAAAAAGCGCAGCAGACTGTCTCTACAGCAGAAAATAGAGTCCCCTCAACTCAAGCTGTACGTAATCTTATGCATACATTGGGAAGGAATACAACCACTGACTCCCTAAATCGCGTGACACAAATATCTGTGCGAGGAGAACAAGTACATCCTACTTCTAAACAAGATGGTAACGTTTCGTATTCAGCAGATACTGACATTAGGCATAAATTAGCACAGGCAAGCAGATCAAACTTATCAGCAAGACTTGAAGAAGGACCAGCTGACCCTCTTTCACCTTTAGAAGATCTAAATCATAATTCGCAACAGTCTAATGCACAAGACGTGAGAAAATCTCTCCAAAAAATATCAGCGTCAAATCTTACTGCTCGTCTTGATCGAGGACCGCAGGAGCCATTACAGAATGTAGAGTCAACATCTGTATCTGATGAGGAAGAAGATCTCAGAAAACGACTCAGCAGTATATCTGCATCCCATCTTACACAACGTCTTGAACAAGGTCAACAATCGCCACTTGATGATGAGACATCTCAACTGCCTCAGGCTGCTCCATCTCAATCTGTAAGGGAAGAAGGATTGCACCCAACAACACCGGTTGCAAGAGATAGCGAAAGGGAGAGAATTGATAGCAAAAGGAGAAATATTGCGGATGTCGTTTCTAATATGTGGCAATCGAATAATCCACGTCAGGTTGCCCAAGATGCGCGAGTTAATGAAAATAATGGGATTGCAGGATTTGCTGTAAGTACAGTTCTTAACACAGAAGCTAAAGCTATAGAAAATGCACGACGCGATGCAAGAATTTCTTCTACAACAGAGCAACGCGCTCAGACTTCCAATCAGACTTCTAAATCAGGAGGTTTCTTAAAAAGATTATTTGGTTTAAGGAGATAATCTATGGATTCGCAGAAGATTCTACAAAATGTAGTATCTTCCTTAATTAGAAAAGGTCTAAGTGATCAGGAGATCTCTAATATTCTTAAGGATATTGGAGAGGCTGCATTTGATCAGTTTACAGAGGAGGCAATGCAGTTATTTTCCGATGAGGATCTTAAGTTGATTGCATCCTGTGCTACTCAAGATGAGGCTGATGAGGAGATTAAAGAGCTTTATAGCTTATATACAGGAAGAGAAGCTACGGAATATATTAACTACCTCATAGCTCAGAATGCTCAGCATTATCTTGAAGAATAATATTCTTTCATTCTTTCAATTTATTACTTTTTTCCTGCTATAATGAGTCCTTATGAAATATAGGCTCGGAATACTCACCGTGATTTTAGGTACTACTTTTTGGATTGTGCATCATAAGGTACAGGGAGATACGCAATCTTTACTAACTGACAAATTGTTCCCCTCACCAACGCTACAAGTAGCGACCACCGTCCCTGATATCAGGGATTTGCTTCCTCCAGCGCGCTTTGTTCCTCAAACATTTAACAATTGTGGTCCCGCCACTCTCTCAATGGTTATGTCCATGTTTGGTCGCGAGATATCTCAGCAAGAGTTAGCTGATAAGATGCGACCCTTCAATAATCCCTTTGGCGGAGTAGATGATAAATCTATCTTCCCTGATGAGTTCGTGAAGTATGCCAAAGAGTATGGAATGAGTTCACTCCATCGTCCAAATGGTTCAATTGATCTTCTTAAAAAGTTTATTGCCAATGATATTCCTGTTGTAGTTAGGACATGGCTTCATCCGAATGAAGATATAGGACATTTCCGTATTGTTAGAGGTTATGATGACAAAAAGCGTGTCATAATTCAAGATGATTCCTATGAAGGTCCCAATCTTGAATACTACTATGAAACATTTCTTCAAATGTGGAAACCGTTCAATTATGGATATATCTTGGTTTATCCTAGAGAAAAAGAGGCAACGGTCAGAGCAATATTAGGTCAGAATATCAATGAACAAAAAGCATGGCATAATGCAGAAATGCGTGCTAGAGCAGAACATAAGAAAAATCCTTACGATGGTTATGCTCTGTTTAACATCTCTATAGCTAATTACTATTTAGGCAATTACAAAATTGCGATTGACTATTATGAGAAATCGCAAAAGTATCTTCCAACGCGCATGCTCTGGTATCAACTAGAACCCATTTTGGCTTACCAAAAGCTAAAGCGATATGAGATAGTCTTTAATTTAATAGATTCTATTCTACAAAGCGGCAATCTTGCATATTCGGAATTGTATTTCATACGTGGTCAGATTTTAAGTGAGCAAGGTAGGACTGATGACGCACGTTTGGAGTTTGAAAAAGCAATCTATTACAACAAGAATTTTCAGAGAGCCAAAGATGCACTTTCTTTGATAACGCAATGATCTGTTATTTTGAATTGAGAAAGCGCAGGTAAGTATTAAATTTAAGAATATTGATTAGGCAGCTAACAACATGATTATGGCGAATATTGACTACAGTTTGATACTTAATGCTTCTCTCATCCAGTGCCTGAATCAATTCCCTAGCTTGAGTAAAAGGAATAAGTTCATCTTTTTCAGCTGCATAGAGCAGTATTTTTTTCCCTCGAAGTTTATCCAGATTGTTAATAGGTGAGAGATCAAACCAGATGTTTTGCAATTTTTTAAGAGTCCATCTTTTTCTTCTCAGTTTATTTTTAAAACCATTCAATATATTATCCCAGCTCCAGACTATCTGAGCCATGTCTGCTCCTGAGAGATTGGCAATGATTTTTGATACAGAGTGAAGCTCATTAGCTAATATAAATGCTAATGGAGATCCTAAAGAGATTCCTAATACGCTAATGTTATTTTGTTGACGTTTTGGGAAAGATTTTATTGAATTGATAGCATCTTTTTTAATGAGTGCATATGGGTTGGCGATTAGAATTGGATCGGGTTGAAAAATATGTCTATCGAGTGAATATATGATTACTTTGAAATTATGAGCAGCAAGTAATTTGCCTAAAAACCAAAGATACCAAGATTTTATTGGCCATGAGCTAAACACGATTAATATTCTAGAATTTTTCTCTCCATAAATTTTTTTTGTGAAGCTATTCATTCCAAAATAATATACGAAAACATAGATGTCGTCTAGTAGGTAATCAGGTTAAAATCATTAACAACATTCTACTATGTCTAGTTAACAAAGAATTAAAACTATATAATGGATATTATGGATCTAATAAAAAGGGGAGGTCTTTTTTTTCTTGATTCACTGCAAACACTTCTGATAATTGCATCTGTTCTTATGATATTGTATGCATTTGTTATTCAACCCAATGAAGTTTCAGGATCTTCAATGTATCCCACATTTAAAAATAAAGAATATCTTTTAAGTTATCTCATAGATGTCCGACTAGATAAGTATAAAAGAGGAGATGTTATAGTTTTTCACTCTCCAGTTGATAATGAGAAACTTTTTATTAAACGCGTGATTGGACTTCCTGGAGATAGGATTCGTTTAGAGAATGGTAATGTGTATCTTAACGGTATGCTTTTTGATGAAAGTGCATATCTTGCAAAAGAAGTAAAAACATATGGGGGTTCATTTCTTCCAGATGGTGTAGAAATAACTGTACCAGCAGGGACTGTTTTTGTAATGGGGGACAATCGTCCCTATAGCTCAGATAGCCGTGAGTGGGGATTTCTTAAAAAAAGTGATGTGGTTGGGAAATCAATTGTAAGAATATTGCCTCTCACAGAATTTACAATCATTAAAAATCCATTTGAATCTGCTAAAAAATAGAATTTCTACTTAGACTACCTTGATACTAAAATACCTATGAACAATCAATATGAGATTTGCACAAGATGTCTCAAAATTATTGTAATTAACGTCAGTTTCTCAAGATATACTCAAGACATAAAAGTGAGTATTTTGATATCATAACGGCATGGTATTTCTAAAAGAAAAAATAGCAGTACTTCTTTTTCTTATAATTTTACTAATCGTTTTAATCGCTATTGCATCTGATTTTTCATTGAGTACAGAGCGAAGACAAGCTGATGAAGAGAAAAGAATTTATTGGTTTGTTCTCCATAGAAAATCCAATAAGGAAAATCTTTTTTATGGTGTTCCAGGTCAACGTGATAAATCACAGCTGATCAGAACATTCTTTGTGAAAACAGGAATTCCAGGTGAGAGGCCAACACCTTTGCCTAAGATTTTAGGAAGAGAATATTGGTTAATAACCAAAAAAGAATTATCTTCCAATAAAGAGACAGCACCATACTTTCTCACACTCAATATTCCTACAGCGGATCGTGAACCTTACGGTCCCAGTCCTTATCTTGAGTGTAATGGACAATGCAACTGGACGATTCCTGGACCGTTTGGTCTGCATGGCGTTGGTGGAGATCTGACCCGACTTTCCCCTGATGATCCAGGGAGTTCAGGTTGTATTCGTCATAGAGATGAAGACATAACTTATTTATATAATCTCCTTCAACCGCAAGAACAAGAAATTAGATATTACATTGAAGATAATTGATCTTAGAGATGCAACATTAAAGTGCAATCAATTTTTGATACTAAAACTATATTAACATAATAAGTTTAAAGTTTATCAATCATCTCTAGATTAGATACTAATAGATGCAGAGGATAGAAGATTTGAGGAATAGGGAATAGAATATCATCGGTATAACTTTGTTCACAACTTAATTTTTTAATTATACATAGATAATGTCTTTTGATATCTGAGAATAAAATCACAAAATGCCGCTCGAGGTGAATTTGTGATTTGCTTTTACTAATCGTTAGCTTATTAAATTTTTTCTACTATTTATTCTTAGGAATTAAAAGGAATTAAATCAACTGCAGAAAATACAATAATTTTTTGATATATTTTTATAGAAAAACCTCTAAAGATCCTGAAGTAGTATATAAATGTTGCAAACTTTGATTGCTAAAAAAGTGTTTAATTTAAATTGTATTTAACTTGAGAATTTACTAAGATATAAGACATATGGACGAGAAGCAAGAAAAACCCCGCAAAAAAATACAGATTGATCATGTTAACGTAAGGATGAGTATTTCTCTATTGGTATTAAGACTGATCATCACTGATATGATTACCACTGGAATTATTATTATCGTGTTGTTTTTGTTGTCTCAATCAAATCTTACAAATATTTTCAATGTTAATAGTAATATTTATGGTTTTGTGGCATTTATTGTACTTACAATTTTTGAAACATTGCTGACTATTTTTATTGTTTTACAATGGTTGTGTGAGTATTATGAGATTTCTCCTTATGCTGTGTCTCATAAAAGAGGAGTCATTTTTAAGAAAGAAGATAGATATGGTTTACACAATATAAAACAGGTTGTTCTCATTCAGGGAGTATTTGGCAAATTTTTTAATTATGGTACACTTACGCTTTTCGATTGGAGATTGGACACTTGTGCAGTAATGTACGCAATTCACAATCCTCATCGTTACGTTAGGATTCTTGAGGAGCTTCTTCCCAATGTTGATGAGCATAAGAGTATTATTCGAGACGAGATATTTACACAGAAAGATGAAGTTTATAAGGATACTCAGTCTGGATAGAAAGCTAATCAAATTCAAAAGAGATTTATCGATTTAATATCTGATCTTCGTTTTTCTTTTCCTGACCGGGAGGATGTGTTAATTGTTCGAGAATTCGTCGTCTGATTTCTTCTCTTGGTATTTCTGTTGGGGTGGGGGTTGGAGTAGGTGTTACAGTAGGTATTGGCTCCTCATTAGGTATAGATGTGGGTGTGACTTCTATTTCTGTTGGCGTTGGAATAGATAGGGGATTTGTACAAGATTTTGTTGGGATAGTACCAGGAAGGAAAAACTCCATGTATGCACTACTTGTTGCAGTTTCTGCTCTCAGACCGTTATCTTTGCAAACCATAACTCTAAGAATATTTGCTGGAGGTAGAAATCTCTCAACAGGTGTTCTACTTAAAAAATTTTCCATAAGTTGTCTCCAGATTGGTGCAGCACCTAAGGAGCCTGCAACGCTATCCATTGGAGTGTAATCATTATTGCCTATCCATACTCCAATCACAAGACTTGGTGTATAACCAATGGTGAGTGCATCTTTGAAGTCTTCAGTAGTTCCTGTTTTTACCGCTGCCGGACGGGAGAGATTCAGCGCATTACCAAATGTGGGAGCTCTTGCTATAGAATCAGAAAGAATTGATGAGATCAAAAAAAGCAATTCTTGGATCGAGAATAAGCTTTGTAGATGGTGTGTAAGAATAAATAAGCTTGCCTTTTCTGTCTCTAATTTCAAGAATAGTTGTTCTTGTTGATAGTTTGCCCTCATTAGCAAATACTCCAAATGCGCTTGTCATTTCTATTAGCGGTACTTCAGCTGATCCTAAAACAAGTGAAAGGCCATAATCAGATGGGTTTTTAAGAGTCGTTATACCCATACGCTTTGCCATCTCAACTGCTGCTGGAATTCCTATTTTTTCTAATACATGAATTGAAGGGATATTCAAAGAATTAGCCAAAGCAAATCTAGCGAGTATTTGTCCACGATACCGACCGTCATAATTTTTAGGTTTATATCCGTCAGGGTAAGTAATTGGTTTATCTTCAAGCACTGTTGCAGGAGTAATTACTCTTTCTTCAAATGCTTTTGCATAAACAATGGGTTTGAAGGATGATCCAGGTTGACGAGGTGAAGTAGCCATATTTATTTTCCCATTTACCTCATCAAACCAGCTATGACTTCCCACCAGAACAAGTATTTCACCTGTTTTGGGATTGATTGCAACAGTTGCGCCATTTGTAGCCCGGTTTTGTTTTAAGCGCTGGATTTGATTTGCTACAATCTTTTCCGCAAATTTTTGCTTTTCAATATCAATAGTTGTTCTTACCCTAAATCCAGATCGTGCAATTGTCTGCTCTCCATATCTTCTAATAAGTTCATCTTTTACCATGAGTGCAAAGTGGGGAGCTTGTTCATTTATATCCTGACGTCTAGGATGAAAGATAATTTTTTCTTTTTCTGCTGCCAGTCGTTCTTGGCGAGTGATATATCCTTGTTCTTCCATTAGTCGTAGAACAAGTTCCTGTCTATCAAATGCTCGTTGCGCATCTCCTGATAGAGGAGATAGAGCAGAGGGAGCAGGTAAAATTGCAGCAAGCAGAGCACTCTCAGCAAGTGTTAAATTTTTAGCATCTTTTCCAAAATAGGATTGCGCGGCATCTTGAATTCCGAAAGCACCTTCACCAAAATATACAGTGTTAAGATACATTTCTAAAATGTCGTCTTTGCTGAATCTGCGCTCAATCTCTAGTGCCAAAACCAATTCTTGGTATTTACGAAGAAGACTTTTCTCAGGGGATAAAAGTGTATTTTTTACAAGTTGTTGTGTAATTGTTGATCCTCCTTGTGAAAATCGTTCTTCCTCAATGTTGGCCAAGATTGCTCTTGCTAAGCCTTCAATTGAAAATCCATTATGTTGATAGAAATTTTTGTCTTCGATTGAGATAACTGCTTTTTTAGTTATTTCTGGTATCTGATCAATCGGAACATTGTTTTTTGACTTTGCTTCATAGAAACTAAAAAATGGCTTGTTGTTGCGATCCAGTAAAATAATTCCACTGTTTTTGCGAGTGATGATATTTTCTTTACTAGTCAGGTCGCGGACAAAATAAAGATATGTAAAAAGAGGAATTATCACAAACAGGATACCCCATATAATAAAAAGAGCAAATAGTGGTTTCTTAAATATAATCCAGAGCTCATGAAAGATTCTTTTTATCATAATAAAACACAATTAAATATCTAAAGGTCGCTAATTATAGCAGATTTTTTCTTTTACTTTTTGTTAGATAAAATTTTAATATGTCACATCTGATTGCATCACTGGTAGTGAAATTTTGAGTAATATAGATTATTTATTACTTTGACTAAAGAATCTATATTTTTTATAAATTTTTTATAAGTAAAATTTTTTTATTTAGTGCATACCTGTTCATTTTTTTTAATTTGGCATTTGTGCAGGCTAGAGCAGAGGCTAATAGCTTATAACCATTGATATTCGTAAGCAAAAGTTATAGGTATGGGAGGGGAGAGTGGTTTATGAAACAATCGTGTCAACAGGTGTTGCGAAGGCGACAACTGTAAAAGGCAAGTTTAAGATATATTGGAAATTGCCAAGACAAGATATGCGTGGAATAAATACAGTGTTTGGCAGGTACTTTCATAAAGATGTTCCCAATGTAATGTATTTTTATAAATCCTACGCAATACATAGAGCTTATTGGCATACTGCATTTGGCAGATGTAAGTAATGGATGTGTTAACCTACCTCTGGAAGCATCGCAATAGATATATGATTTTGCCCGTGTTGGAACACAATTTGTTGTTTATTAAAGATTGAGTATTCGCAAACCTATAAGTCCGCTTAAAATCAAATAAAATGCAATAAGATAATTGAGAAAACGCGGAAATATAAGAATTAGGATTCCAATAGTAGTGCTGTCAGAGGACTCAGATTACTCCCTATAAATAGATTCACAATATCACCTCCCATCAATAGTTCATACTCTACTGAAGAAGAGTAAGAGTTGAAGAAAAGATGAGTAAGAAGAGAGTAATAGTTGAGCTATTGAGAGATGAGGTAGAACTCAAATAAAATAATCTATTTTAGGGGTTTCACCTCTGTTTTTTTAAAAGATATATATGAGTTTGTAAAAACTCATTGTTATCTCCAGCCCGATTTTGAACATATTTAATGGGTGCACTTTTTACAATGTTACGGCAAATTCTTAAAACCTCATCAAAGTCATAGAGGAAAAGTTCATCGTCGTTTTCTTTGGTATATTCTCTTGTTAAAAAGTTAAACGCTACTCCTTTTTCAGCTAGTCTCCACATTTTACTAACAAACGCAGTCAGAATTTGATAATTATCTGTATCCAAAATAGCAGCAATTGCACCTGATGAAAAAACATAGTCAAATCTTCGCTGAAATTTATAATCTAAGAAATCGCTACATATAAATGTTTCATTGTATTTCATTTTGGCAAGATCAACAGACATTGGGAAGATATCTATACCTACATACTCTTTTATACCTTGTTTTCTCAGATATTCAGAAAAATCTCCTGTTCCGGAACCAACATCTAAAACTGAAGCATTCATTAGAGAAGAATTGGTAAAATCTACAATTTTACAGAGTAGTTCAAAATTTCCATATTTATCTTTATCACCCCAACCATCATCTTGGTGATGTCTGATAAAGTAACTATAAAAATCATTATTTATCTGCCTATCTTTGTTTGAGTATTTCATTTCTTTATAGATTTAAATAAAACTTATTATTAAACTTATTAATAAGTTTACAATGTTTGTTGTGTAGCAGAGTCTCTAGTCTGTTTCCCCTTTCTGTTAATAGATAGAGTTAATAAAATCAAATATAATAATATCAACAATCAAAGGAATGAATAGTATACAATATTTTATAAATGATCGTCTGAATAATCAAAACTCTGTCAATGATTGGAATATTTACTGTAAGACAATTAGGATAATAAAAAAAATTAAATTTTAACTATAATGATCTTATGAACGAAAATTATAAACGCTATCAAATGTTAACTAAACCTTCATGGTCACCACCTGCTTGGATTTTTGGTCCTGTATGGATGGTGCTTTATGCAATCATTGCAGTTTCTTTTGGTGCTGTATTCTATAGAGCATTTACTAGCAACATATCGTGGATTGTATCCTTACCATTTGCTCTTAATCTAATTTTTAACTTCATTTTTACACCTTTGCAATTCAAATTGAGAAACAATCTTTTGGCTTCTCTAGATATTTTACTTGTTGTCGCTTCACTGATTTGGGCACTCTATTCTTTATGGCAGAGTGTACCTGAATTACGATGGGTAGTTTATATTAATGTTCCCTATTTACTTTGGGCCATATTCGCCACTATTTTGCAATTGACTATTACCTACTTAAATAAATGATATGCGAATTTGGGATATAGATCCAAAATATCTTTGTCGAAAACATTTATTAGGTGAACACCGTGAGCTGCACGCACTGTGGAATATTTTAACCAAGCACAAGGGGAAGGGAGGATATTCAAAGCATCCAGAGACATTGCGCTGGGTTGGAAAAACTAAAGCACTCTATTTGCGACACGAGAAATTGGTAAAAGAATTTGCTCGTCGTAATTATAAGCATTTTACTCCTTTAGATAAAAAATTAGCCACAGGTTCCAGTGTTCAGCAAGTTTTTATTAATACAATAAAAGAGCAGAAAAACATTCTTAAATTAAAACCTTGTGATTGTTTATTGGATATTAAATAAGACTTTGTAAACTTGTAAAATTCTGAAGTTGTTACTAAAAAATAATTCCAACGACTGTGACATATAAAGGTCTATATAGGGAAAATGCAGCAGCACACCTTGCTCTAAATCAAAAGTAAAAAGGACGATTTCAAATTTTTTCTTTAGCAGCAAACTCTTAGTCTATTTCTCCAAAAGTTTTTTCAAGCCCTCCAACATCATTCGCCAATTCTTTTCAGAGTGTTGGCGAGCTTCTTCGGTCTCGTTATTGTCTTGTGAGAGCCTAACGGTCGTTTGTGATCCATTATTAGAAAGTTCGATAGTAACAGTATGGTAGTTTTCCGGCACGTCAGGCTTGCCCGTTAGCGGACTGAAATGAGTGTATTGCAGTTTTCGTTCCTTTTCAAATTTAAGGATTTTTCCTTTGTCCTCATACGATTTTCCCTGCCATTCCCCCTTCCAGACGATCGAGCTTCCTACTTGCCAATCGGAAACAACATTTGTTCCGAACATATATTGCTTTATAATCTCTGGATTCGTCAATGCCTACCAAACCTTTGCGATGGGAGCATTGATGGTAGTTGATACTTTAGCGATTAGATTATTCATAAATTTATTTTAACAAATTTTCTTTGGCGGCAAATTCTTTTACTCCTCTTCAAAATAATCTGAATCAATTTTTTTAATATCGTAACTAGTTATTTTAGATACTCCTATATCATTTTCAATCATTAATTGCGTTAGCATTTCCCCATCAATTAAAATCACCTTATGAGGAATTGTTTTAACATAATCTAAGGCATCCTTGGTAAAACTTGAAGTAGTAATAAATACTCCTTTATTTGCGTGTTGAGCAGCTAAACTTCCAACAAAATTTCGAACTTCTTTTGAGCCAACTACATTATCCCATCTTTTTGCTTGGATATAAATCACATCAAGGCCGAGTTTATCTTCTTTGATAATTCCATCTATACCACCGTCGCCACTTTGGCCAATTGCTTTACCAGCATCTTTCAACGAACCGCCATAACCCATTTTAATCAATAGATCAACAACTAGTTTTTCAAAAAAGCGAGGAGATGATTGTTTAACTGAATTCAACAATTCTTGAGCCAATTCACTTTTGATTCTTTGATAACCATATTCAAGTAATTCCTGTGGAGTTTGTTCTAATTCCTCTTCTTCACGATCCTCCTTGTCTTTTTGCCGACGAATATTTCGAAATTCAACAAATTGAGGAAATTGCTCAAGAAATTTAACATTTATTTCTTGCGGATTTTTGCCTAACACCTCTAATCCTAAATCAGTTATTTTGAAAAACGACCTCCGCGTTGATTCAAGCAAGCCCGCTTTCTTTAAATAAGTTCTTGCCCAACCTACACGATTGTCGAAAATATACTGCTGACCGCTCGGTAAAACTTCTTTTCTTTCATCTTCGTTTAATTTGAAAAGATCGGCTAAATATTCGATCGCTTCTTTAATTGAATGCTCCTTCTTATCAGAGGCAAACTTAAGAAGCGGAAGCATTATTGATTGATAATCTGGTATTGGCATAATTATCTTTTCCAGACTATGTGACCATTAATATTGTATTTTTCATAAGTTTCTAAAATGTCTGCGCAAAATTTCTTTAGTTCTTCATTCCTTTCACTTTTTGCTAACTCATAAAGACGAATAAACATTTTCTTCCCGGTTTCTGTTTGTTTCAGAGTCTTTTTAATAAAGTTGTGTTGAGCGCATAATGTTTGACCATTTTCAATAGTAGATTTTCCACCCAAGTATTTTGGCTTAATATGATCTACGTGTAATTCGACTCCTTCTTTTCTGCCACTACCGCAAATTACACATTTATAGCCATCTCTTTTCAAAATTTGCTCTTTTTGTTTTGGTGTAAAATCGTCAATTTCTTTTTGCTTCACATACTCAGGATCATAACGATAAATACCTTTTTTAACTTTAATCAAAAAACCTTCCTCGTGAAGTTTTCTAATATTTCTCCATGTGTCACGAGGTTTCTTTCCGTACAACTTTAAATATTTATCTTCAACCCAATCAACAACAGGACCATGTTGAAGGTCTTGATTAGGATGTTTTTTAAAATACTCTTTTATTAAATCGCCAATAGACTTTTTATCACCTTTACTCATATTTCTATTTTATAAATTAAAATTAATTTGATTAATTTGTGCTTCTTGTTTTAATCGTTTGATTGCTAAATCACAATATTCCTTATCTATCTCAACACCTATGCCTTTTCTCTTATTTAGATAAGCCGCAATAAGTGTTGTACCACTTCCTAAAAATGGATCTAATATTGTATCACCTACATAAGAAAAAAGTTTTATACAACGGCGAGGTAATTCTATAGGAAAGGGTGCGGGATGGCCAACTCTTTTTTTACTTTCTCCACCAAAACTCCAAATTCCATTAGTCCAATCCATAAATTCTTTTTTTGTAATATCACTTTTTTTACTTCCACTGATTTTTTTCCAATTCTTTTTGTATAGAACTAATATTACTTCTACAGGAGCAATAACATAAGGTGCAGATGCAGACATAAACGATCCCCATGCTGTTCTTCGAGAGATATTTCCTTCATTCCAGATTATAGTAGAGTGATATTTCCAACCTACATCCTTTGCAATTTTAGTGATATCAGCGCAAACCGACTGTTGACCTCCTTTATTTTTATCTAGTGGTATATTGAGACAAAAACGCCCATCATCCTTTGTCAATTCAAAACATTTCTTAATCCATTTTTTTGTAAATTCTAAATAATCGTTATAAGTTAAATTATCAATGTGAGAATTATAATGAATATCAACATTATAAGGTGGTGAGGTAACAATTAAATCTATTGAATTATTCTGAATATTAGAGATCTTTAAAATGTCATCTTTGTAAATAATAATGTTATTATATTCAAAGTATGGTTTTGTTTCTCTCGTATATTCATCTTTTTTACTTTGTTTTATAGTTGTTATGTTTTGCATATTATTTTATTAACTCTTCAATATTTACACCTAATGCCTTAGCAATTTTAGCAATTACCAAAACAAGGGGCTTTTTAATAACTTCATTTTCAATTTTTGTCAGGGTGGTGTATTCCACTCCGTATTTCTTGGTAAAAGCTTCCAGCGATAAGCCTTGTTTTGTAAGGAATTTCTTTATATATTCCAATGTAATTTTTTCTTTCCATATTTTCAATAACTTGATAGTGTGTTATTGCGGTATTAATAATCTCTGCTTTCAACATAATGATACCAAATAAATTAGGCAAGGAAAATAAGAAAAACCTGCTTCTGACCAAAATAAAATCTGAGACTATTCAGACAAAATCAAATTTAACATGTTAGAATAAAATTGTTGATCAGAAGAAATTACAGCAATTCTTAACTACTGCCGGAACAAAAACCTATGCCGGCGGTTTGATATGGGATGAGAGATAATCCAAAAATAGAAAGCCATTTTGTATTCAAAAACGGCTGGCGAGCCCGCGTAGCCGGCGAGCCAACTGCTTCATTACCTAACTTGCGGAGAGAGTGGGATTCGAACCCACGGTCCCTTGCGAGACGGCGGTTTAGTAAACCGCTACCATAAACCACTCGGTCATCTCTCCTGACAAGATGAATTATCCCAAAGAATAAAAGATTTGTCTATTACAAGTTATTAAGATTGTCTTGTAGAATTTGTGTTGCATTCGTTTTACATTTTACATAATTATCACTCATCTCTTACATATAATTGGTCAGTTATTTTTGTATAGTAGCTGTTAGAATATCAGTAGAGATTATTAATTAAGTGGTAAAGATAAAAATATCACGAGAGGAGGTGAATTATATGAAACTACAAGGTATTGTACTTTTTTCAGAAAATCCCCAACAACTTATTGAGTTTTATAGTAAAGTCCTGCAAAAAGATCCAGATTGGAAAGGAGGAGATTTCGTTGGATTTGGTTTGGAGAATGAATTTCTTGTTATTGGTCCACACGATAAAGTCCATGGATTAAATACACAGCCTGAAAGAATAATGATCAATTTTGAGACAGATGATGTACAAGGGGAGTTTGAGAGGATTCGCAATTTAGGAGCAAAGGTAATTGCAGAGCCTTATCATCCTGCAGAAGAAGATCAGATGTGGCTTTGTACACTTGAAGATCCTGATGGTAACTTTTTTCAGCTGGGTTCTCCCATAACAATATAATTGTGGAAGTAGTGAAACTATGCTTGTTGGAGAATTGCCTCACTTACCGTCTCAACAAGATGTGGGAAAAACGGATCTGGAATTATTTTTTCAGGTGTAGGATGAGGTATGAGAGCAGCTAGTTTTTTGGCAGCTGCTTCTTTCATAAGAGGTGTTATCTTGGTCAGTCTTCCTTTGATAACAGCCTTAAAAACTGCAGGGAAAGCTAATAGATTATTGATTTGATTGGGGAAATCTGATCTTCCTGTTGCTACGATATACGCTCCTGCTTTTTTCGCATCATCAGGCATTATCTCAGGAATAGGATTTGCCAGTGCAAAAACTATTGGTTTGTCTGCCATAGATTTTATCATTTCAGGTTGAATACTTCCTGGTCGTGAGACACCAATCACCGCATCTGCTCCCTTGATTACCTCCTGCAGCGGACCGACCCTTTTTTCTTTATTGGATAAGCCAGCAATAGCTTGTTTATAAATATTCATATTATCTCGTCCCGTAAAAAGTGCACCGTGTGTATCAACAACAATGACATCCTTAACAGATGTGCTGCCGGGAAGATAACGACAGGAATCACCTGAACAGTCAAGACCTAAAAGCATGCGTGCTACTGCAAGACCTGCTGCTCCTGCTCCAACTATGACTACTTTGAGAGATTCGTATGGCTTGTTAACAACTTTTGCGGCATTGTGTAGTGCTGCTGTTACGACTATTGCTGTTCCATGTTGATCATCATGAAAAACAGGAATTCCAATGTTTTGAAGGGCGTCTTCAATAATAAAACAGGAAGGAGAGGCTATATCCTCAAGATTTATTCCTGCAAATGATGGTGCAAGATGTTTTATACACTGAATAATCTCTGTTGGTTCTTGTGTGTTAAGTACAATAGGTACTGAGTCAACATTGGCAAAGTGCTTCAAAAGTAGTGATTTTCCTTCCATTATAGGAAGAGCTGCCTCAGGACCAATATTTCCCAGACCCAATACTGCTGATCCGTCTGAGATTACTGCGACAGTCCTGCCGCGCCACGTAAGATCAAAAGATAGAGATGGATTTTTAACAATTGCTTCAGAGACAGCAGCAACTCCTGGAGTATAGTAATACGAGAGATCTTCTTTTGTAATGATAGATGGAAGCGAAATAGTCGCTAGCTTTCCTTGAAATTTCTTGTGAAGCTTAAGAGCTTTTTGTTTTATCTTATCCATAGTGGATTATATATTTATACACAAGAAGAGAAAACAACACAATTCTTTCTTTACGATTTCTTACAAACTCTTTATTTTTGTTCATATTGGTCTAATCTCCTTTAGAAGAAAAGGGCTGAGTTATTATGGCAGAATACGGAAAAAAGCCCTGGAATCAGTCGAGGAGGCGATGCATAAATAGATGGAAGTTAAAAAGCGACCAAGGCTTATTTAATCTCGCAGACTCACGAGGACTGCCAAATGTGATACGAACAGGTAAAGCAGAATTTTATCCAGTTATCACAGATGAGATGTTGGTTGCTGCTTCCGTGACAAAACGACAACTTACTCTTTTAAGAAGTTTGGGAGTTTTTTCTGCAATTATTGTCCCAATTTTTTCACAAGGGAAGGTAATTGGTGGAATAACGCTTGTCAACGCAGAGTCAAAAAGAAGATTTTTACACACTGATTTTGTAATGATTAAAGAATTGGGGAGCCGTCTCTCATTGGCGATTGATAATGCAAGGCTTTACAAAGAAGCACAGGATGCGGTAGCTGTGCGGGATGAATTCATCTCTGTTGCATCTCATGAACTTAACACACCTGTTACCAGTCTTAAAGTCTATAATCAGGTTCTTATACAACAAGCAAGAGAAAAAGGAGATACAACACTAGAAAATATCTGCTTAAAATGGATGATCAAATAAATATGTTGACAAAATTAATCCATGATCTTTTAGATATTTCCAAAATAGAGATAGGTAAACTTCCATATTCTAAGAGTTATTTTTCCATTGATTCAATAGTCAAGGATATTGTTGAGTATTTGCAGAAGATAACTTCAAGTAATAGATGGATTATTGAAGGGAAGACAAAGGGGAAAGTATATGAAGATAAAGACCGCATAGGACAAATCATAATTAATTTGCTTACAAATGCTATTAAATATTTACCAAAAGCTAACAAAGTTATTATTCAACTCTCACACTCAAAAAGAAAAATATATATTTCAGTTACAGATTTTGGGATTGGTATAGATCCAACCAGTAAGGATAAAATTTTCGAACGTTTCTATTAAGGAAACAATATAGAAGAGAGGACATTTCCCGGGCTTGGTATAGGTCTGTATCTATCTCAAGAAATTGCAAAAAAACACGGTGGTATAATAAAAGTCAAAAGCCAAAAAGGTAAAGGCTCCACATTTACTCTCATCCTGCCTATAGCGAAAAAAATGAAAAATATTAATAAATCTTCAAAAACAACAATTCTTGTTATTGATGATAATGCTGATATTCTTGATGCCCTATCGCTCCTTCTTTCTGATAATGGTTATCATGTGATTACTTCTGAAAGAGGAGATTATGCAGAAAACTTAAAAAATCAAGAAGAAGATTTGCCCGATCTTATTATTATGGATGTCCTTCTATCAGGTAAGGATGGAAGAGAAATTACTAAAATACTTAAAAACGATCATCATACCAAACATATTCCAGTTATTTTGATCTCAGCTCATCCTAGAGCTGAGAAATCAATCCGTGAGTGTGGTGCAGACGCTTTTTTGGCAAAACCATTTGATATAGAAGAGTTACTGACAATAATTAGGAGCTATACTTAGTGTAACTTTATTCTCACAGCATATCTCTATCGCAACATTCCCTTATAAGAAAATCTTAAGTTTTTTTATTTGTAATTTGATTTTCAGTAAGAAAGATGAAAAAGGTATGTAAGAAAATGGAGAGAATTCCAGTACATGACTATACTTTTTTCTTAATTTTTGAAATACTAAAGAGGGTGCTCGATGAGGCAAAATGGATCATGGATTTATAGATTTTTATCCCATACCCTTAAGCCTCAAAAAAGGAGAGTATTTCACTTTCCTCAGTTAATAGATGATTTTCCTCATCCTTTGCTAATTGCTTATTTAGATGGTAGGATTATATATGCTAATCCAGCTTGGGAGAGATATACCGGTTATCGTTTGATAGATATACAAGGAAAAAATCTCCGAAGTATTTTACAGCAGTTAGGAATATCCTCTGTTCTCTATAAAAAGATTTTGGCGTCTATTGAGTCAGGCAAGGCATATTCTACTGATAAAATTACTCTCTTAACAAAGAAACAAGAAAAATATAATGTTCACACGCTTTTTTCCCCGATTAAAAAAGCAGGGAGACCCTATTATTTAGTTCAGATGTATTATGATATTTCATCTACTATTAAACTACAGAAGAAATTGCAAGAGAAGGAAAGATTATTTCAGGAAATGGTGGATAATTCTCACGGTTTTGCAATCTACGTAATGAACAAAAAAGGAAAGATTATCAGTTGGAACAAGGGGGCTGAGAGCGTATATGGGTATACAAGAAAAGATGTAATAGGTAGTGATTGTTGTAAATTTTACCCTAGAGAAGAGCAGGAGAAAAAAATACCTCAAGCTCTCTTGCAGCAAGCAATAGAAGAAGGAAAAGCCGAGTATGAAGGATGGCATGTAAAAAAAGATGGATCGTTTATCTGGGTACATGGAACTATTACTGCTGTTAAAAATAAAGAAGGGCGAATAGTTCGTTTTGTAAAGATTACTCATGATATTACTCAAAGAAGAAGGATGGAAATTGCTGTACAAGAGAATGAGAAGAGGATGCAGGAAATGCTGCAAAATATATCACTTATCTCTCTGATTGTTGATATGCATGGTACAGTTACATATGCCAACCCTTACTACTATTCTTTAACTGGATTTACAGAAGAAGAGATAGTAGGCAAGTCTTTTTTTCAGTTTGTACCACAAAGGCAAAGACAAAAAATTAAAAAATTATTGGAATTAAGTGAGAAGAAAATTTCATTTTCAACTGAAGGAGCTATACTGACTAAATTTGGTCAAGAACGATTGATACACTGGACAAATGTAATTTTTCATGATAGCGGTGGCAAACCAGTTGGAATACTCTGCATGGGTGAGGATATTACAGAGAAAAAGTTTATTGATGTACAGAAAGATGCGTTTTTCTCTCTAGCAAGTCATGAACTTAAAACACCAATTACAACAATTAAACTACTCATACAGTCTGCTCTGAAGCGAGCTCAAAAATTAAAGTTATCTTTGACAGAGTTAGATCTTGTGGATAAAGAGGTCAACAGATTGGTAGAACTAATTGATGAGATGTTGGATATTGCAAGAATTAATATAGGGAGATTTTATCTACACCTTGAAAAAGTAGATCTAAATCAACTTATCAATGAAACGATTGCTAAAGTGCAGTTCTTGGCAGGCAAGAGAAAAATTCTCTTTAAAAAAGAGAAAGAAGTATACGCATTGGCAGACAGCCGTAGGATAGAACAGGTAGTTACCAATCTTCTTACCAACGCTATTAAGTATTCTAATGACAAAACATCAATAACAATTGAAGCCTACAACAGGAAGAAGGATATTTTAGTGTCAGTAACAGATCAGGGAAGAGGTATTCCAAGAAATGAGCTAAATCGTATCTTTGATAGATTTTACCAGGTTGCACCTTCTAGAGACAATAGAAATGGTTTTGGACTTGGGCTTTATATTTGTCGGGAGATAATAAGAAAACACAAAGGCAAAATATGGGCAACGTCTGAGGTAGGGAAAGGAACTACATTTTATTTTACACTTCCACTATTTAAGGAATCATGAGATTACATTTAATAATTCTTTAATCATTCTTTAAGCATAGTATGCTTCTAGTTTTTCTTAATTATTACTGATTTCTCATTTCCTTATTAAAATTTAAGAGAATGATATGTCTATGACTATTTTTAAAGATAGGTATGATGCAGGAAAACAGTTGGGAGAGACGCTAAAACAGAAAGAAATAGAGGGAGAGAAAGTCATTGTTGCTATCTCCAAAGAAGGAATACCTGTAGCCTATGAGGTTTCTAAAGTTCTTAAAGTTCCTTTTCAGTTTTTGCTAACAGAAAAGATTCTTCTGCCTGGAAAAACAGCGATACCTCTAGGTGCTGTTGCTGAGGATAATAATCTTTTTCTTCAAGAACATATCATTCGACTTTTCAATATCAGTGATGAAGAGTTGACTAACTTAGTCGCAAAAGCACAGCATGAGATTGATCGCAACCTGCAAAAGCTACGAGGAGGACAGCCTCTTCAGAATTTACGGGGTAAGACAGTAATTCTTGTAGATGATGTTTTAACCTCTCCTGTTGTTCCTACTGTTGCCGCTAAGGCTATAGAATCATTTGATCCTCTTGCTGTCATACTTGCTATTCCTGCATGCGACAGAGATGTATCTACTCATCTTGAGGGAATAGCTGATGAGATTATCTGCCTTGTGGAGCCAGAAGAGTTTCATACACCAGTACTCTGGTATGAAGAAAGAAAACCAGTGACGGATGAGGAGATCCTAACTCTTCTTCAGCAAGCATCATCGCAATATCGCCTAAAATAGATCTTTTGAGCTTCGTGTGTACCTCTAAAAATAGATTTTTATTTACAGTATTGCTCTGCTTGAAAAAATCGTCAAAGAGTGGTAGTATCCTTATACATTATTTGAACGAACGTACAGTAAAGTTCGCAGGAGGGAGAATAAGAGTGGTTGGAGGAGAGACGCTGAGAATTCCTGCGATAAGATAACTCCCAATCCACGATAATACTGCTTATTTTCCCAGAAAAAGAAATCAAGAATATCTTTAGATTCAAAAAATGGATTTTTCTCTAATCTAATAATAATTCTAATGACTCAGTTGAGTCGAGAAACTATACGTTGTTTGAAGGTTCATAGAACGTGGAGGAGGTGAAATATGAGCAATAGTGGTATCGTTACAATTCACGGCAAAGAATACATGACAGTAGCACGACGGATAGAACTAGCTCATGAGGAAAAAGCTCTTGAGGGTATTGAGACAGAGATTCTCTCTCACAATCCAATTGTAATTCGAGCTAGGGTATACATAAAAGGTAAGCTCTACACAGGGATCAGCTCTGTTAATCCAGAGAACGCTAGAACAATTGAGAAGGAAAATCCTTACGAAGTAGCTGAGACATCGGCTGTTGGGAGAGCGCTTGGGTTTGCAGGATATGGTCTCATCGAGAGTGTTGCTTCAGCAGATGAAATGACTAGGTCCTTGTCAGTGAAAGTTCCTCAGCCTGGCAATACGCAAGAAAGATTGCCAGTAGCAGCATCAGAGAAAAAAATAGTCCACTACACTGGTATGTGATATTTGTGGTCAGCCAGCGGTTGAGAAACGCGGCACGACAAAAACTGGTAAGAAATACCATGGTATCTTCTGTACGACAGAGGATAGAAGCCATACCCGTTGGCTTTGGAATTAAAACTCATCCGATAGATCCATGATTCTATCGGATCTTGACATGGCAGGGTAGTGCTAGGGCAGGAATAGGATAAAAGGCATTCTTCCCTGCCATGTCGAGAAAATATAAATAAATAGTAAATAAATAGAAAATTTAGAGATCTCATGATCCATCTTGGTGAGGAAGTTCAAAAATGGAACTTTTCATTCTTATTTATCAAAGCATGGATGGCAAATATAAATGGCAACTGAGAAATATCCAGAATAAAGTAATTGCCAATAGCGCTGAGTCTTTTGCTACGCGAAAGTCCGTAAGAAATGTTGTTCAGAAACTCAAACAACAAATTACTTTTGCGCAGATACAGGAAGTATAGTTGATTTTTTCTAAAAAGAAGTTTTGACACTACATTATTCACTAGATCTTATTTTTTTTAGTATAAACGTAAAAATTGTCTTTTACTTTTTGAGGTTTCCAACGCGGAAGAGGAAAGATATTCGAGATGAATTTTGCGCCTACTTTCATCTCTGTCTCAAGCTTCTCTTCAAGCTTGGCAAGCATTGACTGCATTCCATAAATATAAATCAGATCAAACTCTGATAGATTGGCATCCCAAAAGTTTTGGTGATAAATGGTAATTTTTTGATCTAAACCTAATGCTGCTATTTTCTGCAGAGATCTCTCAACAAGCTCTTTTCTGATTTCAAATCCAACAACATCAAAGCCTGCTCTGGCTAGAGCTATTACGACACGTCCGTCACCTGATCCTAGATCTACTACCTTTCCTTCTCTTTTGCATTCAGAAAGTTGAATAAGAGTTTTAATTTTGTCTGATGATGTTGTGACAAAGGGAATTTGTAGATTATATGACTTCATTTGCGTATTTGAATTATACATCTATTTGTTTTATCTTTAGATAAGTACTTGTTTTTTTGTAGAGTTTGTTTAAACTGAACTCTTAAGAAAGGAGGTGTAATAATGAACATTAAATCGATTATCATCATATTGATAGTTATCGTTTTTTTAAGTAGTTTATTCTTGTTGCTTACTAATAATGCAACTAACACTCCGAATAGTGGATCTAAAAATCAGCAAGCTATTACCACACCTACACCAACGTCTATCAATCCAACAAGTGAGGAGTCCTTACCCTCTGCGAATAAAGAAGAGGTATCAACAAAAGAATTTACACTCACAGCTTCAAATTTTAGATATGATGTCAAAGAGATACGAGTAAGACAAGGCGATACTGTAAAAGTTACGCTAAAAATAGCTGAAGGCTTTCATGACTTTGTACTAGATGACTACAATGTTCGCACAAAGCAGCTTTCAGCTGGACAAGAGGATACAATTGAGTTTGTTGCCGCTAAAAAGGGTGAGTTTGAGTATTATTGCTCGATTGGCAATCATAGACAAATGGGAATGGTGGGGAAATTGATTGTTGAATAAAAATTTCTAATTGACATAGAGTAGATAATTTAGTATTTACTCAGAGTTATTATTTCTGTGTTAATCTTCCTAAGCTAATATCAGCAATGAGAAAAAATTATTTATCAATAAAAACGCTTTTGTTAATTCTAAGTTTCTTTTTGATAATTTATTTGTTAATTGTTTTGTTTTCTTCACCGCATACCGAATTTTTGCGAAAAAATTTAAATTCTTCAGTTAATCCCCAAGATAAGACAGAATTTAGTTATTTTGAGGAAATGACAATTCCCTTTCTTAGATCACGTAAGTATGAAAGCAAGCTGGGTGAGCTAAAATTTTTAGAGGACAACGGTCAATATTTGTCCTACTTGACGAGTTATACATCAGATGGGTTGAAGATAAATGCTCTTCTTACCATTCCTCGTGGGGATATGCCTAAGAAGGGATGGCCGGCTATTGTATTTGTCCACGGTTATATTCCTCCTGAGCAATACATTACTAATGGAAGATCTTATTCTGCATATGTGGATTATCTAGCGAGAAATGGATTTGTCGTACTGAAGATAGATCTTCGAGGGCATGGTGATTCAGAAGGTAAGCCAGGGGGAGGATATTATGGTTCAGATTATGTTGTGGATACGCTAAATGCCTACGAAGCCTTAAAAAATGCTGACTTTGTTAATCCGAATGCCATTGGTATGTGGGGGCATAGTATGGCTGGTAATATTTTGCTTCGCTCTATGGCGGTTAAGCCTGATATTCCAGCAATTGTTATTTGGGCTGGTGCGGTATATTCTTACGTTGATATGCAAAAGTACGGAATTCAGGACTTAAGCTATCGTCCTCCACAAAATATGTCCCTGCTTAGGAGTAAAAGAAATGAGCTTTTTAAGAAATACGGTAGTCCCAGTGCACAGAGTATTTTTTGGAGACAAGTTGCTCCAACATCTTTTCTTTCTGAGATAAAAGGAGCGATACAACTTCATCATGCAGTTGACGATGCTGTTGTAAACATAGGTTATAGTAGGGATCTTCTAACTCTCTTGGAGAAAACAGCAGTACCTCATGAGTTTTTCGAATATGAGAGTGGAGGACATAATATCGAAGGAGAGAGTTTCCAACTCGCAATGCAGAGAACTGTTGATTTTTTTAAGAAGTATTTGCGGTGATCTGAGTCTCAGTCAGTAAGATGTTCTTCTTTGAAAGTTTTTTGAATATCTTTGTAGGTGAGAGACTCAAGTTGCTTTTTGGTAACTTGATGACCTTTTTTGTGTTTGATGTACTCAATAATCATTGGCATAATAGATATTACTATTATGCCAATAACTGCGTATTCAAAATTCTCTTTGATAAAAGGAAGTCCTCCGAAAAAATATCCTGCAAAAGTCAGAGATGTTACCCATATAAACCCTCCAATAATATTGTAGAAAATGAAGGTTGAGTAATGCATTTTCCCAACTCCTGCAACAAAAGGTGCAAATGTTCGAATAATAGGTAAAAATCTTGCAAGAATTATTGTTTTGCCACCATGCTTGGCGTAAAACTCACGAGTTTTTTCAAGATAGGCTTTGTTAAAGAGTCGTGAGTTTTCTTTTGCAAATATTTTTGGTCCAGTATGATGTCCTATCCAGTAATTAATACTATCACCAAGAATTGCTGCCAAAAGAAGCGAAATATAAACAATCCAGATGTTCAAAAAGCCACTACCTGCAAGTGTTCCAACTACAAAAAGAAGCGAATCACCTGGCAGGAAAGGAGTAACAACGAAACCAGTTTCAGCGAAAACAATCAGAAAAAGAATAATATAGGTATATATTCCAAACGCATCAATAATTGCTGAGATATGCTGATCCAAGTGGAGAAGAAACTGGATAATTTCCATAAATAATCAATATTTATTCATTGTACTTAATCTTTTGATAATTTGCTAGATAGTCTTTTTATGTAATTAGTGGTAAGGAGTGCTACAATAGGTACAATGAAAAAATTCTTTATTATTCTTGTTTTAATATTTGTTAGCCTAATAGTGATCTTCAAGGATATAAAGCCTTATTTACTTTTAATATTTAATAGTAATAGAGAATCTATAAATACTGAAAAATCTTTAGTTGAGGAAAATGATACTCAAGAAATTACTATTGTGGCAGATCATCTAGATACTCCATGGGGAATTGCCTTTTTGCCTGATGGGAGTATGCTGGTAACTGAGCGCAAAGGAACGGTGTTGCATATTGACCGAGACGGTAATTCTACTCTTGTTGCGGAAATACGAGATGTAAAAGAGGTGGGAGAGGGAGGATTACTGGGTATTGCTTTGCATCCTGAGTTTGCTTCAAATAGATATGTATATTTTTATTACACGTATAGCGTTGATAAAAACAATACTTTCAATAGGGTTGTACGTATGAAATATGAGAATAATAAACTGCAAAATATGGAGATTGTTGTGGATCGCATTCCAGGTGCAACTAATCATAACGGTGGAAGAATTGCGTTTGGTCCTGATAAATTTCTTTATGTTACAACTGGTGATGCTCAACAGCCCTCTCTAGCCCAATCTAAAGACAGCTTGGCGGGGAAAATCCTGCGAATAACAGATAGAGGAGAGTCAGCTCCTGGCAATCCATTTGGTAATCTGATATTTTCTTATGGTCATCGCAATCCACAAGGAATTGCGTGGGATCGCAATGGTAATTTGTGGTCAACAGAGCATGGTCCCTCAGGATTACAATCTGGCAACGATGAGATAAACAAAATCGAACCAGGCAAAAATTATGGCTGGCCCATAATTCAAGGCACAGAAAGACGAGAGGAGATGGTCACTCCTGTAGTAACATCCGGTGTGACTACTACATGGGCTCCCGCGTCAGCGGCAATAATTGGAGATGTGTTATTCTTTGGCGGATTGAGGGGACAATCTCTTTATGAGGCGAAGATTACAGCAAACCCTATAAGCGTTATTGCACACTTTAAGGGGAAGTTTGGAAGGATACGGGATGCCGTAGTAGGTCCTGACGGTTATTTATATATTACCACGAGTAATAAAGATGGAAGAGGAATTCCAGTTGCAGGCGATGATAAGATTATAAGAATTAATCCGCAAAAACTATAACACACTAGGAGAACAATTCCATGTTTAATATTCCAGAGTTTACGCTTGTTCGCTCAAAGAGAAGAACACTGGCACTATATATCCAACCTGATGGTAAACTTCTGGTCAAAGCACCACTGAACTTGTCTAAGCATAATATTGAACAGTTTGTTGAACAACAGAGTGAATTGATTGCTAAACGTCGCATGCTCCTTGCGAAGAGAGCATTGCAGAGAGAGGAAAATCAGTACCTTTTTCTCGGTCAGATTCTGACTCTCACATGTGGCAACTATAAGCATATTTCTGTTGCTGAAAATAGGTTGCTTTTTCCGATATCACTTCTTTTTCGCAAGGAAAAAGAACTTACTGCATGGTATGTGCAACAAGCCAAACAAATTATCACAGAGCAAGCTAAAAAATATGCAGAAGAGATGCAAACGAATTTTAGGAGTATTACATTTTCTGATACAAAGTCACAGTGGGGAAGATGTTCTAAAGATAATAGACTTCAATTTAACTGGCGGCTTGTTATGGCTCCAATTTTGGTTATTAATTACGTTGTTATTCATGAATTAGCGCATACTATAGTAAAAGATCATTCTCAAATTTTTTGGATGAAAGTGAGGAAACTCCAGCCGTCATACCGTCAACAGATAAAATGGCTCAAAGAAAACGGTGATACACTTTTTTAGCTTTCATTTTATTGATGTGTTCTGCTCTCTATTTAAAAACTGATCAACCCGAATATTATAAGCATTACTTACTCCACCAGTGAGTGCATTCAAAACATAAGGAATTTGATTTTGATATATCCTTGTACCATCTTCATCATGTCCGAGGATAAAGTGTAATCTTGAACCATCGAAGACAAGATTTGGTTCAATATCATCTCTGAGTATTGTCGCTTTTTGAATAAAAGTTACTCCTGGGTATTTATCATGCATTTCTGCTCTAATTGCAGGTATGGGTGGGGTACCATCTGCAAAAGAAATCTCCAAAAAGCGGCGTGCAGATTCAGGGTAATTTGATTCATGCTCTATACCTTGTGCATGCTGAGAGGTGACATAGAATGCTCTTGGTATAGATTGCCCATCAGGTGTTTTCTTTCTTGTCAATCTATATAAACTATCAAATGCATGTTGGAGACAAGGAGCATAGGTTACACAATACATAGTAAATGCCTCTCTGTTAGTTTCGTCTATATCATTTGACCATCTATTGTAGCTGTGAGGAGGGAAGTATGTGAGCACCCTTTGAGGGCGACGGAGATCCACCTCTGCAGGAAGTCTGAGAATGGCAACTTTTATCTTGTCATTATCGGGTAGTTTATCAAACATCTCATACATACGTCTTATCAATCTAGCTTCTGCTGCAAACTGTTTTCTTTCCTGTTCAATTTCTTCAATGTAATCTTCCAGTGTTACATTTTGTTTTCCAGAAATTGCGTTGTAGACTGTTTCATTTATTATTCTTTCATAAGAGTATTGCTCTCTAGGTACCAATTGCCACATGAGGTAATCAGACAAGTTGCCTTCTTGTTCTGCTGTTTTTATTCTCTCTACCGTTGTAGAAGTTAAATTTTGAAAGATTTCTTCTGCTTGATCTTCTGCCTCTAAAACTGAAAATGCTATGTGAGCTTGCTGTTCTGAAAGAGTTAAAAGTCCATGTTCTTTAAATTGGTCATATTGTTTTTGAGAATAAAATAGAAAAGGTGTATGAGAATTTCCGTATATAGAGAATGCCTCTATGAGTCGTTGATGAATACTAGCCAATAAAATATTTGATTCATTTTTGTAATCAATTGGCTGATCGTTATCCTTTCGACCTACAATTACTACTAATTTAGATCTTTCAACCTTTTTATCAATACGTTCAATTATTTTAGCAGCTAATTTTTCATGGATATTTTCTGACAACTGGGAATTTTTCCCGTCTTCATTTATGCCAATTTGTCTCAAATTTTCAGGGTTTAAACTCATATAGAGAAATTATATTCTGTGCTCTTATTATATCATACTTTTTAACTGTTTAGATAGGATGGATGGTATTTTGCCAAGTATACAGGTATACCTGTATACTTGGCAAGGAGTTAATATGCTTTTCAAGATGCTGAAAAAGTTGTCCATATGTGGTTTACAGTCACCAAATTTATAAATTAAGTTTGGGTTTAAGATTTTTAAGCTAAAAAGGGTATCATAGTCAAGAGGGACGAATTCGGAAAGATTACCAAATCAATTCCATAAATGGTGAGGTTTGAAATACTTTCTAAGAGATTTATTGGTTGTTTACAAAGCTAAAAGATTTTTTAGGTAACGACGATCATCCTATGTCGAGGAAACTTAATACCATTTGCTGCGTGGAATTTCTCAACATAAGCCTAAGTAGAGTTTTATCTTTTTGTAAGTGTATATATACAAGTTTTCTACTCAGATAGAATTCTAATATTCGTTAAATCCTTCATCTACTTGAAGTTCAGTTTTTCAAACAAGTAGAAATGTTCGCTTTTATATCTTAATTTGTGGTTTTTACTTTTCAAAAGAATAGGTATTAGTTTATTTTCATACTCTTTTGGATCGTAGTTACTGATTAATCTGTTTTGAGTAATCAAAGCAATGAATTGTGCTGACTCTGTTGCGCTAGGAACGGTATATGCATGAAAACGATGACTTACATGCGGGCGTATTTCCAGAGATGCTGTAATAGATGCATCTTTAGGGATGCTCTGCAATACTTTCTCAAATTCCCTATCTTCACGCGTTACATTATAGATATAGCAGGAACAAGATGGTGTAGTAGGTAAAGGACTATAATGATAATTGACCCTCAATGCAGCCGTTAGAAGTAATGCAGCCACTACATACATAACAATTGTTGTGTATTTTTTAGTAAACCTAAAATGAGTTATGATCCATTGAACATAATACATACCAAAAATGGTTCCTAAAACAAGTCCGGGTATAATACCGCTGTCATAATGGAACACAATCATTGTTGTGCCTCTGAGGATATTAATTGCAAACTCAGGTGCTGAAATAAGAATCCACGGAAGTCCAATTAGAGGTAGAAAAGCGTAAGGTTTTAATAAAAGAATGTAATACTCTTGTGCTTCTTTGTTGAAAACAAATGTACGTAAAAAAGTATTCAGATCCATTTGTTTCTTAATGACACTAAATAAAGGATCATCACCTACATCACTCACTCCTTCTAATGCCCAATGCTTCCCTGATGGAGTAAAATAAGGCATTACTACATTCACCATAGTAAAAAACCATACAATTCCAATAATAAATGTTGCCAATCCTATCCATTTTTTTTTAAAAACAAAAAAAACTGCAATTCCGAGCATAGCAATAATGAGTGAAATATTTTCTTTTGTTAAAAGGGCAAGCAAAACAAATACTCCATACCAAATCCATCTTTTAATGTAAGCGAAGTAGAAGGCATAGAGAATAAATGGTATAGCAAGTGATACACCATGAAAATCATAAATATCAGTCCATTGCATGCCTGGATTTAGAAGATATACTGCAGCAATAACAAGAGAAATAATTTTATTCTTTAACAGTTTTAATGAGAGAAGATAAACAGGTATAGCACCAAGCGCTAAAAAGACTGACTCAGAGGCAATAAGCATACGTACGTCATCCCAGATAAGGTAGAGAGGGGAGAGTAACACAAGAATAAGGTCTGCATGAATTGAAAAACGAGACATTAGTTCATCGGGATTACGAAGCTGGAAGAAGTGACCATGTAGTGTATACCAAAGAGTTTGATCCATGTTTGAAAGGTCAAACCGTGAAGCAAAAGCATCATGTCTTTTAATTGAAAGTGTTACAAGGATAAAAATATATGCGAGAATTAAAAAACCAAGAACAAAAAAATCCCAATTAATTAATAATCTCCTTAAGAAAAGTTTTGTTTTTGATTGTTTAGTGTCCATTTATTGAGTTATAACGACTTTTTTATTATTATTAGTATTCATTATAGCAATTAAGCTTTATGGCTGTGACTAGTGGAGATAAGAAAGTTTTTTTATTGTTTGAGCCAAAGTTATTTATCAGGCAGAGGTAATAATGCTTGCAGGAAATTACATTTCTTTGAGCTCTAATAGAGAAAGTTATTTTAAAATAAAGGAACGGGGTAGAAGTATGGATACAGATATCACTTGCATACCAGCTAGCTACCTAAAAGTTGGGATATGAACTTGAGCGTAGGTATTATTGGATTGCCCAATGTTGGCAAAAGTACTCTTTTTAATGCACTTTTAAAGAAGCAGCAGGCACTTGCTGCAAATTATCCGTTTGCCACCATTGAGCCAAACATAGGAGTAGTCCCAGTACCGGATGAGAGGTTGCAAAAATTGGCTGAGATTACCAAAGAAGAAGAGAAAATGGTAGAGCTTCCTCCGATCAAACCAGCAACTGTTGAATTTGTTGATATTGCAGGATTGGTAAAGGGTGCGCATGAGGGATCAGGGTTGGGGAATAAATTTTTATCTCATATTCGAGAAGTGAGTGTCATTGCTCATGTAGTAAGAGCATTTACAGATGAAAAAATCATTCGAGAGGGAAGCAGTGATCCTGAAACTGATTATGCAGTGATTCAAACAGAGCTATTACTTGCAGATTTGCAGACTGCCAGAAATCATGAGGCACGAATCAAAAATCAAGCAGAGAAGATATTGTTCAAACGTATTATTGATGATTTGAATGCTGGCGTATTGGTGCGACAGATGAAGTTCAGTGATGAAGAGAGTGAGATAGTCAAGAAGATGTTTTTTTTGACCGCAAAGCCTGAAATTATAATTCTCAATGTCTCAGAGGATGATGAATCGCTTATTCAACAAGAAGTTATAAAACAGCGTTATGCTAATCTTTTTCAGATATCTCAGAATCGAATAGTGGTCGTTTGTGCGAAAGTAGAAGAAGAACTCTCAGCATTGTCTCCAGAAGAGCAAAAATCTTATTTACGTGAGATGGGACTTGCTTACTCAGGGCTTGAAAAGCTGATTCAGAAAGCCTATGAGACTCTTGGGCTTATTTCTTTTTTTACAGCAGGGGAGAAGGAAGTTAGAGCATGGACAATAAAGAAAGGAACTAACGCAATGACTGCAGCAGGAGAAATTCATACAGATTTCATCAAAAAATTTATTAAAGCAGAGGTTATAAGTTTTGATGATTATGTTGTATCAGGTGGACGAAAAAAAGCAAGAGAACTTGGAAAAGCACGGTTTGAAGGCAAGGAATATATAGTTCAGGACGGAGACGTAATTGAATTTAAGATTGGTTCTTAGGTTCGTAATAAGCTCCTTTTGTTATACCTCTTTTTTTGATTATCCCTGCATCTTGTAGTTTTTTGAGATCGTATCTTAATGTTCGATCATTGACAGCAAAGAATCTTCGTTTGATTGTATCAAATGATACTATTTGGTGATCTCTTATTATCTCCAAAATTTCAGCGCGTGGAGGAAGAAGATAATCTTCAGGTCGTATTTGTTTTTTATTAAGTATAATTTTTTTCGCTGACTCAGCTGTTTCTGCAAGACCCTCAAGCATGAACTCCACATACTCTGTGACGTCTTTTTCTCCAAGAGCTAAAAGATCGTAATACTCTGTTCGATGTTTATCTAAATATTCATCAATTGTGATAAGTCCTTTCATCCCATATCCTGTTTTTTCTAGTACTGATTGTAATAGGAGTCTTCCTACACGGCCGTTACCATCTAAAAATGGATGAATTTTTTCAAATGTATAATGTGTAAGTACAGAACGCACAGGTACAAATTGTTCTTTTGAACTATTTGCAAAGCGGAGTAGTCTTTCTATCAGTCCAAATACGAGTCGAGGCGGGAGAGGAAGATAGATTGCAATACCCGCACTGTTGAAAATAGCACTCATTTCTGTACGGAAGTTTCAGATGGTACCTTTCTCGCCTAGTCCTGACATGACTTTTTTATGCAGATCTTTAATAAATGTTATGGTCAGGTCGCGTGCTCCTCTTTTTTGTACCATTTGGAGTCCTTTCAAAATATTTATAACTTCCACTTTCTTTTGATCTTTGGAGGGTATGCGAGTTAATTCCTCCAAAGTTAATGTATTACCTTCAATACGAGCAGAAAAAAGAGAACTTTTAAGAAGGTTTTGACGTCTTATATTCATCCCCACTTCAGGAGGAATATTAATTGTATCAATTACGCTTTTTGCAGCCTCGATTATCTGAAGATATTGAGAAATTTTTGGTGTAAAAATATATTTAGGAGGAATTAACATAGATTTATATAAATTTCCAAATATTACCAAATTTTACCAAAAATATAATTTGCTACTGATTATGATCTAATTAAAATCTACAGTAGATTACTGGTATTTAACTTTGAGCAATTCTTTTTTCTAATAAAATTAGGGTGTGGTATGATGTACGAAATAGTTTTATTGGGATGCAACTGAGCGAATTTTAATTAAAATTTAGATATAGAATCAAAAGGAAATATTTCTGTATCATAAGTTAATATATGATACAAACAACTTCATGAGAACACTTCGGCAATTTCTGTTAATAATTAATTTAATAAATAATTTAACGCTAAATTTCAAATGTAATAGATCCAAAGATTGAATTGTTCTAACTTTAAGTAAGTTTACGCTAATTTAGAAATACAATACATGCCGTTGTGAACGTATGCAAAGGAACGCTGTAATGTTCCTCTTATTAAAAGCTAATTCTTGTAATAATACCTAAGTAGATGACTCAAATTTCGTTTCTCAGACAAATGAAGCTAAGTGTAATAAATAATAATTCCTACTTGCTATTGTAGACTTATATTTGCTATTATAAGGCAACATATGCGACTATATGAGTTAGTTTTAGTACTGAAAGCCTCACTTTCTGAAGCAGAAAGGAAAAAGCTTATTGATAGTGTTAAAGAATGGCTTGGGAAAAACGTAAAAGTGACCAAAGAAGAGTCATGGGGTCAAAAGCCTCTTGCGTACAAAATAAAGAATGAGCTTGCTGGTTTTTATCATGTTTTACATCTCGAATCAGATGAGGAGAAAGGAGTAGAAAAAGGTTTTGAGAAGCGTCTTATGGCAAATGATAAGATTTTGCGTTTTTTGTTATTAAGAACAAAATAAGGTATTATAAATAATATGGCACGAAGTTTAAATAGAGTTCAGTTAATTGGTAATCTTACAAGAGATCCTGAGCTACGTTATACACCGCAAGGTACAGCTGTTTGTACATTTGGATTAGCTACAAATCGGTCTTGGACCACAGATACAGGTGAGAAACATGAAGAGACTGAATTCCATCGTATAGTTGCCTGGAATAAGCTTGCAGAACTTTGCAGTCAATTTCTGGTCAAAGGTCGAAAAGTCTATGTTGAAGGGCGACTCTCGACAAGAAATTGGTCTGGGCAAGATGGACAACAAAGATCAGTTACAGAGGTAGTAATAGACGATATGATCTTACTGGATAGACCTGGACAAGCTGCAAAGACAGATGAGTTGGAGGAAAAAGCAGAACCATCTGCTTCTTCAAATTCAACTAAAGTTAAAGAGGAAAACGTTGCACCTAAGCAGTCTAAATCTGGAGAATCATCATCGTCGACAGATGAAGAGATGGTTCCTCCGGATGATATACCATTCTGATCTTTGATCTTAAATTTTTTCTTAGATTTTAATTTTATTTTAAATTTATATGGCAGTTAAACGAACACGACAACAAAGAAAAATAAGCGCACCGAAGGTATGTTCTTTCTGTGAGGAGAATAAGAATCCTTGGTACTCTGATGTTTCTACACTACAAAAATATGTTACCGATAGAGGTAAAATTATAAGTAGGGCACGAACAGGTTTGTGTGCAAAACATCAGAGACGACTGACGGATGCGATTAAATATGCACGCTATCTAGCTCTTATGCCGTATGTTGCTCGTGATTAATGCTTTTGATTTAAGATAAGATGCGTCTATATACCTGAGGATGTATGGCCTCCTTGCCAATTAATATTCCAGCAAATTTTGATATTCTCGTAAAAAAAGGTGACAGAGTTCATGTGGGTCAGGTATTAGCAAGACATTCATCCTCTATAACGGATTCTCCGAGTCTTCAAGACACAACAGAGTGTATTGTTAATTTAACTTCAGAATTTAATGCACCTTTATCAGTAGTCAGGAAATATCTTAAAAAAAGTCCAGGAGAGGTTTTACATAAAGGAGATCTTCTAGCTTCTAAAAGTAGCATTTTCAGTTTAAAGAAAGACAATTTGATTTCTACTGTTGATGGAATAATTCTTCGTTTTGAGCGTGATACAGGGAATCTCGTTATTCGAATCAGATCGTCTGATAATTTTAATAATGTTACTCTCAACTCAAATCCAGAAATAATTGTTTCACCACTTGATGGTGTCGTCACAGTGTGTAATAATGATGCAGTTGTCATTAAAGGAGAAGATAATATTTTTCAAGGAACTTCAGGATCAGTGGGTAAGACACAAGGAGTGTTAAGTACTGTGCATTTTAAAACAGGGTTTGAGGTTAAAAGCAGTGATCTTGGAGTAGATGATGGAGGAAAGATTCTTCTCGTTGCTCGTATTGGCCGTGAAGCATTGGCAAAAGCAGGAGCTTTGGATGTTTCTGGTATCATTACGTCCAACATTGATGAGTCTGATATAGCATATCTTCACGAACGCAACATCAGTGTACCTCTTGTTGTAGTATCTGAAGATGTAGCAGAGAAGTTAGTAAAATTTGACAGAGAGAATGTTTTTGTAGATGCTGATGCGAGAACTATCTCTGTTAAATCTGTTAAAAAAGAATAACAACTATGAGAGTAATAAGGTTTTTTATTGTTATTTTTATATCAGGACTAATTGGATATTACATAGGTGTCAACAAAATTACACTGGATTGGAAAAATTGGCAGCCACATGTTCAGGTAGAAGGTAAAGAACCACCTTCAAAGTATCAAAATCTTGATTTTAGTAAATTTTGGATCGTTTTGGAGAAACTTGAGAATAACTACTATGATAAAACAGCAATCGATCCTCAAAAGTTATTAGATGGTGCTATTTCCGGCATGGTGAATAGCCTTGACGATCCCTACACTGTTTATCTCCCTCCACAACAAAATACGGATTTCAAACAAGGTTTGGCTGGACAATTTACTGGTATTGGTGCAGAGTTGGGAATGAGAGATAAGCAAATTATTATTGTTGCTCCACTTGATGGTACTCCTGCAGAAAAAGCAGGATTGAAAGCAGGAGATATCATAGGCAAAGTGAATGATGAATACACTGCAGGCTGGTCAGTAAGTCAAGCTGTGGATAAAATTCGTGGTCCAAAAGGAACAAATGTCACATTAACAATTCTGAGGAAAGGCGAGTCTGAGCCTAGAGTTGTTACAATTACTCGCGATGTGATAACAATAAAAAGCGTCACTCATTGGGTAAAACCAATTAAAGAAATCGATTCTATAAAAATGCAAAATGCAATTCTTAAGGATAATAAAGATAAAAAAATAGCCTATATTAAGCTTTCTCAGTTTGGAGATAATACTAATAAAGAGTGGTTATCCCTTGCCAATGAGTTGAGCCTGCAAATAAAAAAAGATTCTAGTATTAAAGGAGTAGTTCTTGATCTTCGCAATAATCCAGGAGGATACCTCAGCGATGCTGTCTTCATCGCATCCGAATTTTTACCAACTGGAGCTGCTGTAGTGTTGCAAGATGATGGTCATGGTACCCAAGGTAAACTTGTCGTTGAAAGGCAGGGGCTTATGCTTAATACGCCCCTTGTGATCCTTTTGAATAAAGGATCGGCATCAGCTAGCGAAATACTAGCAGGAGCGATGCGTGATCATAACCGTGCAACACTTGTTGGCGAGACATCATTTGGAAAAGGTACTATACAAAATGCTGAAGAGCTTGGCGGAGGATCGGGACTACATGTTACTATCGCAAAATGGTTAACTCCCAAAGGAATATGGGTACATAAAAAGGGATTAACTCCAGATGTGGTAGTTGAGCTTAATCCTAAGGAACCAGAGCACGATACCCAGCTTGAGAAAGCTATTGAAGTATTGATAAAACAGTGATAATATATCTGCACTATGCGCAAACTTGTAGTACTATTAGTAGTTTTATTAATTCTTCTTGGAGTTGTCACAATCGGAAATAAATATATTCCTCAATTGCAAGAGTTTATTGGTAAGCCCCAGACAGTGAATAGACTTTTACCAGAATCACAAGATCGTATTAAAGTTCTTCCTCAAGAGGATGTTGTCATCAAAGTTGTAGAAGAGGTTGGTCCATCAGTGGTTACCATTGCTGCTCAATCAACACAGCAACGATTACTTCCAGAAGATGATCCGTTTTCTATCTTTGGTATACCTTTTCCCAATCAACAGAGATTAGGTCCTGTTGAGCCACAAGATATCGGTTCGGGGTTTATTGTAACTTCCGATGGATTAGTGGTCACGAATAAACACGTAGTTAATAATCCTCAACTTAAGTATACTGTTATTGCCAATGGTGATAAAAGATATGATGTACAAAATATCTATAGGGATCCTCTGAATGATATTGCAATACTGAAAATAAATCCGCGACAGCATCCGGGTACATCACTTAAACCTGTAAAACTTGGTGATTCTTCGAAATTGAAGGTAGGTCAGTTGGCAATTGCCATTGGGACTGCATTAGGTGAATTCCGCAACACTGTTACCACAGGAGTTATTTCAGGACTTGGTAGAGGAATAATCGCTGGAAGCGTTTTTGAAGGATATGTTGAGGAGTTGGATAATGTTATTCAAACTGATGCAGCGATAAATCCTGGCAATTCAGGAGGACCTCTACTTAATTCTGCAGGAGAGGTAATTGGTGTTAATACAGCAGTCTCTCAAGCAGGCCAGAATATTGGTTTTGCTCTTCCAATAAACACTATTAAGGACTCAATACGCAATTTTAATGAGACAGGACAGTTTAACAGAGCCTTTCTTGGTGTTTCATATCGGATGATCTCTCGTGCAGCAGCTTTGAGGAATGATGTTCCAGAGGGAGCATACATAGAAACAGTAGTTGAGAATTCTTCTGCTGCTAAAGCAGGAATAAAGCCTGGTGATATTATTACAAAGATTGATGGTCAGGAACTAAGAGCTAATAAAACAGAGCTCTCCACTATTATTTCCAAAAAGAAAGTTGGAGATACTATTACACTTACTATCTATCGGGAAGATGAAGAAGGTAATGGAAGAACATTTGACCAGAAAGTCACTCTTGGACAAGCACCAAATCAATAATCACAAGGCCAATAAATGTTTTGTAGAGTAGAGTCAGAAAAGGAAGAATTAAAAAAAACTATATTGCAAATAAAAATTTTGTGTTATAATTGATCAATGACAGCAAGAAAAACAAAAGCAGAAAAGACAGAAAAAGCCCCAGAAATTTCTCGAGCCCCTCGAAAAAAAACTCAGATAAAAACTGCAGTTACTCAGACAGAAAACTCTCAACAAAAAATATCATCCTCATTGAAGAATCTTCAATCTTTTAAAATTAAACGCACATATCTGATTGGAGGACTTATCTTAATCCTTCTTGCAGGATTAGCTGTATATTTTAGAAGTATCTTTGTCGTTGCGATGGTCAATGGTCAGCCTGTTTCTCGTCTTGCATACATTAAGGAGATGGAAAAGATGTCGGGTAAACAGGCACTCGATTCATTAATAACAAAGACGATTATTCTTCAGGAAGCACGCAAGAAGAAAGTAACAGTCAATGCACAAGAAGTAGATCAAGAGATTAAAAAAATTGAGGAAAATCTCTCCAAACAAGGTCAAAAACTTGATAATATACTTCAGCTTCAAGGAATGACCAGGGACTCTCTTCGTGAACAGGTCTATTTCCAAAAGCTAATTGAAAAAATGGTTGGTAAAGATATTAAAGTAAGTGATAAAGAAGTCAATGACTATATTACGGCTAATAGATCCACACTTCCTCAAGATGCTAAAGAAGAGGATCTCAAAAAACAAGTTCGTGAGCAATTACGTCAACAAAAACTTAATGAAAAAGTCCAAACATGGATTAAGAGTCTTCAAGAAAAAGCAAAAGTTACTTATCTTATCGCTCGCTAACTTCTAATTTAGATTACAAAATTCACCCTTGACATATCTTCCTTTTTATACTGTATCATGTTAGAAGGGAATGCCTCTTCATAAGAGATTTGTACAATTCTGTAATTCTATCTGTTGAATATAGAATGCAGTCAACTGTACAAGAATGAAGAGAAAGGAGGTGGTGAAAATATGGCAAAAAAGACAAGATCATCCAGTATAAAGACAACATCTAAGAGAAAAAGTACTGGCAGTAGCAGATCATATTCTCACCGTCATGAACAAGATTCATTCTTGATTATTGTAGGTGGAGGATTTGTCATTATTGCTATGATCTTTTTACTTATGACTAGCGGTCGTACAGCATCTGATAAGCTATCTGCAAAATCAACTCCAACTGTTGAAGAATCCAGAAGAAATACAACAAATACAGTAACAATGAAGAATTTTGAGTTTGATAAAAAGATTTTAAAAATCAAGGTTGGAGATATAGTGACATGGGTGAATGAGGATGCTGTATCTCATACTGCAACAGCAGATGATGGTTCCTTCAATACACAACTTCTCGCACAAGGAGAGAAGGCTAGTATCACCTTTACCAAAAAAGGAACATATACATATCACTGCACAGTACATCCAAGTATGAGAGGGACCATAGTAGTAGAGGAGTAACAGACTGCCCGTGTTACTCATGAGGTGAATACCGCTAAGAGTAGAGTTGAGGGGAGAGTAGTTTAATCTGCTTTCTTCTTTTGTTCTTCGTTAAAAAACGAAGAAGTATTTTGTACGTATCAAGGTCAAAAGTATACTCTAGATGATTTTCGTTAAAAGCTTCGTATGAATCGGCAGTAATATGTCCTATAATACACCATTTATCAACTATAAAATATTCTGCTTTTTCGTTTGAGTTGCATTCTTCTACTATAACAATTGGTCCTGAGAATGGCCATGTTTTTATTTTTGTTTTTGTAAATGCTTGAGAACATCTTATATTATAGGTAAGAGGAGATTCTTGCTTGATGCACGCACCTTTACACCTTTCTAAACGATATCCAAAACAACTCGTATTTGTCTTTTCAAGGCCTAAGAGCTTTTCACAGAGATTAAATTCTTGAGCTATATTAAAGAGAAAATCTCTTGCTTGTTTTTTAGATGTGAAGAATCCAACATATAAATCAAGTTCGGCAACTGATGGTTTTGCTACAGATTCCATAATGACAGTAAGAAATCCTTCTTTGTTTTTTTGCATTTTAATGGCGATCATTTTTCGTTTCTGCCTTAATTTTTTGTTATAAAGTGGAAGAAGTTTTTTAATAAGCTGTGATTCCATAAAAAGCGCCCCAAACTCTCCTGCAGTGGGTATTGTTTCGATACTCTCGACCTGTTGCGCTATCTTCATTTCCAGTGGAGAGTGAATATCTGATGCAAAATGAGCAAGTACTCTTTCTTTGATATTAATGCTTTTTCCAATATATAACGGTACTAAATTTTTTGTATTATTTATCTTTCGTAGTTTTTTATCTATTTGATTGTTTATGGTATTAGTGGGCTTGTTATCAGATGTTGATCCATAGAAAATATACACGCCTGGTCTTTCTGGAAGATCTTCAAGAATTCTTTCATCAATTTTTGGAGGAAGATATGGTTTGCGCAGTATGTGTTCAATAGCTTTGAGGAATACCTCCTGAGGGTGCGATTCTTTGAGCAATTTATAAAATTGAAAAATAGCTTTGGCATCATCAAGCGCACGATGCCTTCTGTCGCAGTGGATATTAAAACGCTTAATAATACTATGAAGATTGTGATGAGTAAATTCTGGGAAAAGCACACGGGAGAGTCGGACGGTACAAAAATGTTTGAAGCTAAATGTCTTATTCAATCTCTTGAACTCTGCTTTCAGAAACCCATAATCAAAGCGTACATTATGTGCTACAAAGACAGTTTCTTTAAGAACTGCTAAAACATCATCAGCAATTTCTCTAAATGTTGGAGATTGTTCTATCTTGTCTGATGTGATTCCAGTAAGAAGTTCTATTTCACTAGGGATATATCTTTGAGGATTTACAAGAGTCGAATAGGTTTGAACAATCTGATCATTCTCTACACGTAAAATACCAATTTCAATGATACGATCATATCGTGATCGTGCACCTGTTGTTTCAATATCAACAAATGCTAATTTTTGAGGCAGCATATTGAAGGATTTCATCTTAGCAAAAAATTTGTCTTACAGCAATTTATTTTTGTTTATTTAATTAGCGCAGTAGTATCAATTGTTCATTAAGTAGAGAAGAGTAGATACAAATCTGCTGATGTTTCAAATCTAATTCTAAAAGGAATTTGTAATTAAGAAGTAATTTGTTAAACTAAAGATGTGGATGCAATTTTTATTGAAATTTCAGCCATTATTATCGTTGCCTCTATTTTGAATATCACTTTTAGATACTTAAGGCAGCCTCCGATTTTAGCGTATATTGCTACTGGTGTTTTGCTAGGCCCAGCAGGCTTTTTCCACCTTCAACACCAAGATTCTTTGAAAACTCTAGGTCAGCTTGGTATCACTTTCTTACTTTTTATGCTTGGATTGGAACTTAAGCTTAAAGAACTTCGTTCGATTGGTAAGACAGCAGTTTTGGCAGGTACAGTGCAGATGGGTTTGACTTTTGTTTTCGGTTTTATTTTGTCTTTACTGCTTGGTTTTTCAAATATTGTGAGTATTTATATTGCAATTGCACTCTCTTTTTCAAGCACAATTATTATTGTTAAGCTTCTTTCAGATAAAAAGGATATCAATAGTCTTCATGGAAAATTGGCATTGGGAATTCTCTTGCTGCAGGATTTTTTTTGCAGTCATGACTATTATTTTTCTAACAAGTATTTCAGGTGAGTCATCAAAACTTATTTTGCAAATTCTTTTAGTGTTTTTAAAGTCTATTGTATTGTTTGGTTGGATAATTGTTTTAAGTAAGTATCTATTCCCAAAAGTTCTTCACAGCATTGCTCGCTCATCCGAATCACTTTTTCTTTTTAGTTTAGCGTGGGTTTTTGCATTAACTGCTGTAGTTACGTCCCCTCTTATAGGGTTTTCTATTGAAATTGGCGGTTTTCTTGCAGGACTTGCTTTGGCTGAAAGTGCTGAAAATTATCAGATTGTTGCTCGTATGAAGGCACTTCGTGATTTTTTTATAACAATCTTTTTCGTCATGCTTGGGCTTGAGATGAAGTTTACTAGCATATCATCTTTAATTTTGCCTGCATTGATTTTTTCTTTCTTTGTAATAATACTTAAGCCAGCTATAGTTATGTTGATAACAGGGTTAATGGGTTTTAGAAAGAGAACATCATTTTTTGTGGGAATTAGTCTAGCTCAAATTTCTGAATTTAGCCTTATTATTATGTTTATTGGCAATCAAAAAGGAGTTATCTCCAATGAGGTAACAACGTTATTTCTAATTGTAGCTATGATTACTTTTGTAGGATCGACATATCTAATTCAGGGTACTAATAAAATCTATCGCTATTTTAGTCATTATCTTTCCTTTCTTGAGCTTCGACAAGGCAAACATAGTGATTTTGTTTCTTCCAATAACTTTAAGTTATTGGAAAATCATGTCATTATTGTTGGTGGTCATCAAATGGGACAAAGTATTCTGCATGCACTTAAAAATACTGAAGAGAAGATTCTAGTAGTAGATTTTGATCCTGATATTGTTAAGAGATTGCAAGAAAAAGAGCATCATGTCATCTTTGGAGATATTTCAGATCCTGAAATTCAAGAACGTGTTGGTTTTGAAAAGGCAAAACTTGTTATTTCGACTGTTCCTGATCTTGAAGATAATTTATTGCTCATTGAAGGATTATTACATAAGAACAAAAAAGCAACAATTGTTGTAATGGCATATGAAGCAGAAGATGCAAAAGCTCTATACAAGGCTGGAGCAGATTATGTTGTACTTCCTCATTTAGCTGGAGGACATCATCTAGCAAAAATTCTAATAAGTAATAACCATTTAGAGATTATTGAGAAATTTAAAGCGAAAGATATGGAATATCTCCAATAGTTTTCAAATATTTGCTCAAATTTATTTGATTCTTATTTGATTGAGAATTTAAGTTCTGAAAATTAATGATTTGTCTAGTTTAATACTTAATTTATTCTGATGCTTCTTCTTTTCGCATATTATCAGTAGGACGTTCTTCGGGGATATCTCCATCAAGAATAGCAGCAAGATTGCTCCATGATTTACCAAGTCGATGATCTGTCATGCGGTCCTGGGGGAAGTTATAGGTTTTAATTTTCTCAGCTCGCATACCTCTTCCTACTTGGGTAGCTTTTAGGGAGGCATATTCTTTTTGCTGTTTTTCAACAGCTTGTTCCCAGAGTCGTGCGCGAAGAAGTGTCATGGCAATTTCTCGATTTTGGGCTTGAGATCTTTCCGATTGAGAAGTAACGACAAGTCCTGTGGGTTTGTGAATGAGACGTACAGCTGTTGAGACTTTGTTAACATTTTGTCCACCATGTCCTCCCGATCGGAATGCTTCAAATTCAATATCTTCCGGATTAATGTGTAAATCTATATCTTGAAGTTCTGGCAGTACTGATACAGTAACAGTTGATGTATGAATACGACCCTTTTTTTCTGTTTTGGGAACTCTCTGGACACGATGTACTCCAGCCTCGTATTTAAATACATTAAACGCTCCTTTACCTGATATTTTTAAAACATTGTCATCCAAAAACTCTGTTTTCAAGCCTTTTTTTTCAGCGTATCTCATATACATTCTCAAAAGCTCATCAGCAAAAATATTTGCCTCATCTCCTCCAGCAGCCCCTTTTACTTCAAGAATTACGTTTCTGTTGTCTAAGTCATCTGATCGTTCTTCTTCTTGGGAATGTTTGAGACTTTCTTCAATAGCTTTTTTTTGTATTTCCAAAGAATCGAGTTCCTCTTTTGCAAGTTCTGCCAATGAAGGATCTTGCAGTAGAGTTTTGGTTTCCTCTATTTTCTTTTCTATTTCTTTTAACTGTGTATAGCGATAATCATTCATACTTATAGTTGTTAAATTTATTAAAATTTGCAGTTTATTTTGGTTTACCTACATTGTGGGTCATTGAGACTAAGCTATAATTAGATACATGCCTAAACAATATTTTGAGTTTTATAACATTTGAGGCGATTAACATCTATTTGAGGGACATAAGCATTTCGCGTAAAGTTTTGGGAGCTTCAGCTGCTTTTTTCTTTTCTTCCTGTTTTTTAACTTTGGTAATTTTGTAATTCTGTGCAGTTTGTTGCTTTTGTTGGAATTTCTGGATGCGAGAGGCTGTATCCACAAATTTCTGTTCACCTGTATAAAAGGGATGACATTTATTGCAGAGCTCAACATGGATAATTTCCCGCGTTGAACCGATGGTAAAACGGTTACCACAGACACAGATGACTTGTGCATTATCATAATATGTAGGATGAATTGTAGCTTTCATGGCAAATCAATTATATCTTATCACTTCCTAATTGACAAGCGCTAGTAACATGTACATCAAATTACAAAAAGATTTCAGTAGGAATACTAATAAAAGCTGTTTAATATCATTAGTAAATTAATAAAATATAGAGGATATAAACGTGTTATTGACTATTTTTTAGTTATATTCCACTTGCACCAAATACTCTTCCAACAGAATATGTTATAACCATTGCAATGACTCCACCTAATACAACTCGTAGAGTAGCTCTAATAACATGTGCATCACCTGCTTTTGCACTCAATATGCCAGTAATCGCTAAAGCTACAATGACTGAAAGAAAGGCTACAGGAATACGAATTGCAGCTGGGGGTAGTAATATGGCAAATAAAGGAATAACAGCACCCATGATAAATGATAGTGCTGAAGCAAGTGCTGCATGCCAGGGATTAGTGAGATTATCAGGATCAATTCCTAATTCTGCATCTACATGAGCTTTAAAAGCATCTTTAGCTGTTAATTCTTTGGCTACAATCATTGCAGTTTTTCTGCTGAGTCCTTTCTTTTCATAAATTTTTACTAGTTCATAAAATTCTTCTTGAGGATAATGTTGTAACTCAAATTTTTCTTTTCTTAGTAATGCCTTTTCAGTATCTCGAGAACTGCTAACAGATACATACTCTCCTGCAGCCATTGATATTGCTCCTGCAAGGATACCAGCGAGTCCCGCAGTCAAGATTACCCCTGAGGAATTGGTTGCTCCTGCTACACCTATTACCAATCCAGCAATGGAAACAATTCCGTCATTTGCGCCTAATACCGAAGCCCGTAGCCAATTTAAATGTGATACTGATTTTGCTGAATGCGGTTCGGGGTGCGTTAGCTTAATTTTATTTCTTTTTGTCATATTTTGGTTTTAATGTTATTTAATTTATCAGATTTTATTTTATTATTAATTAAACAATGTGTAAATTACTGTCTTTTACAAAAAATTTTCTTTAGCTAACAATAGTAAATTTTATTTTTGTATTTCTTATTGCAAATATGCACTTTGCAATCTTAATAAAATTGTGGATAAATAATTTATCTGTGAATTAATTTTAATATGCTAAATCAATAGAATCGTTCATTATTTTGACCAAAGACTTATATTTAATAGCCAATTTTTTAAGAATAGGAGTATTATAATTGCTACTTGTTTTAAGAAAATTAGATTGTCAGTCTAATATAGACGTACTTTTAATAACAACCTGGAGTTATTTCTTTGGGAATTGAATACTGTTTTACAACTTTGCAGCTTGGATCCACTTGCCCTGAATATACTTTTATCCATTTGCCATTTACTTCTTTTGCAATAATAAAAGCACCTGTTCTTCTATATTGAACATACAGTTTTATAAAATTTTTTGATTTTTTTTGAATACGAATAACAGCATTCTTTATCTCTAAGTCTTTTAAATATGGATATTGTTCTTTATAGTTTTTGTCAAAATTATCTGTAAAAACAAATGAAATTGTATAATCATCCGGGTTGGCTGTCAGTACTGCTTTAACTGATCCTTTTTCATAAGCTTGAATGTAATCATAAAATTGTCCGTCATTTACTGATTTTGATGAATTAATTTGATTTAGTTTAAATCCATTTTGCTTCATAATTTTATTTATCTCTTTACTAATTAATTGAGTCAGTTCTTTAAAGCATAAATTTAAATTTGTTGGTGTGTCGCAGTTATCAATATTAAGCTCTATGCCTTTTGAATTATCATTAATAATATTTAAGCCATCCGTGTTAATCCACCACATGCTAAAGTAATCACCTTTTAGAAGATTACTTTTATATTTATTTTTTATCAGTAAAAATACTGATTTAATATCAAGATAAAAATCATTTGTTACTTTATTAGATGATGGTGCAATTTTATCAGACGTGTTTGGCAGAGTTTGAAGTTGATCAATATTTTTATTATTTTGAAAAATATGAGCAAAAGTTAAAAATACAAAAATAAAAAATACAAACAAACTTAGTCTAAAAAATAATAATTTAAATTGTTTTAGATATTGCTAGCTAAAGACAGTTGACTTTATTTTATTACTTTGTAAATAATTTCTTTTTAATTTATGCATATTAATTTTGAATATAGTATATCAATAAAATGAAAAATCTAAGATTTTATTTTTAGGTGAAAGAGTAATATGCTAATCAGCTTTAAGGTTGTTTTATTATTTAGGACCCTTTTTAATTGACAAGAGTCTATTATCTGCATATAATTGCCCAAAACTATTTTGACTGAGCAGGAAATTGATAATTTTGCAAAAAAAGGGTTTTATGTCAGTTGAAAGATTAGCAAAAAATAACTCATATAGAGATAGAGACAACAGGTCAGATGATTTAGATGAAGAGAATCTTCTGACGCCTGATGAAGTTTTTAATGATAATGACGCATTCGAGATGTTAAGAAGAATGAACATGAGATTTATTCGCAGTATAGTAGGTCCAAACGCATTTACGCGAGAAGACATTGAAGATATATGCCAGATAATATTTGAAAAAGCATGGATTAATAGAGAATCTTTTGAACAAGAGAGAGGCACTTTTTTAAATTGGTTATTTCAGATTGCCCGTAATACTGTTATTGATGAGATGCGCAAAAGAAATAGGAGACCTCAAATCGACTCAAGACAATCCAATCATTATAGACACAATGTTGATGATAATTTTGAAGATGCAGAGGATATTTTGTATGAGATAATAAGTGATTCTTCAACGCCTGAGGAGATTGTAATTGCAAATGAGGAGAAAGAGTCTGTCCGCGATGCTTTACGCGCTCTCCCAAATGGTCAAAGAGATGTTATTGAGCTTAATTTTTTTCAAGAAATATCAGATAGTGAAATTGCTGCGAGAACAAGTCTTCCTTTGGGAACAGTAAAGACGAGGAGGCGGCTTGGACTGCAAAAACTGAAAACTGTGTTTGAAGAACATAATGGAAAGATATAAGTTAATAGAATATAAGGTGTTCATCGATTACGCAAAAGTAGAAACTTTCCAGGCTCATCTTCTATAGAAAGTGATTTGAAGAAAATAATACCCATAGTAAAAAGTTAGTTGGCAAGATTTTGATATGCGCTTAATATTTATCATTGACAAAATTAACACAGGAATATACATTCAGGGAAAAATGCTCACTCAATTGACAACAGTAATACTACAAGCCTATAATACACCAGTTTAAAGTTTTTCATGTCAACAGAACAAAAACCCAAAAGGGAAATTCCACAAATCTATTCTCAAGTAATAAAAGAAACTACTCTGTTGCGAAAACGGAACGCTCCCGGTGTATCTTTAGACAAAGTAAAGCCCTACTTTTCCTATTATCTTAATCATGAGATGACAATCTCTGAGATTGCAGAAAAGACTGAGATGTCAATAAATGCTGTAAAGTGTACAATAGCCAGAGCACGAAAAGCTGGTATTCTTCCTCCTGTTACCGAAGAATCTATCAAAATTGCAAAGAGTAGAGCACATTTGGGTCGTGGTAGATTGCAAAATATGATTTTGCCAGATCTTCTGCAGGGTATGTCGATTAAAGAAGTGATGGAAAAACATAATTTATCCTATAGCCAAGTAAAAGGTGTTATACGAAATGCGCGAGATAAAGGTGTTCTACCTCGTCCAACCCGTGAAGAGATTAGTCAAAAACTGAGAACAAGCCATCTTGGTAAGCCAAGCCCTAGAAAAGACAAACGTATTTCTGCTGATGCACTCATCGCAAAATTATCATCAACAAAAGGAGAAGATTTATCAGAATCAGAGAAAGCATACTTTCGCGCTTTAGTCAAAGCGCGTGAAATAGTAGATACTGTAAGAGTACCTCGACTGGAAGAACTTTATCAGCAATATAAAAGAAAGCTAAATAAAGGTAAACAAGGAAAAAGATTAAATGTACTTGAGATGATTTATGCTTCGTTAGTATCAAGTGGCTTGGCCGATAGTGAGCATAATTTTTCATATCTCTCTATGATGGATGTTTTAAACCTTTATAACAGCAAATACAATCAACATATAGATTTGAATAATTTGGTGGATGATGTACATTTTATCTCAACTGCATTAAACAACATACTACCAGAGTCAAATCTAAGAATTAATTCTGATGTAGATCAATTTTTTTTGTGTGGAAAAGCTGAAATTCCAGAGAAATACTTGGATTTGTTAGCAAAGTTTTTTCTTCCGGTACTTCTTCGTGGAGGTACAATGGATGACGTTGCTAAGATAAGTGGACATGATTATGAAGTCATCGAAGAGGTCATTAGCCACTTAACTAGAAGAGGTTTGTTTTCTCTGAACGTAAATTGTAGTGAAAATGCATCTTACGTAGTACAAAAGGATAACGCAACTGAAGACAATCAAGAGAATTATTTAAGAATGGCAAGAAGCTTAATTTCTCAAGAATTATTATCCAACAGTCTTTCTTCATGGGAAGAACTACATAAGCTTTATCGTTCGTACCAACGATCATTGCCCTCATTTGTTGAACGTATCATTCTTGAAGTATTTTTGATCGCTCGTAAACAAGCAATGAATATGGATAAAAGCCTTCTTGAATCGTATATTCTTACTGGTGAAACAGTTGATAAAGAATGGTTTGAAACTTCATCTCTTAATGAAGAACAGTTTTTTATTACTAGGCACTTAGCTTTAATAACAGAAAATCTCCCAAAATTATCACCTAAAAAAGAGAAAAACGTAGTCTTTTCTGCATTTTTGCGAGAAGATGATGTGTATATTTCAGGAAGGCGGATTGCTTAATACAGATTTTTTCTGCAATTTCCAAAAAGGATGATAGTGCATACGATTTTCAGCAATAAATAACCCCACGAAGACGAGAAGAGAACCTAATAAATAAGAAAGAGTTATGTGCTCACCAAGAAGTGGCACTGCGATAAGGATTGCAATAATAGGATCAATATAAAGAAAAATTCCAGTTTCGTTTGCCTGAATATACTTTAGTGCAAAATTATAGAGAAGATAGGCAATAACTGATGTGAAGATAGATCCAAAAAGAATTCCTAGTAGCGATTTACTCGTCAGTTCATTAAATATTGATTGTTGAGACGATTCCCACAAAAAAAATGGAAAGAAAAGAACAGTAGCAATTGCAAATAAATAAAATGTCATCTTTGTTGTTGAAATATGTAAACGGTATTCCTTAAGAAGGAGTGTATAGATGACAAAAGATAGTGTAGCCATCACAAAAAGTACATTACCAATAATTGTCCCATCTAATCCTTTATCAAGAAGCGGTCTGAGAATAATAATCATGACCCCTACTAAACTAATTATTGTTCCAAGGAGTATTTTTTGCCGTATATTCTCTTTCAACATCACAATTGATCCAACAATAAGAAATATCGGAGCTGAGGAGGCGATAATAGGTGCGTTTATACTTGATGATACGGTAAGTCCAAAAAGAAAAAGAGAAATATGAACAAAAAATCCAATAAATGATAATACAAAAAGGGTAATAAGTTCTTTTTTGTTTATTTGCAGATTGTGAATAGTAAATGGAAAAAGAAGAATCGATGCTATAAAAAAGCGAAGAAATGCAAAGGAGAAGGGTCCAATATCAGTGAGTGACCATTTAAAAATAGGTGAGCTTGCTCCCCAGATAATATTGGTGACTATGATAGCTAGTATAGCAATTTGAGTTTTAGAAAACCTCATCATTATATTGTTGCATTAATACAATCAATTTTTCAATAAATGGCTTAATGCAAGAGATAATAGTAAGCTGGAAAGAAAATTTTAGATCAATTTTAGGATTCTCTTTGTACTTCTTTTGCGATTTCTTGAACAGAAATTCGTTTTTGTTCTCGCTTCTTGAGATTTTTTAGAGTAACTTTATTATCTTTTATCTCCTCAGGCCCAATGATGACAGCAAAGGGTATACCTTTTTGATCAGCATATTTTAGCTGTCGTTCCATTTTTGTTTCCGGTTCAAGGTATAGCTCTGTTGGAATATTGTTTGCTCGTAGGATGTAACTAATCTCAATGGAGTTAGTAAGAAACTCTGGAGAAAATATGGTCACTAGTACTTTACTGGTTATCAAATCTTTAGGAAAAAGATTAAATATTTCCATTGCTTCAACAATTCGATCAAAGCCAAATGAAAAGCCAACAGCCGGTATTGGTCTTCCTGCAAAAATCCCAATCAAGTTATCGTATCTGCCACCTCCACCGAGGGATCCAACAGTGTATTCAGGAACCTCAACTTCGAAAATGATTCCCGTATAATAATCAAGTCCTCGAGCTAATGTTGGTAAAAATTCATATTTATCGCTGGTAACACCTAATATCTTAAGATAGGAAAAGATTGCATTTAAGTTTTCACTTGGTTGAGTTTTCTCAACGCTATCAAGTATTTCTTTTGCTTCTCGTTCAGTAAAACCAATTCTTATTAGCTCATTTAAAACGCCATCATAACCGATTTTTTTTAATTTATCTATGGATCTAATAATCAGAATGATTTTTTCGGGATCAATATCAAATGATGTTTTATATGTGGATAAGTTTTTTCTATCATTAATTAACACTTTGAAATTCTTAAATCCTAGTGTCTCATAGGCATCAACAATGATTGAAATAATCTCCGCATCTGCAAGAGGAGAGGAAGAACCAACCGTGTCAATATCGCACTGTAAAAATTCACGAAATCTTCCTTTTTGTGGATTCTCGGCTCGCCATACCGGCTGTATTTGATAGCGTTTGAAGGGAAGAGGAAGAGAATTTGCATATTGTGCCACTACACGAGCCAAAGGCACAGTCTGATCATACTTCAATGCTACATGACGTCCACCCCGATCAGTGAAACTATACATGAGCTTATCTCCTTCTTCTCCATATTTTCCTGACAAAATCTCATCGTACTCAAGAGCAGGTGTTTCCAGTGGCTCAAAACCATATGACTCAAACACCTCTTTTAAGGTGTTAACAATATACTGTCTCTTTCTTGCCTCTTGTGGCAAGAAATCTCGAAATCCTTTGAGAGTTTGAATTAACATATGTACTTTTAATTCATTACTAAGATTAAGTTGTTTATTGCATTTAGCACAAAAAAAAGAATAACTGCTAGTATCAGATTGGTGTATTTACATTATAGCTGATCTTAATTAAGTAGCAAAGTCTAAAATTTGTTAGATTTGTAAAAGAGATACAGATGCATTTGTAAGTTGAATTAATTTGCTGTTTTGGATAGCAAATATATCCTCAATCCGGATGCCAAATCTACCCGGTAAATAAATCCCGGGTTCAATAGAAAAAACCATACCATCAGTTAGTTTGTCTTTTGATGTAGGTGATAATGCTGGAGGTTCGTGGACCTGAATGCCAATACCGTGTCCTAAGGAGTGAGGGATTGAGGGATATCCTTGAGAGAGAATATATTCTCTAACGATTTTATCCAAACTTGCCGCTGTAATATATCTCCTTTGTGTATCATATACTAACTTATGATACAATAGTTCGAGGGCTTTTTTTTGCGCTTTGCGGACAATGTTATAAACAATATTTTGTTCCTGCGTGGGTTTGCCAATAAAGAATGTTCGTGTCATATCTGAGCAATAATTGTTTAGTCGAACTCCAAAATCAATCAAAATAATATCGTTGTTTCGAAGAACTGTATTGTTAGTTTTGTGATGGGGTATTGCGCTGTTGCTACCAAAGCCGACAATAGTTGGAAATGCTACTTCACCACCATTTTTGCGAATAAATGTTTCTATTTCAAAAGCTATATCTTTTTCTGTTATTCCAGGTCTAATAAATTTCAGAATAAAGTCGAATGCCTTATCTCCCAGATTACAGGCTTGATTAATCTTTTTAATCTCTTCATCTGTTTTTTGTATTCGTAATGAAGAGAGGGATAAGGATTTGAATTTAATTTTGATATTTTTTTGCAAATCTTGATATTCTTTAAGTGTAAGATTATCACTTTCTATTCCCAGAGTTTGAATATTATTTTCTCTTATAAGTTTGGTAAGTAACTTAGGGAATGGATTATTTTTATTAATTTCATAAATTTGGAAATCCTTGACTACTGTCTTTACTTCTTCAAAATACAAGGTATTAGTAAAAAGGTATTGTTGATATTTGGTTATTAAAATATAAGCATCTCTTTCATGATAAGAAAATCCAGAGTAGGAAGTAAGATAGATAATGTTAGTAATTGAGGAGATAAGAACTGCATCTACATGATAGGTTTGGAGAAAGCGTCTTACTTTTAATATTTTTAGATTGCTTATCTGTCCGGTATTTTTAGGAGATTTTTGTTGCATAGATGTGAGGTTATTTATGTTTTAATAATTAGTCTTAGATCAACGTATAGGTGTCAGTTTTTTGCCGCTTCCAGTTGAAGGTACTGTCTCATCAGATGAGTTTTCAGGAATTACTATTTTGGGATTTTTGGGAAGAGTGGGAAAGTGAATGACTCTTGTTGCTACGATACGATTTCTTTCATTAATATGAGGATATCCGATAACTACTATACGCTCTCCAACTGAGAGTTTTGAGAATCCAGAACGTTCAGTTTGGTCTCCAGTGAATACATTCGTTTTGGTCACTTTTTCTATATCTACAAGGTAACGTTTGAGATCTCCTGTCACAACAGTAATTGTAAAATCTTCATTATTTCTGTTGCTTAAGGTTCCGCTAATAAAAACAGGAATGGTTGTTTTGGTA